>NZ_JBFAZB010000052.1:0-68837 GCF_040681575.1 Kitasatospora sp. NPDC051702
GGCCCCTGAGCGGCCGCGGGCCGCGCCCGCTCAGGGGCCGGGACCCGGCGCGGCCTCCCGGTGGCGCCAGCGGACCGGGTCGACGGGCGTGGAGGGCCTGGCCGCTCGGACCGGGGGCCGGTACCCGCCGCAGGAGAGGACCAGCCGCTCGTTGTCCCCGGGCTGGAACTCGTAGGCCGTCCGTTCCAGGCGGCTCGGGATCCCGGCGTCGGCGAGCTGCGAGCGCAGCCGCTCCAGCGGACCGTAGCGGCGGCCGGTGTCGTACACCATGACCGGGAAGAGCCGGACCTCGCGGCGGGCGACCCGGGCCAGCTCCAGCAGGGACGCCAGGTGGAACGCCTCGTCCAGCCGGTTGCCGTACGAGAAGAGCAGGTGCGAGCTGAGCACGAGGTCGAAGGAGTCGTCGGCGAAGGGCAGGTCGGGCAGCGATCCGGCGACGTAGCGCTCCGGGCGGGCGGCGATGTCGGCCCGGAAGGCGCGGGCGTTGCCGATCCACTGCTCGGTCAGGCGGTCGGGGTGGCCGTACCAGCTCCAGACGAACGCCGCCGCCTCCCGCAGCAGCGCCGGGTGCTTGTGACGGGTCTCCCGCTCGACGAGGGCGCCGAGTTCGGCCCGGTGGCGGGCGTACTCGCGGTCGACGGCCACCGCGTCGACGCCGCGCCCGCCGGCCTCGGCGACGAAGCTCCCGGCGCCGCCCGGGCAGTCCAGGACGCTCCCGACGAGGTCCCGGGCGGTGAGCCCGAACATCGCCCGGTACTCGGCGAAGGAGCGTGCGCTGACCAGCACGGTTCAGCCCCTTCCGACGTACGGCATGGTGGTGGGCAGGACGGTCAGGGAGTGGACGTTGGTGTCCAGGGGCATCGAGGCCATCAGCAGCACCGCCTCGGTGAACCGCTCCACCGGGATGGTCGGCTCCACCGCCGTCCGCCCGTCGGCCTGCAGGGCGGCCGGCTGGGGTCCGCCGTCGAACGGGGCGACGTTGCCGACGTCGATCTGGCCGACGGCGATGTCGTGGGCCCGGCCGTCCAGCGACAGCACCCGGGTGAGGCCCAGGAGGGCGTGCTTGGCGGCCGTGTAGGCGGCCGAGTGGGGGCGGGGCACGTGCGCGGAGGGCGCGCCGTTGTTGATGATCCGCCCGCCCTGCGGGGTCTGGGTGCTCATCACCCGGAAGGCCTCGCGGGCGCAGAGGAAGCCGCCGGTGACGATGGTGTCCAGCACCCGGTTCCAGTCGGCGAGCGGGGTCTCGGTGACGGGCCGGCGCGGAGCCGCGGCGCCGGCGTTGTTGAACAGCAGGTCGAGCCGGCCGAACCGCTCGCGGACGGCGTCGAACAGGGCGGCGACCTCCTGCGGGTTGCGGACGTCGGTCGGGAAGGCCAGCACCCGGCCCGGGTCGACCGGCGCGAGGGCTGCGGTCTCCTCGAGCGCGTCCTTGCGCCGGCCGGCCACCGCCACCGACCAGCCGGCGCCGAGCAGGGCCAGCGCGGCGGCCCGGCCGAGCCCGCTGCCGCCGCCGGTGACGATGGCGATCCGGCCGTCCGGTGTCCGTGCGGCGGTCATGACGCCTCCGTGTTCATCCAGATCCGCAGCATCCGCCGGGCGTTCGGTCCCGGCTCGTCCACGTAGGGTGAACGGCCGTGCAGCACGCGGCTGTTGCGGATGATCAGCAGGTCGCCCGCGGCCATCGGCAGGCCGAAGGCGATCTCCGGGCGGTAGAGCACCTCGTCCAGCACGCCGAGCGCCTCCCACTGACGGTCCGTCAGCGGTGGTCCGCCGCGGTCCGGCGAGGAGCGGACGGTGCGGGTCTGGTAGTAGCAGCCGACGGTGCCGTCCTTCTGCGCGAAGAGGATCGGGGAGACCACGACCTGGGGGCCCGCCCGCCCGGTCCGGTCGAAGGTCCAGTCCTCGGCGAGGGTGGCGAGGGCGTCCGGCCGCTCCCGCGCGATCAGGTCGTGGACGTGCCGCGCGCTCGCCAGCTTGGTCGCCCCCCCGCCGTGGAAGGCGGGTCGGAGGCAGAACAGGACGAGCAGGTCGCAGGTGTCGCAGTGGAAGCCGAGCTCGGTGTTCCCGTCGCCGTCCTGGTCGCTCAGCACCTGGGTGAGGTCGCCGCGGCCGTTCTGCGGGACGATCTCGCCGAAGTCGCTCAGCAGGAAGGACAGTGCGGCCGTGACCTCCGCCTCCGGCTCCTCCGGGTCCAACAGCCCGCGGACGTGGGCGAGGCCGACGGAGCGGGTGGCGCCGTCGACGAAGGCGCGCAGCCGGGCCCGGACGGGCTCCGCCGGGCCCCAGCGGCGGGCCCGCGCGTCGGCCCGGAGCAACCGCCGTTCCCGGTCGTCCGGCGCGAGCGACCAGAGCACCCGCCGGGCATCCAACTCGGCACTCTCCCAACCGATCTCGGCCACCCGGCCGGCCCCGGCCACCGTGCCGGCGTCCGGCGTCGTGTCGTCGTGGTCCATGTGCACACCGTCCCTCCGCTACCGGGCGTCCGCCACCGCGACCGCCTTGGACCACAGCGCCAGCGCCTCGTCGATCTGATCGGCCGTGACCACCAGCGCCGGCACCATCCGCACCACGTTGAGGTGGACGCCGCAGGTCAGCAGCAGCAGGCCGAGGTCGGCCGCCGCCTGCTGGGCCCGCCGCGCGGTGTCCGGGTCCGGCGAGCCGTCCGGGTGGCAGAACTCGCTGCCGGCCATCAGCCCCAGCCCCCGGACGTCGGCGACGGCCGGGGCTCCGGCGGCGACCGCCCGCAGGCCGTCGAGCAGACGCGGGCCGAGCTCGGCGGCGTTGTCGACGAGGCGCTCGTCCCGGATGACGTCCAGCGTGGCGAGCGCGGCGGCGCAGGCCACCGGGTTCCCGCCGTACGTGCCGCCCTGCGAGCCCGGCCGGGCCCGGCGCATCAGCGCGGTCGACGCGGCGACCGCCGACAGCGGGAAGCCGCTGGCCAGGCCCTTGGCGGTGATCAGGACGTCCGGCACCACGCCCTCGTGGTGCAGGTGGGCCCAGAACCGGCCGGTGCGGCCGAAGCCGGTCTGGATCTCGTCCACCACGAGCAGGATGCCGTGCCGGTCGGCACGCTCGCGCAGCCCCGCCAGGAACCCGGCCGGCGCGGGCACGTAGCCGCCCTCCCCCAGCACCGGCTCGACGAACATCGCCGCCGTCTCGTCCGGGTCGGAGACGGTGGCGAGCACCTGGTCCAGCCCGCGCAGGGCGTGGGCCACCGCCTCCTCCTCGCCCAGGCCGAGGTCCAGCCGGAGGCGGAAGGCGTTCGGGAAGGGCGCCACCGCGACACCGGGCATCACCGGGCCGATGCCCGCGCGGAAGCGGGTGCCGGCCGTGCTGAGCGCCGCCGCGCCCATCGTCCGGCCGTGGAAGGAGCCCTCGAAGACGATCACGTTCTGCCGCCCGGTGGCGTGCCGGGCGAGCCGCAGCGCGGCCTCCACCGCCTCGGTGCCGGCCGTGGCGTAGAACAGCGCGTCCAGACCGGGCGGCAGCACCTCGCCCAGCCGGCCGGTGAGGGCGAGCAGGGGGTCGTGCAGCACGGTGGTGTACTGGCCGTGGATCAGCCGGCCGGCCTGCTCGCGGACCGCCTCGACCACCCGCGGGTGGCAGTGGCCGGTGCTGGTCACCCCCACGCCGGAGGTGAAGTCGAGGTAGCGGCGGCCGTCCGCGTCGAAGAGGTGGAGGCCCTCGCCGCGGGTCGCGACGACGGGGGTGGCTTGCTTGAGCACCGGGGAGAGCTGGGACACGCGGTCCGCCTTCCGTGGTCGGGGGGTGGGTCTCGGTCGGTCGCGGATGGTCCGCGGGGTGCGTCGTCGGGTGCGTGCGCGGAGCGGGCGGGGGGCGCGGGAGCGGGCGGGGGGCGCGGGAGCGGGTTGGTGGGCGCGGGAGCGGGTCGGTGGCTCGGGGCGGTCAGTGGCGCGCGGGGGCGGGCGGCAGGTAGCCGGCGCCGGCCGCCCAGGTGAGCGCGGCCGACCACCACTGCGGGGTCGGCGCCGCGAACCGGACTCCCAACCGCGCCAGCACCGAGGTGGTGTACGCGCTGTCCACCAGGACGTTGCGCTCCTCCTGCAGCGCCCACGCGGCGGCCAGTCCGGCGGCCGTCGGGTGGTCGCGCTCGGCGCGGGCGATCGCCGCCGCGAAGGTCGCGTCGTCGGCGAGCCGGACGGCGTGGCCGTGGGCGGCGAGCCAGCGGACGAGGTCGTCGTGCGGCGTCTCGTGCGGCGTCTCCACGTGGTAGGCGCCGGGCGGCGCGGACGGGTCCAGCGCGATCGCGGCGATCCCGGCAGCCACGGTGTCCACGTACGAGAACCCGAAGGCGGTGTGCGGCCGGCGCGGGGCGACCCCGGCCAGCAGGTAGCCGCGGACGAGCTGGTAGATCCGGTTGTCGCCGACGTTGGCCTGGAAGGCGCCGGTGCCGCTGTGCGCCGCGATGTGCCCGCTGCGGTACAGGTAGGCGGACCGGCCGCCGGCCGCCCAGGCCCGGACGGTCTGCTCCGCGGCGAACTTGCTCCGCTCGTAGGGGGTGCGGAAGTGCTGGCCGATCCGCAGGTCCGCCTCGCTGAACCGGCGCGGCGGGCCGTCCACGCCGCCCGCGACGGCCAGCGTGGAGACGTGGTGCAGCCGGGCCGTCGGGGCGTGCTCGTCGACCCAGTCGAGCAGTCGGCGCACCGCCGTGTGGTTGGTCCGCTCCAGCTCGTCGGGCGAGGCGACCAGCCGGACGTCGGCGGCCGCGTGCACCACGACCTGCGCCCGCCGCGCCCGCGCCAGCCCGGCCGGGGACAGTCCCAGCCCTTCCCCGTCGATGTCCCCGGCGACGGCCCGGACGGCATCCGGCAGGCCGCCCAGCCGGCGCGCGGCGTCGGCGTCGTCGGCGGCCCGCACCAGGCAGGTGACCTGGGCACCGCGGTGGTGCAGGGCGTCCACCAGGTGCCGCCCCAGGTAGCCGGTGGCGCCGGTGAGCAGCACCCGGACGGGCTCGCGGACCACCAACGGGCCGGGCGCCGCGGGCCGGGCGGGCGGGGCCACCGGGGCGCCCGCGTGGAGCGGTTGGCCGGAGGTCGACAGCGGGCACCGCACCGGCGGTGCGGGCCGCGCCCCGGCCTCGGTGGCCACGGCGGCGGCGAACCCCGCGACGATCCGCTCCGCCTCCGGGTGCGGCAGCGCGGGCCACCCGTACACCAGGTCGGCGACCAGCCGGCGCTCCACCACCCGTGCGGTGAGCCGCAGTTCGTAGAGCGGGTCACCACCGGTGCAGCGCGCCACCCCGGCCTGCTCGTCGGCGACGGTCCAGTCCAGCGCCGGCTCGTCGGGCAGCCGGAAGGTACCGAGGAAGTTGAACCCGGCGGCCGGGCGGTCGCCGGGCGCGTCCATGGGCCGCACGGGTGCCCGGCGCAGCCGCTCGGCCACCGCCGCCGGGCCCGCCGACGGGTCCACCTCCAGCCGTTTGACGGCGGTGAACCAGCCCACGGTGTCCAGGAACTCGCCCTGGTCCCCGGCGGTGTCGCGGCCGTGCGTCTCCACCTCGACGGCGAGCCGTGACCGCGCACCGCGGCCCGGGACGGCCGCGGCGAAGGCGGTCAGCAGGAGGGCTTCCAGTCCGGCGCCCCCGCCGTGCCGGGCGACCAGCCGGGCGGTGCCCGCCTCGTCGAGCGCCCAGCCGACGGCCGCCGGCCGCGCGCGGACCGGGGCGGCCGGGGACGGGGGCCGGGCGGGCGGGCGCCGGACGGGCGGGGCGCCGGAAGGCGGTTCGTCCGCCGGGGCGGGCACGGCGGCGGCCCACCGGTAGAAGTCCGGGGCCGGCGGCAGGGCGGTCGGCTCACCGTCGAGCGCCGCCCGGTAGGCGTGGGCGAGGTCGTCCAGCAGGATCCGCCAGGAGAGGCCGTCCACCACCAGGTGGTGCGCGATCAGGGCGAGCCGGTCGTCGGTGCCGGGCGGGCCGGTGAACAGGTGGGCGCGCAGCAGCCGGCCGGCCGCGGGGTCGATGCCGCGGTGGAGTTCGGTGCAGACCCCGGCGATGGTTCCCGCGAGGGTCCCGGCGAGGGGGTCGGCGGTAGGCCCGTCGACCGGGCCCGGCGGGCCCGGGAGCCGGGAGAAGGTGAGCGGGTCGAGGTCGGCCACCGGCCGGGGCTCGCCGTAGCCCTGCGGGCCGACCGGCCGGCGCAGCGCCGGGTGCCGTTCCAGGACCGCCCCGAGGGCCGCCGACAGCGCGCGCGGGTCGACGGCCTTCCGGCAGCGCAGCAGGACGGACTGGTTCCAGTGCCGCAGGTCGTCGACGGCACTCTGGCGGTACAACCACCGCTGGGCCGGGGCGAGTCGGGCCCCCCGGTCGCCGGGCGGCGCGGCGCCCGCGTCCGGCGGCGTGACCGGGGTCGCCGGCGTGCCCGGGGTCGGTGGTGCGGCCGGAGCCGGCGGTGCGGCCGCGGCGACCGCCGCCAGGCCGTGCGCCGTCGGGTGCCGGTAGAAGTCCTCGTAGTGCACCCGCAGGCCCCGGCGGCGCAGCAGGGCGACGGTGCGCATGGCGAGGATGGAGTCCCCGCCGAGGCCCCGCACGTCGCTGTGCGGCCCGACCGCGGGCAGGCCCAGCGCGCCCGCCCAGAAGGCGGCGATCGAGCGGGCCAGGCCGTCGTCCTCTCCCGTGGTGGTCCCCGACTCGGCGCGCCGGCCGACCAGTTCGCCCACCAGCTCGGCCAGGCGGGCCCGGTCGAGCTTGCCGTTCGGCCCGAGCGGGAACGCGGGCAGCACCAGGATCGGCCGGGGCACCGAGTAGCCGGGCAGCCGGTCGCGCAGGTGGGCGTCCAGCCCCTCCGGGCCGGGGCCGCGCCCCGACAGGCTCACCGCGCCGACGAGTTGGTTCCCGAGCACGGTCTCCCGGACCAGCGCGGCCGACCGGGCCACCCCGGGGAACCCGTCCATGGCCCGTTCGACCTCGGCGAGGTCGACCCGGTAGCCGCGGACCTTCACCTGGCGGTCCACCCGGCCGACGAAGACCAGGCTGCCGTCCGGGCGGCGCCGGCACAGGTCGCCGGTGCGGTAGCGGAGCTCACCGCCGTGCCAGACGAAGCTGCGCGCCGTCTCGGCGGGCCGGCCGAAGTACCCGGCGCTGACGCCGCGTCCGCCGATCAGCAGCTCCCCCACCCCGCCGTCGGCCACCGGCCGCCCGTCGCCGTCCAGCAGGGTGAGCAGCACCTCGCCGATCGCGGTGCCGATCGGGACGGTCGGCTCGTCGGCGGGCAGCTGGCGGGCCTCGGTGGCCAGGAGGCAGGTGGCTCCGACGGTCGTCTCGGTCGGCCCGTAGTGGTTGGCCAGCCGCGCGGTGGCGCCGGTGTCGAGCAGGGCGGCGGCCAGCGGGCGCGGCAGCGCCTCCCCGCCGAGCAGCACGGTGTGCAGCGGCGGGGCGTCGGCCGGGCGGCCCTCCAGCAGCGCGGTCAGGTGCGAGGGCGTGGTCTTCAGCACGGTCACCCCGGCGCGGTTCAGGGACGCCCAACAGGCCTCGGGGTCGCGCACCTCGGCGTCCGGCACGACGTGCACCGAGCCGCCGACGGCCAGCGCGAGCAGCCAGGCGGTGTGGCCCAGGTCGGCGGCGAGGGTGGTGACGTGCGCGGTGCACGGGGCGTCGGCCTCGGTGTAGCCGAGCCGCCCGGCCAGCGCCTGCGCGTAGTGGACGGCGTTGCCGTGGGTGACGGCCACGGCCTTGGGCTCGCCGCTCGACCCGGAGGTGAAGGAGAGGTACGCCGGGTCGTCGCCCTGCCCGGCGGGTCCGGAGGCAGCGGGGCCGGTACCGGTACCGGGGCCCGCGGCGGCTTCGGCGGCGGCCGCCCGTGCGCCGGGCGGCCCTTCCGCGTCCAGCACCTCCACCGGCCGCTCCGCCCCGCAGCGGGCGTCCGGCTCGGTGCCGAGCACCCGGGTGACCCGGACGGCCGCCAGCCGTCGGGCGAGGTCGGCCGCCGACCACTGCGGGTCGACGGGCACCGCGGCCGCGCCCGAGCGCAGCACGCCGTACAGCAGCACCAGCATCCGGGCGTCCCGGGGCCCGAGCAGGGCGATCCGGTCCCCCGGCCCGGTGCCGGAGGCGGTCAGCCGGGCGGCGATCCGGCCCGCCGCGGCGTCGAGGGTGCGGTAGTCGAGGGCGCGGACGCCGTCGGTGAGGGCGGTCCGCACCGGGTGGACCCGGGCGTGGTGCGACAGGAGCTCGGACAGCGACCGGGCGGCCCGCGGGGGCCGCGCCGGCCGGACGTGCTGCGTCGCGGAGGTCACGCCGACTCGTCCCCCGTCCGCGCGGCCCGGGCCGCCCGGGGTGTCCGGGCCTCCGGCGCCACGAGCAGGGGGTCCCCCGCGAGGTACCCGTCCAGCCGGGCCCGGCCGGGCAGTCGCCCGGCCAGCTCCCAGGCCAGCATGCGGTGCAGGCCGTCGATGTGGATCAGTCCCTCCCGGACCAGCAGGTCCGTGTAGTCGGTGTGGTCGACCGGGCCGGTGCTGAGGTAGACCGGAGTGAACGGGGACCACCGGAGCAGCCGCAGCTTGGCCGCGCAGACCGGGTTCGCCCCGGACCAGTCGGCCCCGCCGGCGCGGATCCGCTCGGCCGCCTCGCCCACCGTCAGGCCGGAGCGGGGGACGAGTTCGCGCTCGCCGCCCTCGCTCAGGTGCCAGGGCAGGACGACGCCGAGGACGTCCGCCCGCGAGAGCCGGACGCGCCACCAGCCGCCGGGGATCCGGTCGGCGCGTTCGAGGTTCTCCTCGCCGGCCGGGTTGCTGTTGGCCTCGTGGGCGCGCTCCACCGGGTGGTCCCGCAGGTAGGCGTCGTGGACCTCGGGGTAGGCGACGGCGGTGACGATCTCCACGCGGTCCTCCTCAGACGGTTCCGGTGTACTCGGTGAAGTGCCGTTCCGCGAACAGCTCCGGCCACTGGGCGCCCGCCAGCCCCAGTTCGCGGGCCCGGGCGAGCATCTGGCGCCAGTACGGCTTCACCGGGCGCCAGCGCGCGCCGACCTGGCAGTAGGACGCGTCGATGAAGTAGCGGGGACTGCCGAGCCCTTCGGGCGCCGGTCTGCGGGTGTGGAGCAGGGCCGAGTCGAGCAGCACGGTGGAGCCCGCGGGCAGCCGGTCGATGACCACCTCCCCGGCCAGTTCGCGGGTGCCGTGGTGGGCGAAGGACGCCTTGCCGACGACGCGGCGGTGCGAGCCGGGCAGCACCGCCAGACTGCCGACCTTCTCGTCCAGCCCGCCGAGGTAGTGCAGCGCGTGGACCATCAGCAGCGACGGGTCGGAGCGGTCGTTGGGCTCGCGGTCGTGGTGCCAGGGCTTGCCGGGGATCCCCGGCGCCTGGCGGTCGCTGTGCAGGTGGTGGAAGACGAAGGACGGGCCGATCAGGCCGGTCAGGGTGCGCAACAGCGGCGGGTGGGTGAGGAGCCGGCCGTGGGCGGGCAGTTCCAGTTCGAGCAGCGGGGGCGCCGCGCGCCCGGTCGGGTCGGCGCAGGCGGCGATCGAGTCGGCGCGCAGTCCCTCGTCGACCCAGCGGTCGACCTCGGGGACGAGCCGCGAGCGGAGCGGCTCCGGCAGCAGGCCGGGCAGGACCAGGTAGCCGGACTCGAGGAACCGACGGCGCTGCGCGCCGGAGGGGGCCTCACGCCCCGGGGAGGACGGCGTCACCGAGCGGACCCCCTCCTTCCGGACGACGGGACGCACAACCGGGCACGGTCGATCGGACCTGAACGGGTTCGGTGGGTCGCACGGGACCATCCAGACCTCGGGTGGCGACGGAGACGTCCGTCGTCGCCACAGCTGACACACGGGTCACCACGAAGAGACACGAGTTGATCACGCAAAGTAGTCCGCGTGAGGAGTATGAACCGGCCTTCGCGTCCACGACAAGACCACGGCCGACCCGTGGACACCTTCCCGCCACCGTGCCGTTCAGCTCCGGCCACCGGTCGACCCGCTCCCCACGGGGCACTCGGGGGCGCCACCGCACCGGTGATTGGCCGCCGGAACAGCGGATACGGCAGAGTGACGTCATGAGCGCCGACACCAGGAGTCACCAGACGGCCGGCCGCGGCCCCGTGGTCCGACGGCGACCGGTCCAGCAGCGCAGCCAGGAGCGGTACGGCCGGATCCTGGACGCCTGCGCCGGACTGCTCGACGAGGTCGGCGCCACAGCGCTCACCACCAAGGAGGTGGCGCAGCGCGCCCAGGTGCCGATCGGCACCCTCTACCAGTTCTTCGCCGGCAAGGAGGACCTGCTGGCGGCGCTCGCCACCCGCAACCTCGACCAGTACCTCCAGCGGCTCGACGGCCGGCTCGCGGGCGCCGCCCCGCTCGGCCCGGCCGGGTTCACCGACCTCGCGGTGGACGAGTTCGTCGCCATGAAGCGCACGGTGCGCGGCTTCGGCCAGGTCGACTTCGGCCTCGCCGACGCCGGACCGGCCCTCCCCGCCTGGGTCCACGACGACCAGCACCTGCTCGACGCGGGCGTGGACAACAACACCGCCGTCGCGCTGCGCCTGCAGGCGCTCGGCGGGGACCTGTTCGCGGCGGCCGACCCGGCGGCGCTCACCCTGGCCCTGCGGGTCGCCCTGGAGGCCGCCGACGCGGTGCTCAAACTGGCCTTCCGCAGCGACCCGGACGGCGATCCGGCCCTGATCGCCGAGTGCAAGCGGCTGGTGCGCTGCTACCTCACCGAGCAGCCGCCCGCCCGCTGAACCGGCCCCGGGCCCGCCACCGGGCCCCGCCGGCAGCGCACCCGCCGCCCCCGACCCGCCCGCCCGAGGCGTTGCGAGCCCGCCGCCGCGGCAGCACAGTGGAAACCGTGGACCGGAACGGCCGCGCGGCGGCCGCCACGACCCGAGGAGCAGACCATGCACGCAGCGGTAGGTGACCAGCTCCACATCCACAGCAGGTCGGTGGGCATGGTGGACCAGAAGGGCGAGATCGTCGAGGTGCGCGGCGCCGACGGCCAACCGCCGTACGTGGTCCGCTTCGAGGACGGACACCAGGGCCTGATCTACCCCGGCCCGGACTGCAACATCGAGCCGCGCGCGACGAACCGCTGACCGACACCCCCACCGCCCCGCACCCCACCGGGACGAGGTGGTGAGGAGCGGTGTCCGCCGCCACGACCCCGCTGCCCGGGGCGCTCGCCGGGCTCGCGCCACTGCTGGACCACTACGGGTACCTCGCGGTGGCGCTGCTCGTGCTGCTCGACAACTGCGGCATCCCGGTGCCCGGGCAGACCATCCTCGTGCTCGCCTCGGTGTACGCCGGGACGGGCCACCTGAACTTCGCCGCCGTCCTGCTGATCGCCGTCGTCGCCGCCACCGTCGGCAACAGCCTGGGCTACCTGATCGGCCGCACCGGCGGGCGCGCCTTCGTCCACCGCTGGGGCCGCTACGTGCTGCTCACCCCGGAGCGGATGGAGCGGGCGGACGGCTTCTTCGCCCGGCACGGCGCCAAGGTCGTCACGGTGGCCCGCTTCGTGGACGGGCTGCGCCAGACCAACGGCATCATCGCGGGCACGACGGAGATGCCCTGGCGCCGGTTCCAGCCGTTCAACGTGCTCGGCGCGGTGCTGTGGGTGGGCGTCTGGGGCACCTTCGGCTACCTGGCCGGGGCCAACATCGGCACCGTCTACCGGACGGCGATCCGCTACCAGCTCTGGTTCGCCGTCGGCCTCGGGCTGCTGGTGGCGGCCTTCCTGCTCCGGCAGGTGCTGCGCTACCGGCGCCGGCGCGCGGAGGACGGCGGTGCCGACGGGAACCCCGCCGGCACCGAGCCGGGCGGCGCCACCGGCACCACCTCCGACACCACCACCGGGGACGACACCGCCACCGGGCACGACACCGAACCCGGCCCCGACCGCGACTGAACGGGCCGGCCGCCCGCGCGCCTACCGCAGCGGGAACACCTCGAACGGCACCGCGAACCGCACCCCCAGCCGGCTGCCGGCGCCGCGTCCGAAGCCCTCCAGGAACTCGCGCGCGTCCGCCATCGCCCCGCCCAACCCGGCCAGGTACGCCTTGTGCTCCTCCAGCGAGGCGACGCCCAGGTCGAAGTGGTCGGTGGTGTCCACCGCGTGCCGCGCCTCGGGCGAGCCCGCCGCCCACACCTGCCGCACCCCGTTCCACGGCTCGTGGCCCTCGTCGAGCAGCTCGCGGAACACCCACCGGTTGCCGGCGTCGCGCACCGCGTCCAGGGTGGCGCGTCCGACCGCGATGTGGTCGGCCTGGTTGAGGAACACCCCGCCGTAGGTCTCCCGGAAGTTGCTGGTGATCACCACGTCGGGCCGGTGCCGGCGCACCGCCCGGGCGATGTCCCGGCGCAGCGGCAGCCCGTACTCGAGGACCCCGTCCGGGTGGCCGAGGAACTCGACCGTGTCGACGCCGACGACCCGCGCCGAGGCGATCTGCTCGGCCTCGCGCAGCGGACCGCACTCCTCGGGGCTCATCGAGTCGATGCCGGCCTCGCCGCTGGTGACCATCACGTAGACGACCTTCTTGCCCTGCGAGGTCCAGCGCGCGACGGCCGCGGCGCCGCCGTACTCCATGTCGTCCGGGTGGGCCACGACGGCCAGTGCCGTGGTCCAGTCCTCGTCGACGGGGAGGTAGGGCTCGGGGGCCTGCTCGGTCATGGTGCTGTCGCCTCTCGCTCCGTGCATCACAGTCGTACGGTCGTGCCGCAGGCGACTCTAGAAGACCCCCGGCGTCGACGCACCGTCAGACACCGTTCCGGCCCGCGGCCTTGCCCCGGGGCCGGTCCGGCGGACGACCCGCCGCCCCGCGGAGGAGTGCCGCCCCGGACGCCGGGAGCGTCCGGGCGGGCCGCCCGACGGGACGGGCTCGCCCGGCACGTCCGCGACGGGGGCGCGGAGGTGCCGGGCGAGGGTCGGGTGCGGGCGGGTGACCGGGTGGTCCCGCCCCGGCGGAGGGGGCTCGCCCGGAACGCCGCGACGGGGGAGGGCGCGGCGTGCCGGCGAGGGTCGGGGGTGCGGGCGTCAGGCCGGGCCGGCCGCGAGGTCGGCGCCGGGCCCGGTGCGGGGCTCCGGGGCCGGCCAGCCGATGCGCAGGGCGCAGAGCGAGACGATCGCGGCGGAGGCGGCGACGGCGGCCATGCCCCAGACCAGACTGGTGGCGTCGGCGATGAAGCCGATCACGGCCGGGCCGGCGAGCAGTCCGGTGGTGCCCATCGCGGCGACCAGGGAGAGCGCGTCGGAGCCCTGGCGGGCCGCGGCGACGTAGACGCAGGGCGTGACGGCCGCGACGCCCAGGCCGACGCAGGCGAAGCCGAGCAGGGTCGGGACGACGCCGCCGACGAGCAGGGCGAGGGCCAGTCCGGCGCCGGCCAGCAGGCTGCCGGTCCGGACGATCCGGCCGTCGCCGAACCGGGTCCGCCAGCCGTCGGCGAAGATCCGGGCGAGCACCATCATCACCGAGACCACCGCGATGCCCATCGGGGCGAGCCCGGCGCCGGCGTCCACGACGTCCTTGAGGTAGAGCGCGGACCAGTCGTTCATGGCGCCCTCGGTGACGGTGCCGAAGACCATGGCCAGCCCCATCCAGAGGGTGGCCGCGACGGGCAGGGCGAAGCGGCGCCGCGCCTTCCGCCCCGCGGGCGCCGGCTCCGCAGCCTTCGCCTCGTCCGTCTTCGCCTCGTCGGCGTCCGCCTCGTCGGCGAGCAGCCCGGGCCGGGCGGCGACGACCAGGACGGCGAGCAGGGCGGCGGCGACACCGAAGTGCGCGAGCAGGCCGTCGGTGACGGCGGTGACGCCGGAGGCCAGCAGCGCGGCCAGCAGCGAGCCGGCGCTGAAGGTGGCGTGCAGCCGGGACATCGTGGTCCGCCGGTACCTGGCCTCGAGCGCCGCGCCCTGGGCGTTCATCGCCACGTTCAGGCAGCCCACCGCGACGCCGTCGCAGAACAGCACCAGGAGGGTGAGCGGGTAGTCGGGCACCACGGACAGGGCGAGCAGGACGGCGCCGAGGGCGAGCGCGGACAGCACCGACAGCAGGCGCGAACCGACCCGCCGCATCAGCACCGCGACCAGCGGGAAGGACACCGCCGCGCCGACCCCGCAGGTCATCAGCAGCAGGCCGATCTGGGCCTCGCCGAGGTCGAGCCGGGCCTTGAGCGCGGGGATCCGGGAGACCCAGCTCGCGTACTGGAATCCGAGCAGGAGGAACAGGGCGCCGATGGCCAGTTGGGACCGGCGGAAGGCGTCTCGATCGGGGGACATGTGCATCAGCCCACTTCGGCTCTGGGTGGGGACCCGGGGGACGGTTCGGTGGAGCGCGCCGGCGGCCGGGGCACGCCCGGGACGGGCGCCGGGGAGGGGACCGGGGCGGCGGCAGGGACGGGCGCCGGGGCGGCGGGGAGCACCGCGGGGGCCGCGACCGGGCCGAGCGGCATCGCCATGTAGACGGCCTGCGGCCCGTAGCTCTCGGGCAGGTCGACCTCGGGCCGCGCCCGGTAGCCCAGCGGGCCCCACACCACCTGCGCGCCGCCGACGGCGACCAGCGAGACGGTGCGGTAGCCGGCCGCGCGGGCGGTCTCCTCCAGGTGGCGCAGCAGCCGGTGGCCGAGGCCCCGGCCGCGCAGCTCCTCGGCGACGACCAGGTCGTGGGCGTGCATGTTGGTGGCGCGCACGCCGCCCGCCTCGCTCCGGCTGAGGTCCGGGCACCGGAACAGCGGGTAGGGCAGGGCGAGCAGGTACCCGCCGAAGCCGCCGGCGTGCTCCAGCACGAAGCAGGTGTCGGGTGAGGCCCGGTGCCGGGACTGCAGGGCGGCGCGCCCCTCGGAGAGACCGCTGGCGGCGTAGGCGCGCTCCTCGAGCGCGACCAGGCCGTCCCAGTCGCCCTCCCGGAGCAGCCGGATCCTGACGTCGTTCATGCCGCGCCCCCGTCCCGGCCGACCGTTCCGGCCACGGCGCCGGTCACGCCGGGGCCGTCCGCACCGCCCGTGCCGTCCGCCGGGTCCGTCCGGCCCACGCAGACGTAGGGCAGCGGCTCGAAGCCGTTGAACCCGCGAGTGGTGTAGGCGGTGGCGTACGCCCCGCAGGAGTGGATCCAGACCGGGTCGCCGGAGGCGATCGCGCGCGGGACGCGGACCAGTCCGCCGTCCCGGGTGTAGGCGTCGTCGCTGTCGCAGGTCGGCCCGGCGACGACGGCGTTGACGAACTGGCCACCGGGGTGGGTGGGGAACTCCAGGCGGTACTGCAGCTCGTCCATCTCGTAGAGGCCGTTGAACTTGCCGCAGCTCAGGTAGAGCCAGTCCTCACGGGTGCCGTCGAGCTGGCGGCGGGAGGAGAGCCGCGCGACGTGGGCGCGGATGGCCCCGTGGTCGGCGACCAGGTGGCGGCCGGGTTCCAGCAGGAACTCCAGCGGTGCGGCGTTGACGGTGCGCAGCCGCTCCATGCCCTCGCGGATCACCGCGAACATCTTGTCCAGCGGCGGCTCCAGCGGTCGCCCGTGCCGGTCGAGGACGCCGAGGGCGGGCAGGCCGCCGCCGAGGTTGATCCGCTGCGGGGTGATGCCGCGCCAGTTGAGCGCCTCCAGGACGGCGGCGAGCGAGTCGACGGCGGCGCCCCAGGCCTCGGCGGTCATCTGCTGGGAGCCCACGTGGACGGAGAGCCCGGACGGGACGAGCCCGGCCGTGCGGGCCGCGTCCAGGACGCGCAGAGCGTCCTCCGGCGAGCAGCCGAACTTGCGGCTCAGGCCCCACAGGGCGCCGTCGCCGGTGGTGGCGATCCGGCAGAACACCCGGGAGCCGGGGGCGTGTTCGGCGATCGCGGCGACGTCCTCCAGGCTGTCGGTGGCGAAGTCGCGCACGCCCAGCCGGTACGCCTCGGCGATGTTGCGGTCGGACTTGATGGTGTTGCCGTAGTGGATCCGCTCGGGGCCGACCCCGGCGCGCAGCGCCTGGGCGATCTCCTGCGGGCTGGCCGCGTCGAAGCCGGAGCCGAGCGCGGCGAGGCCGGCGAGCACCTCGTCGACCGGGCAGGCCTTCATGGCGAACCGGACGTCGACGCCGGGGAGTTCACGGACGAGGGCGGCGTACTGGCGCCCGATGCCGTCGAGGTCGTAGACGATCCGGTCGTCGGTGGCGGCGGCGAGGGCGGCGCGGATCGCCGTCCGGTCGTGCGCGGCCGGGTCGGGTGCGGGGCCGGCGAGTTCGCCGGCGTGGTGGGCGGTGGTGTGGTGCGCGGGGGCGCGGTGGGCGGCCGCCTGGCGGTGGCCGGCGCTCTGGCAGTGGGTGGTGCTCTGGGATATCACGGATGGGCTCCCGGTCCGGCTACCGCGGCAGCCGCTCGGCGGGGGTGGTCCTGCTCGCCCGGGTCAGCGGGCCCCACGCGTCGATCAGCAGCGCGAAGTCCTCGATGTCCGCCTGCGCCTCGTCGAGCAGGCGTGCCCGCTGGGGCGCCAGGTGGTCGGCGAACTCGGCGTACTTGCCGCCCAGTCGCCGGTAGCAGCGGTCGAGTTCGTCGAGCCGCCGGTGGTTCTCCGCGCGGTCCGTCGCGGCGCTGCGGCGGGCGGAGTCGGCGATGGCGTCGGCGCGCACGTGGTGCGCCTCGTCGAGGAGGGCGTCGCCGGCCGCCTCCATGTCGAAGTAGACCGGGTAGAGGTAGAGCATGGAGAGCAGGAACTTGGCGTAGCGCAGCTGGTAGGCGGTGAAGCCGGCGCCGGTGCGGCGTTCCGGGGTGTAGTAGTTGACGATGTGCCGGTTGTGGACGACGCCGGGCAGGGTGGCGTCCCGGACGAGGTGCAGCAGGAAGTAATCGCTGCCGATGGTGTCGGTGGCGGGCGGCAGCGGGACGCGTTCGTAGACCTCGTGGTCGATGGCGACGTTGCACATGTCGATCCGCCAGATGTCGGGCAGGTCGAGCACGGCGCGGTCACCGCCGAACGGTTCGGTGCCGCCGCCGGTGAAGGACTCGGCGACGAGCTCGCGCCGCTCCTCCTCGCTCGCACCGGTGGGCGCCCAGAGCGCGACGACCCGGTGGTAGGCCTGCGGGTCGAGGTCACGGATCTCGGCGAGGTCGACGGAGAGTTCACCGACGAAGGAGCCGCCGACCAGGGCCACGGGCTTGTCCGCGTGCGCCGGGTCGAGGGTGTGGTCGGTGACGGCGGCGGCCGCGTCGGCGGCCTTCAGGCCGAGTGCGGCCAGTTCCGGGACGATCGGGAACACCGGTTCGCCGTCGAGGAGTTGGTAGTGGCTGTCGGAGTCGCGGCGGTGCACGGAGGTGCAGCCGAGGGCGGCGGCGAGCAGGAAGGCGCGGTTGGTGCAGGCGCCGTAGGAGACGGCGTCGGGCAGCATGAGGTCGAGCAGCCGCTCGGGGCCGGCGGCGCCGGAGCGCTCGATCACGTCGCGCAGGAAGGCGCGTTGGGCGTCCTCGTCGAGGTGGTGGACGGTCACCCGCTCGACGGCGGGCAGGGCGGCGACGGCCTCGGCGTGCCGGCGGAAGACGGCCGGGTCGGCGGAGTCCAGGACCAGCAGGTGCACGCGGACGTCGAACCGCGCCGCGGCGAAGGCGGCTTCGGCGCCGATCGCGGCGATGGTGGCCGCGCACTCGCGGTTGGTGGGCAGGGTCAGGCAGACGGTTCGCATTCGGGCTCCCCCGTGGACGTGGCGGGCTGGTGCGCGGCGGGATCCTGCTCCGCCGGCGCCGGGTCCGCGCTCGCGCGGCCGTGCCAGGAGCGCAGGCCGAGCAGCTTCTCGCCGAGTTCGGTGAGCCGGGCCGGCCCGTACCGCAGCGACTCGTGCCTGACCGGGTCGCCGACCAGGGTGCGGTTCCAGTCCGGGGTGGCGAGGGTGCGCCAGGACTCCACCCGGGAGCGGCGCATCTGCTCGGCCTCCTCCAGCGCGGGCATCATGGACAGGTACTGCACGGCCCGCACGCCGTTCTCGGAGGTGTTGCGGGCGACTCCGTGGGCCAGCAGGCCGTTCCAGATCAGCAGGTCGCCGGCGGCCAACTCGGGCCGCACCACCGGGAACTCGGTGCGGTCGACGTCCGGGCGGATCGGGTCGCGGTCGGCCGGCTGGGCGGCCTGCCACTCGTTGAACCGGCGGAACAGCTCCGGGTTGCACTGGAAGCCGCCGTGGTCGGGGCGGGTGTCGTCGAGCGCGATGATGCCCTGGACGCGCTGGGGCAGCATGCCCTGGGTGGTGTCGACGTCCCAGTGCAGCTCGATGTCGAAACCCTTGTCGGTGGGCTCGATGAGTGCGCGGTCGCGGTTGCGGACGTTCGGCGGGTTGAGGTTGAGCCGGTCGAGGGTGACCCACAGCTCCTCGCAGTCCCAGACGTCGACGAAGGCGTCGTAGACGCGGCGGGTCTGCCGGCTGTCCCAGATCAGCTGGTGGTGGTAGGCCTCGACGAAGCCGTAGATGTGCAGGTGCTGGTCGAGTTCGTCCCGGTAGTCGCGCTCGCGGTACCAGTCCTCGGGGCGGTCGGGCGAGAGGCCCTGGAACTCCCAGGCGAACTCCAGCAGGCGCCGCGCGGCCTCGGCCGGGACGGCCTGCTTGACCACGACGTAGCCGTAGGTCTGCCAGAACGCGAAGTCCTCTTCGGAGAGCACCCGCAGCGGGTGCTTCTTGCGGACCTCGCGCAGCGCGGTCCGCGCGAGGTAGCTCTCCCCGTCCTCACTGAAGTAGGGGCGCTCCGAGGCGGCTCGGTGCAGATACCCGTCAGGGCTCGGCATGGGCAGTCACTCCATGGTTCGTAGTCGACGCAGCGCCCCTCGGGCGCAGAGTGCGGGTACGGCGGGCCGACGGCCCGTCACCGGCCGCACGCGGAATTCGACCCACGAACGCGTGCCGATCCGCAAACGCTCCGTCCCTTCCGGGGCCCGGTCGCGGGCTTCGCCGAAAGGGGCCAACTCGCAAGTCCGGCAGGCGTGCTCACCCCGTCTCAGCCTTTTGCCGAACCGCGCTCCCCATACGTTGGACTAGACCAACTAATGGTGTCAACCCTCGATCGGCGGTTACCAACGGGGAAATCCACGCAGCTCATGACGACCCTCGGGAGCGCTTTATGTTTCGGGAGCCGACATAAGCCGGGATATGTTTCCGGAATTGACATAACCGTCGGTGAACCGGATCGGCCGCCCGTCCGTTGCCCGCCCGCCCGGGCCGGACGCAGGACGAACCCCGGGCCGGACGCCCGACGAACCCCGGACCGGACGCAGGACGAGCCGCGGGCCGGGCCCGGCCGTACGTTGGGCCTATGGCACGCCGCCGACGAGTCGCCGCCAGGCTCGCCCCGCCCAGCTGGCTGACCGAGGGCCTGCGGCCCGCGCCCGCACCGGTGCCCTGGGCGGCGGCGGCCCGGGCCTCGGTGGCGCTCGCCGCGCCGCTCGCGGTCGGCACCGCCACCGGCCGGACCGGGTACGGCGCGCTGGTGTCGATGGGCGCCCTGTCCGGGGTCATCGGTGACACCGCGGACGCCTACCGGATGCGGGTGTTCAACATCGCCGTCCCCCAGCTGTTCGGCGCGCTCGGGGTGCTCCTCGGCACCCTGGTGTACGGCTCGGGCTGGACGGCCGTCGCCGTGCTGACCGCCGTCGCGCTGGTCTCCGGCATGATCTCCTCGATCGGCGCGGTGGCCTCCGTCTCCGGGCTGCTCCTGCTGCTGAACGCGGTGGTCGGCGCCGGGCTCCCGCTGCCCCCTCCGTGGTGGCTGCCGCCCGCGCTGCTGCTGCTCGGCGGTCTGCTGGTGCTCGCCCTCACCCTGCTGGCCTGGCCGCTGCGCGGCGGCACGCCGGAGCGCTCGGCCGTCGCGGACACCTACCGGACGGTCGCCGCCGTCCTCGAGGCCACCGGCACCCCCGGCCACGACGCCCGGCGCCAGGCGCTCACCCAGTCGCTCAACCACTCCTACGACCTGCTGCTCGCCCGCCGGGCCCGCCGGCACGGCCGCTCCCCCACCCTGGTGCGCCTGCTCGCCCAGCTCAACGCCGTCATCCCCGTGGTGGAGGCGGTCTCGGCGGCCCAGCTGCGCCCGAGCCCGCAGGTACCGCTGCCGGCCGCCTACCCGGCGGCCGTGCGCGACCTGGCCGCGGCCATCGACCACGACCGCCCCGGGCGCGCCCCGCCACCCGCCCTCCCCGCACCCACCGGGCCGTCCACCCGGGCCCTGGTGGACGCCATCGGCCACGCGCGGAGCGTCGTGCACGAGACCGAACCCGACCCGTACGGCGCCGAGGACCGGCTCGGCCGGCCCGCCGCGCTACGGGTCCGCGCCCGGAAGGCGGCGCACGCCCTGCTGCTGTCCGGCGCGTCCTGGCGGTACGGCCTGCGGCTGGCGCTGTGCATCGGCCTCGCCCAGATCCTGGTCTCGGTGCTCGCCGTCCCCCGCTCCTACTGGGTGGCGCTCACCGTCACCTTCGTGATGAAGCCGGACTTCGGCTCGGTGTTCTCCCGAGCGGTGCTGCGCGCCCTCGGCACCGCCGGCGGGCTGCTGATCGCCGTACCGGTGCTGGCCGCGGTGCCGCGCGGCTGGTGGGACGTCCCCGTGATGGCGGTGCTCGCGGCGCTGATCCCGGCGATGTCGGCGAAGGGCTACGCCTTCCAGACCGCGGCGATCACCCCGGTGGTCCTGCTGCTCTCGGACCTGCTCAACCACCAGGGCTTCCACCTGGTGCCGCCCCGGCTGTACGACTCGCTGATCGGCTGCGCCATCGCGCTGCTGGCCGGCTACCTGTTCTGGCCGGAGTCCTGGCACACCCGGATCGGGGAGCGGCTGGCCGACGCCGTCGCGGACAGCGGCTCGTACGTCGCCCTGGCCTTCACCACCGCGCCCGGACGGGACCACCCGGCCCGCGCCCGCTACCGGCGGCGGCTCTACCGGGACCTCTCCGCGGTGCGCAGCGAGTTCCAGCGGGCGCTCACCGAGCCGCCGCCGGTCGGGGCCAGGGCCGAGGCCTGG
Organism: Kitasatospora sp. NPDC051702; assembly: GCF_040681575.1. Classification (NCBI taxonomy): domain Bacteria; kingdom Bacillati; phylum Actinomycetota; class Actinomycetes; order Kitasatosporales; family Streptomycetaceae; genus Kitasatospora; species Kitasatospora sp. NPDC051702. The sequence continues at coordinate 20,900 of NZ_JBFAZB010000052.1, forward strand.
TGGCCGCTGGTGATCGCGGTCGAGCGGATCGTGGACACCACCACGGCCACCCGGGTCCGGGTCGAGCACGGTGCGCCGGCCCCCTCGCCCGCCGAGGTCCGTGCCGTCACCCGGGAGCTGGCCGCCCTGGCCGACGCGCTGCGCACGGGCGCACCGCTGCCCGCGGCCGGGGCGGACGGCCTCTCGCCGGACTGCGCGCTGGCCCGGCTGCACCACGAGGTGCAGGCGGCCCGGGCGGTCGCCGCCCCGGCCGGATAGCGCCCCGGGCGCCGGGCCGACCCGGGCCGGGACGGAGGCCGGGGGCCGGGGCCGGGACGGAGGCCGGGGGCTGGGAGCTGGGAGCTGGGGGACGGGAGCCCGGGCCGGGGGACGGGAACAGGGGGCCGGGGCTCAGTCCTGGATCCGGCGCCAGGGCCGGTCCGCCTCCAGCTCGAAGGCCAGCTCCAGCAGCCGCCGCTCCTCGCCGTGCGCCGCCGACAGGTGCACGCCGATCGGCAGGCCACCCGGTGCGACGCCGGTGGGCAGCGCGATGCCGGGCCCGCCCGTCACGTTGTTGACCGGCGTGAACGCGACGTAGCGCAGCAGGCGCTCGATCAGCTCGTCGAAGGCCACGTTGGGGCTGAGGTGCCCGATCGGCGGGGCGGTGTGCGCGAGCACCGGCGAGAGCACCGCGTCGTGGCTGCGGAAGATGCCCGCGTAGGCGGCCTCGGTCCGGCGCAGCCGGCGCAGCACCGCCGGGACGTGCCGGAACTCGCGCTGGAAGCGGCGGCGCAGGCCGGTGGTCAGGCCGTCCAGCCGGTTGATCCGGAAGCTGCGGTCCAGCATCAGCCGGCCGCTGACGGCGATGGCGAAGGCGATGTACCCCCAGTACAGGACGAAGTCGCGGGAGAACTCCTCGCCGAACGGCAGGGTGGTCTCCTCGACGTGGTGCCCGAGCGCCGACAGCCGGGCGGCCGCCTCCTGCACCGCCGCCCGGGTGGGGCCGTCGGTGGTGGCGATCGGCGAGTCGACGACCAGCCCGATCCTCAGCCGGCGCGCCGCCGGGCCCTCGACCAGCCCGATCGGGGCCAGCCGGGGGTTGCGGTGGTGGCGTTCGGCGGCGGCGTAGAAGGCCGCGGTGTCGCGCACCGACCGGGTCAGCACGCCGTCGGTGACGATGTCGATCGGCAGCTTGTCGCTCTGGGCGTTGACGACCAGGCGGCCCCGGGTGGGCTTGAGGCCGACCAGTCCGCAGCAGGCCGCGGGGATGCGGATCGAGCCGCCGCCGTCGTTGGCGTGCGCGATCGGCACCACTCCGGCGGCCACCAGGGCGGCCGAGCCGCCGGAGGAGGCGCCCGCGGAGTGCGAGGGCTTCCACGGGTTGCGCACCGGCTGCGCGGTGGCGAACTCGGTGGAGGCGTTCAGCCCGAACTCGGGCAACCGGGTCTTGCCGAGCACGGACAGGCCGGTGGCGAGGAACTGGTCCGTGAAGCGGGCGTTGCGGCGGGCGGGGCGGGCCCGGAACGCCTCGCTGCCCATGGCCGTCGGAAGACCCTGCAGGTCGACGTTGTCCTTGAGGAAGGTCGGCACGCCGTACAGCGGGCCGCCGGCCCCGCCCGGGCCGGAGCGCGGACGGTCGTAAGAGGGGTGGGCGACGGGCGTCAGCGCGCCGTCGATCCGGGCCGCCCGGGCGGCCGCGGCGGCGGCCAGCTCCGCGGGGGACACCTCGCCGGAGCGGACCAGCGCGGCCAGCGCCACGGCGTCGTGCGCCCCGAGGGCGTCGTCGGTGAACGCGTGGGCCCGCTCGTCGGACATCCGAACTCCCCAATCCCTACTGACCAGTAGTCTCGCAAGTTCCGCAGTGTAGGGGCGGGGCGGCGCCCGGGGATACCCCCCACGCCGAGGGCGGCGCCGACACGCACCACCGCGCTCCCGGCGTCGGCCGACGTTCCCCCAGGCGCCGGACGGCGCACGGACGTTCGGCACGCGCCCCCCTGCCTCCCCCGCCCGCCCACCGCGGATCGTTTCGCCACCGGGCTCCGGGAAAGATCGGGAGCACGAACCGTCCCGGCCACCACCGTTGCGGCCACCCCCACCCAAGGTGACGCCCGTGCCCACCCAGTACACCTCGGCCACCGCCCCCGGCGCCCTGCCCCTGCTCGGCCACACCCCGGCCCTGCTCCGCCGGCCGCTCGCCTTCGTCGCCGGCCTGCCCGCCCACGGCGACCTCGTCCGGCTCCGACTCGGCCCGCGCGACGCGTACGTCGCCTGCCACCCCGAGCTGGTGCGCCGGCTGCTCGCCGAGGACCACCTCCTCGACCGGGGCGGGCCCGGCACCGGCCCCGCGGGCGGGGACGGCCCCGCCGGCTGCCCCGCCGCGGCCCACCGGCGCCGGCGCCGCCTGCTCCAACCCGCCTTCCACCACGACCGGTTGCCCGGCTACGGCGCACTGATGGCCGAGGAGATCGCCGGCACCACCGCCCGCTGGCGCGTCGGCGACGTGGTCGACGTCCCCGCCGCGATGCACCGCCTCACCACCGCCGCCACCGCCCGCTGCCTGTTCGCCGCGCACGACCGGGCCGGCTCCCCGGCCGTGCACGACAGCGTGGACGTCGTCACCCGCGGCACCGGCCGGCGCGTCACGCTGCCGCTGCCCGGAGCCGACCGCCTCCCCACCCCCGGCAACCGCCGTCTCCGGCGCGCCCGCCGGGACCTGTCGGAGCTCACCGGGCGGCTCGTCGCCGGCCGCCGGGCCACCGGCACCGACCACCACGACCTGCTGTCCGGGCTGCTCGACGCCCGCGACGAGGACGGGCGCGGGCTCACCGACGCCGAGGTCCACGACCAGGTGGCCACCTTCCTGCTCACCGGCACGGAGACCACCGCCGCCACCCTCGCCTGGGCCTGGTCGCTGCTCGCCCGCCACCCGGCCGTCCGCGAGCGGCTGCACACCGAACTCGACACCGTGCTCGACGGGCGCCCCGCCCGCTACGAGGACCTCCCGGCCCTGCCGCTCACCGCCCGCGTGGTCAGCGAGACCCTGCGGCTCTACCCGCCGGTCTGGATCCTCAGCCGCACCGTCACCACGGACGCCGACCTCGGCGGCCTGCACGTCCCGGCCGGCGCCACCGTCCTGTTCAGCCCGTACCTGCTGCACCGCCGGCCCGACCTGTTCCGCCGCCCGGACCGCTTCGACCCCGACCGCTGGCTCACCACCGCCCGCCCCTCCCCCGGCACCTACGCCCCCTTCGGCCTCGGCGCCCGCCGCTGCCTCGGCGACGCCTTCGGCACCACCGAGGCCGTCCTCGCCATCGCCACCATCGCCGCCCGGTGGAGCGTCACCCCGACCCCGGGGCGCACCGTCCGCCCCGGCCGCGGCCCCTCGCTCTCCCCGCACCCCTACACGGCCACCCTCGCCCGCCGGGCCCGGTGAGCCCTCAGGGGCACGGTGAGCCCGTACCAGGGGGCGGTGAGCCCTCACGGGGGCACGGCGGGCCCGTCCGGGCACGGCGGGCCGCCCGGCTCAGCGCCCCCGGCCCCGGTCGGCCGCCAGGATGGCGAGCAGCCCCTCGATCGACTCCAGCCGGCGCCGCAGCTCCTCGACGTCGCCCCGGGTGGCGCCCTGCTCCTCGGGCTTGAGGGTGATCACCAACTGGCCGTCCGGCTCCAGGCGGCCGACCGCGACGTCCCGGACGGTGTCCCCGTTCTGCACCCGCACCGCGTGCTCGATCTCGGACGCCCGCAGCGCGAGGCCGCGCAGCGACTCCGGCACGAGCCGGCCGTCCTTGACGACGGTGGTCGGGGTTCCCTCCAGCAGCCGGGCGGCGCGCGGGTCCCGGGCGAGCCAGCGGGTGACGGCGGAGTTCACCGTGACCAGGGTGACCGCGCCGATCGTGCCCCCGAGCAGGCTGTTGTCGTTGCCGATGATCGCGTTCTGCACCACGTTGGAGAGCAGGAAGACGACCACCATGTCGAAGGTGTTCAGACCGGCCAGCCCGCGCTTGCCCGCGACCCTGAACAGCACCAGGATCAGCACGTAGACCGCCACCGTGCGGACGACCTTCTCCGCGATCGGCATCTGGACAACCACCAGGTCGTGCCACACGGCGCGCTCCTCCAACCCCTCGACCGGACGGGGCCGGCAGCGCCCGGGGCCGACGGTACGCGCCCCACCGGGCCCCGGCCAGCACCGGAGGCCCCGGGCGTCCCGGCCGGGGGCTCCGGTGCGCGGCGCCGCGGGGGGGGTTCCGGTGCGTGGCGCCGCGTTTGGCGGCCGCCCGGGCCTGGCGCTACGAGCGCCGCTTGGGCTTGCCGCTGCCCCGCTTCGCGGCCGCACCGCCCCGGCCGCCCGCCGAAGGCCGCGGCTTGCCCTGGGTCTTCTGCTGGCCGCCCTTCTGCTGGCCCGCCCGCTGCTGGCCGGCCTTCTGCTGGCCCGCCTTCGGCGACTGGGGCTTGCGGGCCTGCGCGCCCTTCTTCGGCTCGGCGGCGGGGGCGGCCGGCTGCGCGCCCCGGCCGCGCGAGCTGTTGACCGTCCGGCCGCGGACGATGCCGATGAACTCCTCGACCAGGTCCGTCGTCTCCTCCTGCCGCCAGGCCAGCACCACCTGGGACTGCGGCGCCTCCACGACCGGGCGGAAGGTGAGGTCGCGCCGGTGGTGCAGCCGGGCCAGCGACTGCGGCACCAGCAGCACCCCGACGTTGGCCGCCACCAGCTCGATCGCGTCGGCGGTGGTGGCCGGGCGCTCGACGGCCGGGCGGCCGGGCAGCTCCCCCGGCCAGCCCAGGGTGTCGTCGAGCGGGTGGAACACCACGTCCTCGGCGAGGTCGGTCAGCGCGACCTCCTCGGCCGCGGCGAGCCAGTGGTCCTTGGGGAAGACCACCACGGTCGTCTCGGTGTACAGCGGGATCGCGCTGAGCACGTCCCGGTCGACCGGCAGCCGGAGCAGCCCGGCGTCCGCGGTGCCCCCGCGCAGGGTCCCCTCGGCGTCGCCGACCGGCACCGCGAGGAGGTCGAGCGGCACGTCCGGGAGCCGCTCGCCCCAGACCCGGGCCCACTTGCCGGGGGTCACGCCCGGGACGTACACGAGCCGGAAGGACGGGTTCACCTGCATCTCTGTCACAGGGCAAGGCTACCGACCGTGACCGGGAGCGCCCGCGCACTCCCTTACCCTTGTCTCCATGACATCGCTCAAGCAGAAGACCGGCCAGACCATGAAGCCGGCCACCGCGGCCAAGAAGCTGGGGATCTACCTCGACGCGGCGCCGACCGGCTTCCAGGAGGGCGTGGTCTCCCGCGAGGAGCTCAACGCGCTGCAGGCCGAGCCGCCGCAGTGGCTCCAGGAGCTGCGCAAGAACGGCCCGCACCCGCGCCCGGTGGTCGCCGCCAAGCTCGGCATCTCCATCTCGGGCCTGGCCCGCGGTGGCGTGACGGAGGCGCTCACCACCGACCAGATCGAGGCGATCAAGGCCGAGAACCCGCTCTGGCTGCAGCACGAGCGCGCCAACCAGGTGGACGTCCGCAAGGAGACCGCCCGGATCAAGGCGAAGCACGACAAGGAGGCCGCGGCCAAGGCCGCCAAGGCCGCCCACGCGGGCTGAGCAGCGGCTCCGGCCGAGTGTCGGACCCCTGCGCGAGGATGGTGCCGACGTCCGTTCCACGGGCGTCGGCACAGTCGTCACCGCGGCCGGTCGGTCCCGGTGGGTCCGGCGGGTCCGGGTCCGGTGGGTCCGGCGGGTCGTTCCCGGGCAGCCGGGCCCGCCCGGGCCGGCCGGTGGCGTGACCGGGCAGCGGGCGGCCGCCGGAGGCGGTCAGGGAGGCGGGGCGCGTGGCAGGGGTACTGGACGGGCGGATCGCGCTGGTCGCGGGGGCGACGCGGGGCGCGGGGCGGGGCATCGCCGTCGAACTGGGCGCCGCGGGCGCCACGGTGTACGTCACCGGGCGCAGCACCCGGCGGCAGCGCTCGGAGTACGACCGCCCGGAGACGGTCGAGGACACCGCCGACCTGGTGACGGCGGCCGGCGGAACGGGCATCGCCGTCCCGACGGACCACCTCGTCCCCGCCCGGGTCGCCGCCCTGGTCGAGCGGATCGACGCCGAGCAGGGCCGGCTGGACGTCCTGGTCAACGACATCTGGGGCGGCGAGAACCTGTTCGGCTGGAACGTCCCGGTCTGGGAGCACGACCTGGACGACGGCCTGCGGCTGCTGCGGCTGGCCGTGGAGACGCACGCCGTGACCAGCCACCACGCGCTCCCGCTGCTGCTGCGCCACCCGGGCGGCCTGGTCGTCGAGATGACGGACGGCACCGCCGAGTACAACGGCGCCACCTACCGCAACTCCTTCTTCTACGACCTCGCCAAGTCCTCCGTGCTGCGGATGGCCTTCTCCCTCGGCCACGAGCTGGGCCCGCGCGGCGCCACCGCCGTCGCGCTCACCCCCGGCTGGATGCGCTCCGAGATGATGTTGGAGCACTTCGGCGTCACCGAGGAGACCTGGCGGGACGCCGTGGTGCGGGAGCCGCACTTCGGCATCTCCGAGACGCCGCGCTACGTCGGCCGGGCGGTCGCCGCCCTGGCCGCCGACCCGGCGCTCGCCCGGTGGAACGGCCGGTCGCTGTCCAGCGGGCAGCTCGCCCGGGAGTACGGCTTCACCGACCTCGACGGCAGCCGCCCGGACTGCTGGCGCTACCTGGTCGAGGTCCAGGACGCCGGCCTGCCCGCCGCACCGGAGGCCTACCGCTGACGCACCGTCAGACCGGTGCCCCGGCGCGCGGACACCGGCGCGGACCGGCAGCACCGCGCCGGTGCCGCACCCCGGCGCGGCCCGGCCCCGACGTCGACCGGCGCTCGTTCCACCGACCCCGTGCCACCGGTGCTTATTTCCACCGGTGCTTATTGACCGCGCCGCCGGCCGCTCCGAATAATCGGCGCAACCGGGGCCGCCCAGGGCCCCCTCGGCACACAGACCGCACCGGACCGGGGGAACGATCGTGACCGACCAGCCGCATCAGGCCGAACTCGCCTCACTCGCGGAGGAGTTCTTCGCCGCCGAGAACGCGCACAACCCGTTCGACGCGACGCTCAGCGGGGTCGCGGGCCACGCCCACCAGGTGCCCGACCCCTCCCGGGCGGCCGCGCTGCGCCACCGCGAGGTGCTGACCGGGATCGGTACGCGGCTGGCCGCGATCCCGGTGGACGCGCTGACCGGCGACGACCGGATCACCCACGGCGTCCTCGGCCGGCTGATCGAGAACGGCACGGGCCAGATCACCCACGGGCTGGCCGACTTCAGCGTCTCCGCGACCATCGTGGCACCGCAGAACGCGGCGTTCACCTCGCTCGCCATGACCTCCGTCGACCAGGAGGGCCCCGAGGCCTACCTGGAGCGGCTGGCCGGCCTGCCGGGCTACTTCGACGCCGTCCTGCAGGGCTTCCTGGACACCGCGGCCGACGGCCGACGGCCGCTGCGCAGCGGCGTCGACGCCGCCGTCACCCAGCTGGACGCCTACCTGGCCGCCGGCCCGGACGACGACCAGCTGCTGCGCCCGATGCGGGGCCGGCCGGAGCTCGAACGGGCCCTGGCGATCGTCCGCGACGGCGTGCGCCCGGCGGTGGCCCGCTACCGGGCCGGGCTGGCCCAGCAGTTGGCCGCGGACGCCAGGCCCGACGACCAGGCCGGCGTCTGCCACGTGCCCGGCGGCACCGAGGGCTACGCCGACGCCGTCGCCCGCTACACCCGGCCGGGCCTCACCCCGGAGGAGGTCCACCGGATCGGCCTGGACACCGTGGCCGAGCTGCGCGAGGAGTTCGCCGAGCTGGGCGGGCGGGTGCTCGGCATCACCGACACCGAGGGCGTGCTGACCGCGCTGCGCGAGGACCGCGCGCTGCGCTTCGACAGCGCCGCGGAGATCATCGCCCTCGTCGACGACGCGCTGGAGCGCGCCCGCCGCGCCTCGGTCGACTACTTCCGCCCGTACCCGATCGCCGACTGCGTGACCCGGGAGATCGACCCGGTCGAGGCGGAGACCGCGCCGCTGGCCTACTACCAGCCGCCGGGCCCCGGCGGCCTGCCCGGCACCCACTGGATCAACACCCTGCGCCCGCAGACCCGGTTCCGGTACGAGTACGAGGCGATCGCCTTCCACGAGAGCGTGCCCGGCCACCACCTGCAGATCGCCGTCGCCCAGACGCTGCACCACCTGCCGGTGTTCCGGCAGAAGCCGAGCGGTCAGCTGACCGCCCACGTCGAGGGCTGGGGGCTGTACACCGAGCGGCTCGCGGACGAGATGGGGCTGTACAGCTCGGACCTCTCGCGCTTCGGCATGCTCTCGATGGACGCGCTGCGCGCCGTGCGCCTGGTCGTCGACACCGGACTGCACCACTTCGGCTGGTCGCGGGAGCGGGCGATCGCGTTCATGCGGGACAACACGGCCACCACCGAGGAGAACGTCCGCAACGAGATCGACCGGTACATCTCCTGGCCGGGCCAGGCCACCGCCTACCTGATCGGCCGTCGGGAGATCGTCCGGCACCGCGAGCGCGCCCAGGCGGCTCTGGGCGGGCGGTTCGACGTCCGGGAGTTCCACCACCAGCTGATCGGGCACGGCAGCCTGCCCCTGGGGGTGCTGGACGAGCTCATCTCGGACTGGATCGCGGCGCAGCGGTAGCCCGTCGGCCGTGCCGCCGTGGGGCGCGGCCTCGCCCCCACGGCGGCACCCGGGGGGATCAGCAGACCGGGATCGGCACCGTCAGCACGAAGGCGTGCGGGTCCGGGTTGGCCGGGGCCTGGTAGGTGAGCGTGACCGGGATGCTCGTCCCGGGGCTCGCGGCCGGGTCGACCCGGAGCGCGAAGCCCCGGTTGTACCGGGACCAGGTGTTGTTGACCGGGTCGTCACAGGTCGCCGTCGTGCCGTCCGCCGAGATCACGCACGGGTTGGAACTCGGCGCGGTGTCCAGCCAGGTGGAGCCGGGCGGCAGCTGTGCCACCACCCGGCCGCGCCACGGGTAGTCGGTGGAGGGGCCCAGGTTGCGCTCCAGCACCTCGAAGTCGGCCGGGTCGCCGGGCGCCGCCGGCTTCGGGGGCCGCCACATCTCCAGCACGGCGTTCGTCACCGGCGCCGAGGTGGCGAAGGACCAGGTGGCCGACCCGTCGTCCGGGTTCTGCGCCGGGTCCCAGGTGACGACGGCGGTGCCGCCCGGGTAGGTCTGCGGGCCCGGGGTGGTGCCGATGCTCCGGCCGAAGATCCGCTCGGTCTCGCAGGTGCCCGGCGCGAGGCCCTGCGCCACCTGGAACCGGATCCAGTTCCAGCCGCCGTCCACCGGGCCCGCGTGGTCGGTGGTGAGCTCCAGGCCCGGATCCCCGGGACCGTTGACGACCAGGGTGGCCTCGGTCGGCGTCTCGGTCCCGTTGTTGCAGACCGTCACCAGGACGGTCCCGACGGCGCCGGGCGCGGTCGGGAAGGACGGCGGGCTCACCTGCACGCTCAGGTCCTTGGCGTACGTCGGGCGGTGCACGGGCGCGGCGGAGGCCCGGGCGGCCGGGGCGGCGAGGAGCGGGACGGGTAGCAGCGCGGCTGCCGCGATCAGGGCGGGGATCCGCATGGGGTGACTCCGCATGGGGTGACTCCGGGAGGTCCGAAAGGGGCGAACGTCGTCGTTCGGTCACGAAGCTACGCCGCCCGGCGCCTGCCGCCCTGCTGGGTTGCTCCGCCCGGCGGCCGGCCGCGGCCGGCCGCCGGGGAGGGCCCGGGCGTCCGGTGACGCGGAAACGATTCCGCACGCCGGTCACAGCCCTCCCGCGCCCGGACGTGGCGTCACCCGTTCGGCCCCCTCGACACGGTAGTGTCCGCTGGCGCGGCCGGCGGCGTCACCCGTCCGCCCGCCGCCCGTCCGACCGCACCGACCTGGAGGAACCCGTGCCGGCTCCCGCCCGTGCCGCCCTGGCCATAGCCGCGGCCGCCCTGATAGCCGCAGCCACCGGCTGCTCGCCCGGCGGCGGCCACACCGCCAAGCCGGCGGGCCGCAGCACCGCCGCCGCACCCGCCGGCGACGCCGCCGACCCCAACGCCGGAGCGGCCCCCGCACCCGCCGCCGTCGCCACCGGAGCCGGCCCGAAGAGCTCCTACGACGTCCAGCCGCAGCCCGCGCCGGGCAGCTGCAAGTACCGCTACACGGCCGACAAGCAGCCGCTGCCCGACCCGAACTGCACCCCCGGCGCGATCAGCCCGGCCGTCAACCAGGGCAACCTCAACGACACCATCTGCAAGACCGGCGGCTACACCTCGACGATCCGCCCGCCGTCCAACATCACCGGCAAGGAGAAGGCCGAGAACGCCAAGTCCTACGGCTACAGCGGCCCGATGGGCGACGCCGAGTACGACCACCTGATCAGCCTGCAGCTCGGCGGCGACCCCAACGACCCGCGCAACCTCTGGGTCCAGCCGCCCTCCCCCGACCACGTGCCGGGCAAGGGCCCCAACAACCCCAAGGACTCGGTGGAGACCCACCTGCACACCGCGATCTGCAAGGGCCAGACCACCCTCGCCGCCGCCCAGCAGGCCATCGCCACCGACTGGACCACGGCCGAGGTCAAGCTCGGCATCAAGTCCGGCGGCGCGCCGACCGCGGCCCCCGACGCCGACGGGGACTGACGGCGACGGGGGTTGACGGTGACGGGGACTGGCGGCGAGCGGGACTGACGGCGAGCGGGACTGACGGCGAGCAGGCCGGTCCCCGGGGTGCCCCCGGGGGTGGCCCGGGCACCCTGAACCCGGGCACCCGGAGCCCGGCCTCAGCAGCCCTGAGCGGCTCTCAGCAGCCCTCAGCGGCCCCCGGAGACCTTCAGTGACCCTCAGCAGCCAGGGAGTCCACCAGCTCGGCGATGGCGTCGAACGGCCGGTACTCCGCGAGCTCCGCGCCCAGCGCCCGGGCCCGCTCGCGGAACCGGCCCCGCCCGAGCACCTCGTCGACCGCCCGCCCCACCGCGGCCGGATCCGGGCGACCGGTGCGCAGGTCCACCCCCACACCCGCCCACTGCACCCGGGCCGCCACCTCCGGCTTGTCCTCGCTCGCCCCCGCCACCACCAGCGGCACCCCGTGCCGCAGCGCGGTGTGCACCCCGCCGTAACCACCGTTGCTGACCAGCACGTCCGCCTGCGGCAGCAACCGCTCGAACGGGACGTACCCGGCGGCGCGCACGTTGCCCGGCAGCTCCCCGCCCAGCAGATCCACCAGCGCCGCCGGCCCCTCCGGGCGGCCGGTGACGGCCACCACCAGGACGTCGCGGTCCGCCAGCGCGGTGACGGTCGGTACCACCAGCTCCCCCAGGTCGGCGTTGGCCAGCGTCCCCTGCGTCACCACCACCACCGGCCGCCCGTCGGACAGCTCGTCCCACCACGACGGCAGCGGCTGCGCCTCCCCGTCGACCCCGGGCAGCGCCCCGATCAGCCGGAACGACGCCGGGGCGTCACTGCGCGGGTACTCGAAACCCGGCACGGTCAGCTGGAGGTAGTGGTCCGGCACCGTCACCATCGCCAACCCGCGCGGCCCCTCCGGCATCCGCACCCCCAGGCCCGCGTACACCTTCGCGGCGTACTCCCGCAGGGGCTCGCCGCGCCGCTCCGACTCCGCCAGCAGCGCCCGGTTGCGGGCCCGGCCCTCCTCCCCCGGCATCGGCGGCAGCGCGTAGCCGAACGGCGCGGTGTCCACGCTCGGCAGCATCACCGGCGACACCCCGATCCCGATCAGCGCCGGACGCTCGGCCCGCGGCCGGCCCGACGCCAGCGCCAGCGCGCCCTGCACGAACGCGTCGGCGATCACCGCATCGGCCGGGAAGTCCGCCAGCAGCGCCAGCAGCGTCCGGTACTGCGCCGGAATCGGGTCCAGGAAGACGTGCCGCACGTCGAAGCCGATCCGCTCCGGCCCGGGCGGCAGCGCCGACCGGCCCGGGAACGACGCGTCCAGGTCCCGGTCGTCGAAGTCCGCCTCGGCGGGCAGCGCGGCGAACCGCACCCCGGCCCGGCGCGCCGCCCCGGCGAACCGGGAGCCCCCGAGGAAAACCACCTCGTGCCCTCGGGCGGCGAGGTCGGCGGAGACGGCCAGCAGCGGGCCGGTGTGGCCGTGTGCGGGCAGGGCGGTGGTGATGATCCTGGACAGCGGGGACTCCTCGGGTCGGTCGTCGGCGGTCGGTGGTCGTCGGTCGCCGGTGGTCAAGTGCGGCGGTCGTCGGTGGTCGTGCGGCGGCCGTGCGTCGGCGGACGGACCCACGGTAGGCAGGGCCGGTTGACGTCCGATGAACGCGCCGCGCGGCGCCGCGGCCCGCGGTGCCGCGACGCCCGGGCACCCCTCAGCGGCCGAGCACCGCACCGCCGTTCAACCCGATCACCTGCCCGGTGAGGTACCCGGCGGACGGCGAGGCGAGGAAGCCGACCGCCTCCGCCACATCGGCGGGCGTACCGGCCCGACCGACCAGCGTGTCGGCGACCTTCCCGGCGTGGAACTCCTCGCTCCAGCCGGCACCGAAGATCTCGGTGTCCGCCACGTAACCCGGCGCGAGCACGTTCACCGTGACACCGTCCGGGCCCAACTGCCGCGCCAGCCCGAACGCCCAGCCGTGCAGCGCCGCCTTCGCCGCCGCGTACGAACCGGCCGAGTGCGGGCCCGCACCGCCGCGCTGCGCCGCCGCCGAACTGATCACCACCAACCGGCCACCGGGCCGGCGCAGCCTCCCCTGCAACGCGGTCGTCAGCAGCACGGCGGTGAGCAGGTTGGCGTCCAGGTCCTTGCGCCAGGCGTCAGCGAGGGCCGCCAGGCCGTCCCCGGCGGGCGGGGTGACGATGGCGCCCGCGTTGTTCACCAGCACGTCCACCGGGCCGAGCCCGGCGATCCGGGCGGCCGCGGCCTCGACCGCCGCCGGGTCCGTCAGGTCCGCCGGCACCGGGACGATCCGGCCCGGGCCGACGGTCTCCTCGATCCGCGCCCGGGCCTCCTCCAGCACCGCCTCCCGGCGGCCGAGGATCACCACCCGGTTCCCGTCGGCGGCCAGGCGGGCGGCGATCGCCCGGCCGATCCCGGTCCCCCCGCCGGACACCACCGCGAGCCTCACTGGGCGGACCCGGAGGTCTCGGTGGCCCCTGCGGACCCGGAGGTCTCGGTGGGCTGAGCGGACTCGGCGGACTCGGTCTCGTAGTACTCCTTCATCAGCTCCACCGACCACTCCGACTGCCGGACCTCACCCCGCGGCCCGAACTCCGCCAGGTACGGCTTGATGTCGAGCACCGGCGTACCGGCCACCGCGTCCAGCCCGGTCACGTGGAGCTCCAGACCGTCGACGCGGACCAGCTCGCACCGCGAGACGCCCAACCGGTTCGGGCGGTTCTTGCCGCGCTGCGCGAAGATGCCGACCAGCGGCCAGTCCGGGTTGCCGCGCGGGCGCCGGGCCCCGGACTCCACCTCGTCCTCCGGGACGCGGTCGAAGTGGTAGACCACCTCCAGGTGCGAGAAGTCCGCCAGCCCGTACAGCGCCTCCTCGCCGAACCGCTCGCCGTCCAGCCGGATCACCGCACCGACACTCCCCCAGCCGTCGTCCCGCACCTCCTCCCGCCCGCCGACCACCCACGCCACCGGACGGACCGTCACCTCGACTGCCACCTGGCCCCCTCATTCGCTCTCGAACCGCTGCCACCGTACGGTAGCCCCGCCCACCACCGACCCGGCCACCGGGTCCGCCGGGCCCCGGAAGGTCACGAGGTCAGGACGCTCGGGGCCGTCGGGCCGGTGGGCCGTCGGGCCGGTGGATCGGTGGGACGTCGGGCTCTTGCCCCTCAGGTCGTCGGCCCGTCAGATCGTCGGCCCGTCAGATCGTCGGCCCGTCAGACCGGGCGGCCCGGCCAGGCCGCCAACCGCGCGGCCAGGTCCACCAGATCACCCACCCTCAGCACCCGCCCACCGGATCCGGGCAGCGGCACGTGCAGCGGCTCCGTCCAGCGCGCCGGAATCGCCGCCAGGCCGTACCTGGCCCCGGCCAGGGCCCCGGTGACGGCAGCCACCGTGTCGGTGTCGCCGCCGAGATCGACGGCGGCGCGGAGCGCCTCCTCGAACCCGCTGGTGGTGCGCAGCGCCCACACCGCCGAACCGAGGCACGGCCAGACCGCCCCGTTCGCCTCGGTGGCCCGGTCTGGGTGCCAGTCCGGCGCCAGAACGGCGGCGTAGCGGTCGCGGTGCTCGGCGTCGACGTGGGCCAGGGCGTCGGGGACGGCGGCGAGCGGATCGGCCCCGGCGAGGGCGAGGCGGACCAGCTCGTGGAAGATCGCCGTCCCCTCCCAGGCCGCCCGGTCCCCGTGGGTGAGGGCGGCGATCCGGCGGGCGGCGTCCATGGTGGCCGACCGTCCGGCGTCGGCGAACGCGACGGCCGACGTCGAGGCGCGCATCAGCGAACCGTTGCCGGCCGCCCGCAGCGTCGAGTTGAAGTGGACGGCGGCCGCGAGGTCCCACGGCATGCCGTTGGTCAGCACGTCCTCCGTCTGGATGCCGATGTCCTTGGGCTCGGCGGCGGCCCAGCGCCGGAACCGTTCGAAGACGTCCGGGAGGTCCAACTCCCCCCGGTCGAGGAGCGATTCGGCGACCAGCACGGCCATCTGCGTGTCGTCGGTCGCCTCACCCCGCTCCCAGCCGCCGCCCGCCGCCAACTCTCCCCCGCCGTCCGGGAACCGGGCCGAGAACGCCCCGGCCGGGCCGAACTCGTAGGGCGCGCCCAGGGCGTCACCCACCGCCGCCCCGACGACCGCCCCTGCCGCTCGTGACACCACGCCCCCCGTTCCCTGGACGAGTCATTCCAAGTGATCAGTGATCGTAGGCGATCAGGGGCCGTGTGATCGGCTGTCCGGTCCTGTGGTCGTGCCAGGTTTCCACGGCCGGCGCGAGGACGCGTCGGGCGACGCGGACGGCGACGCCCTCAAAGGTCCGGCCGCCGCGTTGTTCCAGGTCGAGCAGGCCTTTGAGGGTGTCGTTCACCGACTCGATCAGTTGAGTAGGCCACAAGCTGTGGGAGACCGGACGCCGCCGCCATGGCCGCCCGTGCCGGACCTCCCGGTCCGCGCTGTGGCCAAGAGCACCCAGGACAACGCGAAGGTCTCAGGTCTTCCGCCGTCTGCTGCCCGCCGCTGTCGAAGGCGGCGACGACCTGGCCGCCTTCGCGTCCCGGCCTCGGCCCGGTGTTGCCCGAACCCCGTGCCGTGTTCATGCCGTTGGTGTCATAGTCGGACGCTATGTGGACAACGCTTGCGCCGCTCATCGGCGTCCTACTCGGCGGACTCATGTCGATGCTGGCCCAGCGCTCGGCAGGACGCGCCCTGGAACGCGGCGAGGCGCGCCGCAGTGTTCGTGAACTTGCCGAGGCGCGCCGCAACGAGCGTCTCACTCACCTCATCGAATTTCTGTCTGCGGTGCAGGAAGCAGAACGAGTCGCGGTGGATCGGCATCACCACGACCTGGCTGACGAGCAGTGGCAGGCCCGGGCAAAGCAGGTCCTTGACAGGGTGTGGGTGATGCAGAAGACGATCCACGTACTGTGCCCGTCCGAGGTCAGCGAAGCGGCACGCAGCCTCGCGTTCGCACTACAGGACGTGATCAGAAAGGGCCCCGAAGACCCGGGAGAGCCACAGGACGAGAAGGTCTGGGCACACATACATCCGAGCCGACAGGCATTCCTTGATCTCGTGCGCGACCAGCTGAGTTGAACCCCGGGGAGGGATTCGGCAGCTGCCGTGAGCGGCCCGGGACAACGCCCGCGCCCGACTCCTCGGCTTCACCTCACCGCAACGGGTGGACGGCGGCACACCGTTATCGGCCCGCCCCGTCCGGCCGGGTGCCGAGGGCCCGGGCGAGCCGGTCGGCCGTCTCACCCGACACACCCGACGCGCCGCTGTGCGCGGCGTGTCGCGGGCTCGCCGGGGCGTCGCACCGGAGGACGTGGTCGGCAGGCCCCCCGGCCACCCGCCTGCACCACGACGGGCCGCGCCACGACGGCCCGCGCCGGCCGCGGTCTGCGGACGCCGGCGACTCCCAGCGGGCGGCCGGCCAGACCGGGCGGTCCAGCAGGAAGCGCGCGGCAGCGGGCGCGTCCGCCGCCGCCACACCGGCCGCGGTGAGGGCCGCCCCGATCGACCCGACCGCCCCCTGCGGGGTCTCGGCGTCACCGACCAGCGGGAGCAGCAGGAGCAGCCGCGCGTGCGGGTCGTGGACCCCCGGGGCCGCGCGGTCCGGCGTCCGGGCCAGGTGTGCGGCCTCCCGCCAGGACAGCCCCGGGCCCCGCTGGTGCTCCGGCGTCCCGAGGCGCCGTGCGACGTACCGGTCGACGTCCGCCAGCTGCACCGAACGTCCGCCCCAGCCGGGGTGGTGGATCCGGAACTCCGTCCCCCAGTCCGTGGGGAACTCCACGCTTGTCACGACCACCCGGTGACCGCCGCCGAACGGCACCAGGACCTCGGACTCGCCCCACAGGTGCGCGTCCCAGGCCGCTTCGGCGTCGACGGCGTCCACCCCGAACCAGCGTGCCAGGCACCGGCCTTCCGGATCGTCCAGCGCCCACATCCGCATCAGGTAGGCGGCCCAGAAGGCCGGACGGATCAGCCTCCCGTCCGGGCTGCCCTCGCCCTCCCCCGGCCCCGGCCGGTGGCTGCCCTGGTCGCCCTCGTCGCCCTGGTCACGCGTGTAGTCGCTCGGCACCGGCCCAGCCTGCCACCCGCGTCCGCACCCCCGCACGCCACCCCGGTAGCCGGGCGGGTCAGTCCTCCAGCACGGTGTACCCCAGCGCGCGGGCCTGCTCGGCGACGGCCTCGAAGCGCGCCACGGACGACAGCGTCGCCACCAGCCCCCGGCCGACCGCCCCGCCGACCAGCACCGCGGCCACCGCCTCCCGATCGACCTCCCGCTCGTAGTAGTCCTCGGCGAACGCCACGTACGCCTCCGGGCCCTCCCCGGTGAGCAGCCCGAACAGCCAGTCGGAGCCGTCCGACTCGCCGTCGGCGAACTCCACCGGACCGCACCGCCACGCCGGGGCAGCCGCCTCCCTCCAGACGCACACGGTGGCGTCGAAGAACCCCTCGAACTGGAACTCCGGCGCCTGCGCGTACGGCGCGAGCGACGCGGGCAGCCCGTCCAGCAGGCCGGGCCAGTGCGCGCGCTGCTCCGCCCGCCACGGGGTGGCGTCGCTCTCGTGGTCGAAACCGTGGAGGAACACCCCGGCCTGATCGAAGACCACCGCGTAGTCGTCCCCGGAACCGTTGTACCGGGCCGCCCGTGCGGCCGTACGCCGGTGCGCCGGCGCACCCGCACGACTGTCAGACCCGGGTGGCAGCATCCCCCTACGACGACGAGAGGGGGCGACGGTGAGCTTCCTGGGGATGTGGTGCCTGCTGCCCATGACGGCCGACGCCGTCGCGCAGTACGCGCCGCGGCTGCGACCGGCCGTCGACGCCGAGGCCTCCCTACCCGGGTCGCGGGAGCTCCTCGCGTGGTGGCGCGAGGCGGGAAGCACCGAGGAATCACGGCACCACCTCGTCGAGTCCGCCGCGCCGTCCGCACTGGACGACCGGATCTGCCTCGTCTACGAGGCCTGGGAACGCGGGAGCGACGACTCGCTGCCCCGCCTCGCCGTCTCGGCCCGCAACTCCTACCCGGCGGCCGCCCTGGCGCACGCCCTCGGCCCCACCCGGTTCGCGCTCCTCCCCGGCTGGTTCGGCGATCTCGTCCTCACCCCCGAGGAGGTCCGGCAGACCCTCCCCGCCGTCGAACAGGCCTTCACCTGGGACGCCCCCGCGCGCCACCACGCCGAACGGCTCCTCACCGCCGCCCTCCGCGACGAGGCGACCCGGGCCGACCTCGACACCCTCCTGGACGGCGTCCCACCCGTCTGGCGCGCCGCCGCCGACACCGGCCGGGGCCTCCTCGGCGCCCACTTCCTGCCCTGAGCCCCCGACCGGGTCAGTCCACGTCCGACGGGTGCTGCGCGCGGCTCGCCCGCAGGAAGGACTCCAGCCGGTCCCGCTCCGTGTCGAGGTTGCTCAGGGTCTCGTAGGCGTGCTCCCGGGCGATGCCCGACGGATGGGTGACGAGTTCCCGGTAGAGGATCCAGACGCCTCCCCGGATCAGCTCCTCGCACTCCTCCTGCTGCACGGTGTCCCCGGCGCCGAAGGCCAGGAGAAGACCCAGCAGGGCGGTGCGGGCCACCGGCGTGGTGACGGCCGGATCGGCCAGCGCCGCGAGGACGACGGCGGCGGCCGCGGGAGCCGGGTCCATCAGGCTGGACTGGATCATGACGTGACCGTCGATCTCCGCCAGCGTCGCCTCCCCCGGCGTACGCGCGGTGATCAGCCGGAGCAACGCACCCGGCAGATGAGCCGCCGATCGCCCGCACCCGCAGGAGAACGCGCCCCAGTCGTACCGGTCGATCTCCATGCGAACCACCCGCATTCCGGGCGCCTCCGCCATCCCACCCACCCCCGTTCCGGCCCCGCTCCCCGATCCCGATCCCCCCGACCCTACGGGTGCATCCCCACGCACTACTGCCGCGCCCCGCTCTCCGTCACGATGTCGACGGCGACCCGGAGCGGCGTCTCCGCTCTCCCGAGCAGCTCCCGGGTGATCGCCATCGCCTCGATGACGGTCGCACCACGCTCAGCCAGGAGCGCCTGAACGGCCCCCATCCCATCGCCCTCGAGAACCGGCCGGGCCTCCTCGACCGGCGCGTTCCACCGCGCCGCCCGCTGCACGGGAAGTCGGCCTGGTCGACTTCCCGTGCAGCGGGGCCCGGTTGCCTCATCCGGGCCCGCGCCATCCCCCCCAGCACCAAGCCCTGGAGCAGCAGCCAGCCAGAGCCGGCCATCAATGACCGGCTGGACGGCTCCTGGCCGGCGTCGTGGGCTGGCGGTCGTGGCAGTGTGCACCGGAAGTCGGCCGGGCCGACTTCCGGTGCGTCGGCGGACGGGCCGTGGCTCCACCGCTGGTCGGGAGTTCAGAGGCCGGCCGCCACTCCACCCGGCCGCCACCGCGAGCGCGCACCGGCCACTGGGGCCGCCCGGCGGTGCGCGATCTGACCAGCGGGCGGGGTCCAGTCGGCGGGGAGGCCGGACTGGGCGAGGACGGTGGAGAGGCTGTAGCGGTCGCGGTCGGCGGTGATCCTGCAGTGGCTCCCGTCGAGGTCGAGGACGGTGGTCATCGGCACGGCGAACGGCGTCGGTGCGCCCTTGAGGTGGCCCGCGTAGACGGCGTCGACGGTGATGCGGTCGCCGTTGCGGTGAGCGGCCCGCACGGTGACGTGGACGCCGTCGATCAGGCCGTCCGCGCGGGCCTTCCACCCGGAGATCTCCTGGCGGCCGTGGAAGGTGACGCCCACGCCCTCGTCGGAGTAGGTGCCGTCGACGGTGAACAGGGCGCCCAGCGCCCGGGGGTCGGTGCCGTTCCAGGCCCGGGCCCAGTCGTTGACGATTCTCGACGGACGCCGGCCGGCGTCCTCCACAGCCTGCGCGGTGGTGGCGGCCGAGACAGCGGTGGCACAGAGGGCCGCGGCGGCGACCAGTGTGCTCACGGCGTGGGGCGGACGGGACGTCATGGTGCTGCCCTACCTTTCTTGGTGGGTTGAAACTGATCATTCGTAAGATCGGAGCTACCCAGGGGATCTGGGTATGGCTACATGTGCTGCGCCGCCGATGGCTCAAGGAGCTTGGCCGCCCGGACCCCCGCGACGACTCGACCGCCAATTGGGATCTGCGACTCGATCGCTTTGTAGGGCAACGCCGGCGAGGTCGTCTGCTGGAAGTTCGACCGTGACGAGCTGGCGGAGGTGACCGTGCCCCGGATCTGGGCCGGAGTGGACATCGGCAAGGAGCATCACCACTGTGTGGTGATCAACGCGGACGGCGAACGGCTGCTGTCCCGCCGCGTCCTGAACGACGAATCGGCCCTGCTGGAGCTGATCCAGGATGTCCTGGCCCTCGACGAGGACGTGCTCTGGGCCGTCGATCTCAACCACGGCGGCGCCGCGCTGCTGATCAGCCTGCTGGTCGGCCACGACCAGCCGCTGGTACATCACCGGCCTGGCTGTCCACCGCGCCTCTGGCACCTACCGCGGTGAGGGCAAGACCGACGCCAAGGACGCCTACGTCATCGCCGACCAGGCCCGCATGCGCAAGGACCTCGGCCTGCTGCGGCCCGGTAACGAGATCGCTGTCGACGTGCGGACGTTGACCACCCGCCGCACTGACCTGGTGGCCGACCGGACTCGCCAGATCAACCGCCTTCGCGCCCAGCTGCTGGAAATATGCCCGGCGTTGGAGCGCACGCTGGAGCTCACCAACAAGGGCCCGGTCCTTCTGCTGACCGGCTACCAGAGCCCGGCGGCGATCCGCCGGGCCGGCGCGAAGCGCATCGAGACCTGGCTTCGCAACCGCAAGGTCCACGGCGCCGCCGCGCTGGCCAAGGCCGTCGTGGACGCGGCCGAGGCCCAGTACACCGCCCTTCCCGGCGAGAAGCTGGCTGCCGCGATGGTGGTCCGGCTCGCCAAGGGGGTGATCGCCCTCGACCAGGAGGTCGCCGAGCTCGACACCATGATCGAGGCCCGGTTTCGCGAACACCCGTACGCCGAGGTAATCCTCAGCCTGCCCGGCATGGGCAAACTCCTCGGTGCCGAGTTCCTGGCTGCCACCGGCGGCGACATGGCCGCCTTCGGCAGCGCCGACCGCCTCGCCGGATACGCCGGCCTGGCTCCGGTCCCGCGTGACTCCGGACGGGTCAGCGGCAATCTCCGCCGCCCTCGCCGGTTTCACCGCGGGCTCCTGCGGTCGTTCTACCTCTCCTCGTTCGCCAGCCTGAAGTCCTGCGCCGCTTCGAAGGCGTTCTACACGCGCAAGCGAGCCGAGGGGAAGGGCCACAAACAAGCCCTGCTGGCGCTCTCGCGCCGCCGCGTCAACGTCCTGTGGGCCATGATCCGTGACGGACAGTGCTATCACGATTCACCTCCCGTCACTGCAACGGCTTGACATCAGCATTGGGAAGCTCCTTCGGGCGGGCTGGGCAGTCGTGCAGTGCGGAGGTGCGGGGATGGCGCGTCAGACGACCGGACCGGCACGGCCCGTCGGGACTCGGCGCACCTCCCGTCCGTCCGGGTGCGTGTGCGGGGTCCATGGCGCACAGCCTCACGTCAGGGGCTGTCCACTTCCCAGACCTGCGGGGAACGGCGGCTGTCCGGCCCTGTCCGCACCTGTCCACCCGCTTCGCCCGGAGCCGTACGGCGGCTGTCATGCGCCGGGCCCTGGGGATCCGGTGCGAATCGGGTTCCGTGGTCGGCGACCGCGGTTGCGGAGTTCGCCTCGCACAGACGTGATCACTAGGGTGTCCCAGGCCGCGGCGGGAGCCGCGCTCCTGCGAAACGCTCGGCGGGGCTCTGTCCGGGCTCTCTGAGAGGCACTGCTGATGCATCCGAGTGTTGCCCGGTTGGCCGGGGTTCTGCCGCCGCACGACGGAGCCGGCGATCCCGTCGACTGGGACGCGGCGGCCCGCAGATGGGGCACTCGGTTCCCCGCGGACTACCGCGCCTTCGTGTCCGCCTACGGTGGCGGATCGATCAATTGCTCGCTCCACGTGGGGCTGCCGCTGAAGGATGTCCAGGACCCTCGCAGCCACCTGGGGTTCGAGGAGTTGATCGAGTGCGGGTACGAGCTGCTCGACCTGAACCCCGAGGACGGCCCGGCCCTGCGGGGGAGGTTCTCGTGGGCCGTGGACTGCAGCGCCAACCAGGCGTTCTGGGACACCACGGATCCGGATCCCGACAGGTGGACCACCCTCGTACTCACCCGGGACGGCGACTGGGTCGAGTACGACTGCGGCATGGTCGACTTCCTCGTCGGGTTCCTGGCCGGGGAGATCAGTCCTCAGCCCATGGGCCTGTTCTCCCCGGATCAGCCGGTCTTCCTGAACTGGCGGGAAGAACAACGGCTCAAGGAGGCGGGAATCGACCCGTGGCCCCACCTCTGACCCTCGGCCCGTACACCCCAGCGCGCGGCCCGCGACACCGGCCGCCCGGAGCAGGTCACGATCCATCCGCATGGGGGCAGGAACGGGTGGCTACGCCCAAGGGTGGTGCAGACCTCGTGCGAGGCCCGTCGGCAGTACTGTCGGACCGGCCGCCCGGCGATGATGAGAGAAACGAGCAGCACCGTGTCGAACGCACCCGTGATCCGCAGCGACGTCCCCGGGTCGTTCGCCTGGGGCGTCTTCCACCAGCGGCACCCGGTGCTCCTCCGACAGGTCCTCGGCGCGCTGCCGTACGGGCCCGCCGAGCGGGCGGCGGTCGGGCGGCTGCTCGCGGAGAGCACCACCGGTGTCCTGGAGCCGCCGGGCACGGACAGCCCGGACGCCAGGCAGTGGGTGGAGTGGGGCCGGGGCCTGTGGGGCAAGCCGTGGGGCGAGGCGCCGTTCCTGTGGGCGGAGAGCTACTTCTACCACCGCCTGCTCGACGCCACCGGCTACTTCCGGCCCGGTGCCTGGCAGGGCGTCGACCCGTTCGCGCCCTTCAAGGCCGACGAGCTGGCCGGGGCGGCGGTCGACGACGAGCTGGCCTCCCTCGACGTCCTGGACGGCCTGCCGCAGAGCCGACGGGCGGACGCCCTGCTGTCGTCCGCCCTGTGGGGCAACCGCGCGGACCTGAGCTTCCGCATCACCGCCGAGCCGGAGGGTCCGCCTGCGCCCGACGGCCCGGCCTCCTCCGACGGTCCGGCGTCCTCCGACGGTCCGGTTTCGGCCGCCGGCCGGGCCGCCTCCGGCCTGCTCGCCGACGACAGCGCGCAGCTCTGGGCCACGCTGGAGCGGGCCGGGGGCGGGCGGGTCTGCGTCGTCGCGGACAACGCGGGCCGGGAGCTCCTCCCGGACCTCGTCCTGATCGACCACCTCCTGACCCGCGGCCTGGCGGCGCAGGTCGCCCTGTACGTCAAGCCGCAGCCGTACTTCGTGTCGGACGCGACGACGGCCGACGTCCTCGCCGCACTCGGCCGCCTCCGCACCGCTCCCTCACCGGCCGCCGCGGCGGCCGGCGGGCGACTGTGGCAGGCCATGGGCGACGGAACGCTCGCCGTCCGCACGCACCCGTTCTTCTGCGCCCCGCTGCCGTACCACGACATGCCCGGGGACCTGCGGGCCGAGTTCACCGGCGCGGCCCTGACCGTCCTCAAGGGAGACCTCAACTACCGCCGCCTCGTCGGCGACCGGCTCTGGCCGCCGACCACCCCGTTCGCCGAGACGACACGCCACTTCCCCTCCGCCGTCGCGGCACTGCGCACCCTCAAGTCGGACGTGATCGTCGGCCTCGACGACACCCGTGTCACCCGACTCGACGACACCGCCACCCCGTGGCGCACCAACGGCCGCCACGCCGTCATCCAACTCGCCCCCGCCAACACCGACGTCGACGCCGAGGGTTGACGCCGCTGGCGGCGAGCCCGGTCAGACCGGAGCGCCCACCGATGACGCGGGCCGCGCCGTGCACTCCCTCCGGCCACGCGTCGCGGGCCGCAGCGGTGCAGCGAACGACGCGATCCCCGGTGATCGCCCGGAGCCTCGATCGATTCATGACGTCACTGCGCGATAACAGTCCTGCACATGAAGGTAGTTGGCCTCCGTCTGCTGCCAGACTCGGTCCTGGCCATCCGACCCACAGGTAAGGCACCACTCGTGACCGACCCCGACCTATCCCGCCCCAACCAGGGAGGGGCGCAGAACCCCGACTCGGCCAGGGCACCATCCGGTCTTGCGCCGTCGGTTCAGCCGGCCACGCCTCGCCCACGCAGGTTCAAACCCTGGCAGGTCGCCGGCATGGGCTGCGGTGGCCTGTTCGCCCTGCTCATGGCCATCGGGATCATCGGCTCGATCGTCGGTCCTCTCCCGAGGGCCATGCCGCCCAGCGCGTCGACCACACAACCGAGGCCGGCGGCGGTCACGGGCATCGCAGCTCCGGTGACGGCGTCGGTAGCAGCACCGGTGCCGTCTGCCAGTCCAGACCGGGAAGCGAGAACCACACCGCCGTCAACGCCGCCGTCCACGCCGGCCACGCACAGCCCGACCGTGCAGGCGCGGCCCGCGGGTCCGCAGGCGGCCACAGCAGCCACAAGTACGCCCTCGCCGGTCACGACCGGCTGCGGGCCCACACGTGACGTCATCGTCCGGTTCGTCGTGCCGGGTCTCCCCCCGAGCTCAGAGCTTCTCGGAGCGTACGCAATCGCGACCTGCGAACCGACGTTCGAGAACCTGGAGAGGACGGCCCCGAAGGAACCGGGCTACTGCACGCAGGCGGCCTGGGCGAGCGACAACCCGGGCTACGACACCGACGTCACACCCGCCCCGCCACTGAAGAAGGTCCAGGTGTTCTTCGGCCCGGCCTGCCGCTAGTCGGGATCAGGAGGCGTCCACCGGGCCTTCCGACGTCCTCTGCCGTGGCACCGGGCCCGTCTGAGCTGCAGCGGACAGGCCTCCGCCGCCGGCGCTTCTCGCGCGCCGGCGGCGGAGGCCTCGACTCTTCGTGAGCGTCGGCCCGTTCGGCGAGGAAGGGCCGGGCACCCGCTCCGAGGTGTGTGCGGTCAGGCCGGGATGCCGCAGTACTGCTGCTGCTTGCCGATCACGCGGTAGACGCAGTCGGCGGTCTCCACCAGGCGCAGGACCGCCTCGCGGTTGCGGCTGGTTTCGCGGCCGATCACCTCGTCGGGCGGGTAGAAGCCGCTGCTGCCGTTGGGGCCGGGGTACATCTCGAAGGTGTAGGCGAAGACGCGTTGGGCGCCCCAGAGCCAGTCGTCGATCGCGCCGTCGGTGATGTAGAGGTCGCTGGACTGCTCGGGCGTGTAGCCGTTGGTGGCGGCCATGCTGCGGCCGAGGGTGGCGAAGGTGTTGTACTCGTCGGCGGTCATGCCGGGCACCGTCTCGGCGGTGGTCCAGCCGAACGGCCAGAGCACCAGTTCGCTGTAGGTGTGGAAGTCGATGGCCGCGGTGATCTGCTGCTTGCCGCCGACGATCCGGCTGCGGACGAAGTCGGCGACGACCTTGGTCTCCCGGGCGGACTCCGGGGCGCTGCCCCGGTAGGTCTCGCTGGAGGTGGAGCCGGAGGAGCCGCCGCAGCAGCCCCACTTGTAGTTCCAGTTGCGGTTGAGGTCGGTGCCGACGCTGTTGCTGCCGGAGTTCGGCTGACGGTCCTTGCGCCAGCTGCGGTAGCGGCCGGTGGCGATGTCGTACTCGCCGCCGTCCGGGTTGAGGTCGGGGATCACCCAGATCTCGCGGCTGTTGACGGCGTTGGCGATCCGGCTGTCGGTGGCGTACTTGTCGCCGAACTCGTGCAGCAGGTACAGCGCCATCTCGACGGTGAGGTGCTCGCGGGCGTGCTGGTGGGCGGTGAACAGCACCTCGGGCTCGTTCTCGTCGGTGCCGACGTTGTCGCTGATCTTCACCGCGACGATCGGCCGCCCCTCGTACGAGGTGCCGATGACGCGCTTGCTCATGATGTCCGGGTGTGCGGCGACCACGGCGTCGATGTCGGCGGTGGCCTCGGCGTAGTTGTGGTAGCCGGAGTCGGCCTGCGGGAAGTCGTTCACCCCGCTCAGGCTCCCGACGTCGGGCCCGTCGCCCTGTCCGGTGCCCGGCTCGGCGCCGTAGCGGGGGCCGGGCAGCGCGACCGGGGACCAGCCGAGCGCCCGCAGCCGCTCGGCCTCGGCGGGGGTGGCGGTGACCACCACCGCGTCGGGCAGGACGGCGTCGACGGCGGCGCCGGTGGCGGCGACGGCGGTGCGTTCGGCGACGGTGCGGGGGCCGTCGAGCCGGTACTGCCGCGCGGCGTCGACGGACGCGGACGAGGGAGCGGGGCGGCGGTCGGGGGAGGCCGCCCGGGCGGTGATCGGTGTGGCGAGGGCGAGGGCCAGCAGCACGGCGGTGGCCGCAGCGGGCTTCCCTCGGCGGGGCAGTCGCATGACTGTCCTCCTGTGGGGGTCCGTGGGGGCGGAACGGTGGAGGAGGTGAGGCGCGCGCCAGCATGATGGTCCGCCAGTGTCATGGGTTCGTCAAGACACTGGGAAGGAAAGGAAAAGCCCCCCGAAAACCCCCACCCGACGGCGCCCGAGCCGGCCGCCACGCCAACCGGGCAGGCGCGCATCCTGATGGAACCGGGGGACGGCGCCGACCCCCGACTCGCGCACATGGTGCGGGACTCGAGCGCCGGATGGCCGGCCGCCCGCGCCACCCTCCGCATGCCTGCGGGGGTCGGCCGCCCCCGCGCATCGGTGATCCGCACCTCGGCGGTCCTCCCCGCACACAGGGATTCAGCGCCGGGGGCGCGGGGTGCGGGGATGCATCAGGCCAGGCTGGGCGTGGGGGTCAGGGGGCGGGGGTGGGGTGGGTGAGGAGGGTGAGGACGACGGTGCCGTCGACGGTCTCCTGGGCGACGAGGAGGGCGGCGAGTTCGTCGAGGTGGTGGCGGTGTTCGCGGAGGAGGTCGACGGCGCGCTGTTCGGCGCGGCGCAGGAGGCGGGCGACGGCTTCGTCGACGGCGCGCTGGGTCTGTTCGGAGTAGGGGCGGCGGAGCAGGTCCTCCGGGGTGTCGCCGAGGAACTGCGGGGCGCCGGAGGAGTAGCCGACGGGGCCGAGTTCCGGGGAGAGGCCGAACTCGCGGACCATCCGGGTGGCGACGCCGGTGGCGTTGGCGAGGTCGTTGGCGGCGCCGGTGGAGCCTTCGCCGAAGACGACCAGTTCGGCGGCCCGCCCGCCGAGTTGGACGGTGAGCAGGTCGGTCAGGTAGCTCTCGCTGTACAGGTGGCGTTCGGCTTCGGGGAGTTGCTCGGTGGCGCCGAGGGCGACGCCGGCCGGGATGATGGTGACCTTGGCGACCGGGTCGGCGTGTTCGCAGAGCGCGGCCATCAGGGCGTGCCCGGACTCGTGGACGGCGACGGCGTGCCGCTCCTCGGGCAGCAGGGCGTTGGAGGAGTCACGGCGGCCGAGCAGGACGCGGTCGCGAGCGGCGTCGAGGTCGGCGGCGGTGAGGGTGGCGCGGTCGGCGCGGACGGCGTTGATGGCGGCCTCGTTGAGGAGGTTGGCGAGGTCGGCGCCGGAGAAGCCCGGGGTGCCACGGGCGATCCGGTCGAGGTCGGCGTCGGGGGCGAGGGTCTTGCCGCGCACGTGGACGGCGAGGATGGCGGCCCGTTCGGCCTGGTTCGGCAGCGGGACGGTGACCTGGCGGTCGAAGCGCCCGGGGCGCAGCAGGGCGGGGTCGAGGGCGTCGGGGCGGTTGGTGGCGGCGATGACGACGATGCCGGTGCTCTGGTCGAAGCCGTCCATCTCGGCGAGCAGCTGGTTGAGGGTCTGCTCGCGTTCGTCGTTGCCGCCGAGCCGGGTGCCGCCGGCGCGGCGGCCGCCGACGGCGTCGATCTCGTCGATGAAGATGATGGACGGTGCGCGGTTGCGGGCCTCGTCGAAGAGGTCACGGACGCGGGAGGCGCCGACGCCGACGAACATCTCGACGAAGCCGGAGCCGGTGACGGAGAGGAACGGCACCTCGGCCTCGCCGGCGACGGCGCGGGCGAGCAGGGTCTTGCCGGTGCCGGGCGGACCGACCATGATCACCCCGCGCGGGCCCTTGGCGCCGGCGGCGGCGTACCGGTCCGGGCTGCGCAGGAAGTCGACGACCTCGCTGACCTCCTGTTTCACACCCTCGTACCCGGCGACGTCGGCGAAGCCGGTGGCGGGCCGCTCAGCCTCGATGATCTTGGCGCGGGAGCGGCCGATGGCGCTCAGGCCGCCGCCGAGCGCACGGGTGGCCATCCGGCCGGACCAGAGGAAGAGTCCGCCGAAGATCAGCAGCGGCAGGAACAGCAGCAGGGTGGACCAGATCGAGCCGCCCCCGCTGCGGGTGGCGGTGACGTCGACGTGCTGGTCGGCGAGTGCCCGGCTGAGCTGGGAGGTGTCCAGGGCGGTCGGGATCTGGCTGGTGAAGTGCGTGCCGTCCTTGAGGCTGCCGGTGACGCCGCCGGTGTTGTTGACGTTCACGGTCCGGACCTGTCCGGCGTCGACCCGGTTGAGGAGGTCGGTGTAGCCGTAGCGGGTGCCGGTCGGACCGGGGCTCGCGAACAGCACCAGCAGGAGCAGGGCGACCAGGACGGCGACGGGCAGCAGCCAGCGGCGCGCCGACGGCGGGGGCGGCTTGCCCGGCGGCGGGCGGCCCGGGGTGGGCTTGCGGGGACGGTCCGGGCCGACGCCCGACCCCCAGCCGCGGTGTGGCGGCGGGGTGGCCGGGTGTCGGGCGGCGCGCGACCGTCCTCGCACGATCATCGTCGCTCACCGCCTCTCGGCACCTCCGGGCCCACCCCTCCATGGTGGGGCCGGATGCGCCCGGACGGGAGTCCTGGGGGCGACGAGAGGGCCGGGGCGGGCGGGCCGGGGCAGCCCGGGCGGGAGGCGGCGGGCCGGGAGACGGCGGACGGCGGTCGGCGGAAGGAGGCCGGCGGAAGGAGGCCGAAGGACGCCGGAGGGACGCCGAGGGCGGCAGTGCAGGCCCCGGGCGAACGCCTCAGGAGAAGTCGAGCGAGCCCGTCCGGGTGCGCTTGAGCTCGAAGAACTTCGGGTAGCCGGCCAGCAGCCGCACGCCCTCGAAGACCCGGACGGCGTCCTCGCCGCGCGGGATCGCCGTCAGCACCGGGCCGAAGAACGCGACGCCGTCCACGTGGATGGTCGGCGTGCCGACCTCCTCGCCGACCGGGTCCATGCCCTCGTGGTGGCTCTTGCGCAGGGCGATGTCGTGGGCGGTGCTGTCCGCGGCGTCGGCGAGCTGTTCGGGCAGCCCGGCCGCGACCAGGGCCTCCCGGATGACGTCGGCGTCGGCCTCGCGGTCCTGGTCGTGCAGGCGGGTGCCGAGTTCGGTGTAGAGGTCGCGCAGCACGTGCTCGCCGTGCTGCTCCGCGGCGGCGATGCAGACCCGGACGGGGCCCCAGCCGGTGGTCATCAGGCGCTGGTACCGCTCGGGCAGGTCGGTGCGGCCCTCGTTGAGGACGGACAGGCTCATCACCCGGAAGTTGAGGTCGAGTTCGCGGTGGCGCTCGACCTCCAGGATCCACCGGGAGGTGATCCAGGCGAACGGGCAGATCGGATCGAAATAGAAGTCGACTTTGGTGGTCACGCCGGAGAGACTAACCGTCCGAGTGGACCGGTATCCAGGGCCAATTGATATTCGATGGAGTGGGCCACTCACCCGCTGCCGGTCGCCCCGCCGGCTGCGGACGGGCTCCCGCCGGGTCAGCTGCAGGTGGTGCCGTCGGCCGGGACCGTGCCGTCCAGCAGGTAGCCGTCCACGATCTTCTTCAGGCAGGGGTTGCCGGTGTTGTAGCCGCCGTGGCCCTCGCCCTGCAGGGTGACGGTGACGCCGACGCCGGGGCCGAGCTGCTGGGCCATCGCCCGGGCGCCCTCCACCGGGGTGGCCGGGTCACCGGTGGTGCCGACCACCAGGATCGGGGCCGCGCCGGCGGCGGACACCTCCGGATGGTCGGTCCTGCCCGCCACCGGCCAGCCGGTGCAGCTGGTCAGCCCCCAGGCGGTGAAGGCGCCGAACACCGGTGAGGCACTGTCGAACTGCGGCAGCTGCTGCTGGACGTCCTGGTCGGAGTAGCGCTGTCGGGAGTCCACGCAGGAGATGGCCCGGTTCGCGGACATCAGGGTGCTGTAGTGGCCCTGCGGGTCCCGGCCGAGGAGCGCGTCGGCCAGCTGGAGCAGCGTGTCGCCGGTGCCCTGTTGGGTGGCCTCGGTGAGGCCGGCGGCCAGCGCGGGCCAGGTCTCCTGGCTGTACAGGGCGGCGGCGATGCCGGTGAGGGCCAGGCTCTCGGTGAGTTGGCGGCCGCTCGCCGTGGGCAGCGGGGACTGCTCCAGCTTCTTCAGCAGGGCGGTGATCGTCGCGGTGCCCTCGGCGCCGCCGCCGCCGGTCGGGCAGGCCGGTGCCTGGCTCGCGCAGGCCTTCATGAAGTCGTCGAGGGCGAGTTGGAAGCCCTGGGCCTGGCCGAGCGCGGACTGCTGGGGGTCCTGGGTCGGATCGACCACGGAGTCCAGCACCATGCGGCCGACCTGGTGCGGGAACAGGTGCGCGTAGACGCCGCCGAGCTCGGTGCCGTAGCTGATGCCGACGTAGGAGAGCTTCTCGTCGCCGAGCGCCTGCCGCATCAGGTCGAGGTCGCGGGCGGCGCTCTCGGTGTCCACGTAGGGCAGCACCGGGCCAGCGTTGTGCTCGCAGGCGGCCGTGACCTGTGCGTTGCTGTCGTCCAGGGCCTTGACCGCCTCGGGGCCGCTCGGCGTGCTGTCGACGGCCGCACTGGCGTCCGTCGCCCGGTCGTCCAG
Organism: Kitasatospora sp. NPDC051702; assembly: GCF_040681575.1. NCBI lineage: Bacteria > Bacillati > Actinomycetota > Actinomycetes > Kitasatosporales > Streptomycetaceae > Kitasatospora > Kitasatospora sp. NPDC051702. Next base: position 51,270 of record NZ_JBFAZB010000052.1, read on the forward strand.
GCAGTGCACCCCGGCACTCTCACCGACTCCGCGCGGGTCGAAACTCACCAGGTCGTAGCGGGAGTTGAGGGAGTCGTAGGTGGCCGCGAAGGCCGGCAGGGTGGCCACGCCCGAAGCGCCGGGGCCGCCGAAGTTGAACAGCAGCGAGCCGATCCGGTGCTGCGCGTCCTTGGCCGGGGTCCGGATCAGCGCCAGGTCGATGGTGCGGCCGCCCGGGTCGGCGTGGTCCAGCGGGACCTTGAGGGTGGCGCACTGCCAGTCGCCGGCGGGAGCCGTCCCGGCGCCCTGGGCGGTGCTGGGTGCGGCACAGGTGTGCCAGTCGAGGTTCCGGGCGGACGGCCCGCCGCTCGTGGTCGCCGCGGCCGCCATGGCCGCCCGGTCGGCCGGGGAGGCGGGGGAGGCGGGGGAGGTCGGCGCCGGCTCGGCGGTGGACCGGCCGTCGTCCTGGCAGCCGACGGCACCGGTGAACAGCAGCGCTGCCAGGCCGACCGCTCCGGCCCCGCGAACGACGGTCTGCATGGTGCGGTCCACCTCTCGGGTTGACGGGCGCGCTCCGGCGCACGGCCGCGCGGCGTACACCCCGGCGCCCGGCACGGTCGACGCATCACCGACCCTAGGGGCGGCGGGGCGGCCGTGCCCGCCGGAAGCCCCGGACGGGGGGCGTGCGCCGGACCGGCCGCCACCGGCCGTCCGGGTGAAGGAGCGATCCGCCCTCCGGGTGAGGGTTCAAGCCGCCCGTCAGGTGGCAGCCTCAACCGCCGGCCGCCCGCGCCGGGCGGCGGCCCCGTCTGCAGGGAGGGCGACTTGAGCACCGACTTCACAGGCTTCGACTCCACCGGTTCCGACTCCGGTTCCGACTCCGGTTCCGGCTCCGGCCCCAGCTCCAGCTCCAGCTCCAGCGAGTCCGGTTCCGCCTCCGCCTCCGCGTCCGCGAGGACGAGCGCGGGCCCGGCCAACGACGACTACGACAGCGTGGACGTCTTCATCACCAACAGCCGGCACGAGGTCCTGCTCCAACTGCGCGACGACAGGCCGGACATCTGCTGGCCCGCGTACTGGGTCGTCCCCGGTGGCCACCGCGAACCGGGCGAGACGCCGTACCTGACCGCCGTCCGCGAGCTGCGCGAGGAGACCGGCCTGGACGTGCCCGGCCTGCTGCCCTTCGACCCCGTGCCGTACGAGGGCGCGACCACCGGCCCGTACCGCTTCTTCCACGCCGTGGTGGACGTCGACCCGGCCGACCTGGTCCTCGGCGAAGGCCAGGAACTGCGGTTCGTCCCGATCGCCGAGGCCCAAGGAATGAAGGTGCCGCCGGCGGTCAGGGACTACCTGCGCCAGCTGGAGGGCCACCTGCGCACCGGCAGGCCGCGGGTCTGGGCCGTGATCGACGAGATCCACCGCCACCTCTCCGACCACCGGGCGGCGATCGGGCAGCCGCTGCTGCCGCTCCAGGTGGTGAAGATCCAGGAGGAGGCCGGGGAGGTCGCCGAGGCCCTGCTCGGCGTGCTCGGCGCCAACCCGCGCAAGGGCGTCAGCCACACGGTGGCCGACCTGCAGGGCGAGCTGTGCGACGTGATCACGGCCGCCATGGTCGCGTTGCGCGAGACCACCCCGGACGCCGCCTCCGTCCTGGCCGCCCACCTGGCCGCCTGGCGCCCGGGGCCGCGCGCACAGGCCTGACCCGGTGGGGATGCCGCGGCGCGCCCGCCATCCCCACCGGCACCGCCACCGCACCCGGCACCGCCACCGCCACCGCATCCGGAGCCGTCGCCCGTCGCCCGTCGCCCGTCGCCCGTCGCCCGTCGCCCGTCGCACTATCTTGCTTCGCCTGCTATCTTGCATTGCATGGTACCTGGCATCGCACAGCACGAGGGCGCCGGCGACCCGGCCGACGGGCCGGTGGCGACGCAGCTACGCAAGGGCGTGCTGGAGTACTGCGTCCTCGCCCTGCTGCGGGACGGCCCCCGCTACGGGGTGGAGCTACTCCAGGAACTCGGCCGGTTCCCGATGCTGGCGACCAGCCAGGGCACCATCTACCCCCTGCTGTCCCGGCTGCGCCGCGCCGGGCTCGCCGACACCTTCCTGCGCGACTCGGCCAGCGGCCCGTCCCGCCGGTACTACACCCTGACCGACGCGGGCCGCAGCGCACTGGCGGAGTTCACCGCCCTGTGGCCGGCCTTCCGCGAAACCGTCGACCACGTCCTGACCCCGGGAGAGAACCCGTGAACGAGCCGATCGAGCACCCCCTGGTCCGCGCCCACCTGGACGCGGTCGCCCGCTACACCGCCCCGCTCCCCGAGGAGCGCCGCCGCGAGCTGCTGGCGGACCTGCGCGAGCACGTCGAGATCTCCCTCGCCGAGTGCGACCCCGCCGACGAGGCCGCCGTCCGACGGGTCCTGGAGCAGCTGGGCAGCCCGCGGGCGATCGCCGACGCCGCGCTCGACGAGGAGGGCCGGGCGCGGCCCGAACCGGAGAGCGCCGGCCGCACCACCCGCACCCTGATCCTCGCCGTGCTCCCGATGCCGCTGGCGCTGATCCCCGCCCTCGGGCCGCCGCTCGCACTGGCCGCCGCGGTCATCGCCGCGACCCGGGTGTGGCGCTCCCCCCAGTGGACCCGCCGGGAGAAGCGGCAGGCGGCCCTGCTCCTGCTCTCGCCCGCCCTGGTCACCCCGCTGGCCGCCGCCGTGCTGGCCGTCTCCGGCCCCGGTCTGACGCCGGTCGGCGTCCTCCTCGCCTGCGCCGTGGGCTTCTGCCCCACCCTGGTGGCGGCCTTCCGGCTGGCCCGTTCGGCCTCCCGCCTGCGCACGGCCGCACTGACGGCCTGACGGCCTGACGATCTGACGGCCTGATGGCCTGATGGCCAGGCCGGAGGCAGGCGCTCCACCCCCCCGGGCCCCGCACGACGAGGAGCCCGACGCGCCCGCACAAGGCGCCGGCTGCGGTCCTGGCGCCGGCCGCGGTGCGGGCACTGATGGTCCTGACGAGCCGCGAAGCAGCCCACCGACCGACGGCCGGTCCGCGCAGTCATCCGCCCACGACCAGCGCGAGTCCACCCATGCCGACGCACACCGGGCCCACGGCCTGCGGCTTCCTGCCGCACGCCGCCCAGTGAGTTCGCACACGGCCCAGTGTGATGGTGTGCGGCATGCCGCTGTCGGCGCAATCGGGGCACACGGGCCGTCCGGTCGTCACGCTGTGCCTGTCGATCGCGCTCCGGGCCAGGGACACCACCGCTGTACCGATCGCGCGATCCAGCACCCCGAAGCCCCACCTCAAGCCAGCACATCGGGAGACAGCAGTGACCGGACACCACGCCCCCGGACATCCCGTCGTCGAAGGAGAAGCAGGCGTCCGCGCTCGTGCACGGTGGTGGCAGGCCGGGATCGTGGCAGGGATGTGCGCGGCCCTGGCCGGTACCGGGCCGGCCCCCGCAACCGCCGCCGCAACGGGGCCTGCGCCGGCCGCCACCCCGGCGCGAACCCGAGGAGCCGACCCGGTGTTCACCTTCGGCTTCACCGGCGCCCCGCAGAGCCTCACCATCCCGGCCCAGGCGGTGATCACGATCACCGCCGACGGCGCGGGCGGCGCCGACAACACCGGCACCTCCTGTTCCGCCACGGGGGCCGGCGGTACGGGGGCGCGGGTCGTCACCACCCTCCCGCAGACCACCGCCACGACGACGGTCACCGTCACCGTCGGCGGCGCGGGCGGCAAGGGCTGCAACGGCACGGGTACGGGGGGTGCCGGCGGGTTCAACGGCGGCGCCCCGGGCGGGGGCATCCCGGCCACCGGCTTCAAGGCGGAAGGTCCGGGCGGGGGCGGGGCCTCCAGCGTCAGCGCGGGCTCCTTCCTGGTGGTAGCCGGGGGCGGCGGTGCCGCCGGCGGCACCGGGGCGACCCGCGCGGGAGGGAACGGGGGCAACGGCGGGACGACGCCGGACGCCACCGCCGGTACCGCGGGAACCGCCACCGGCCCCGGGGCTTCGCCGGGCCAGGGCGGTGGCGGCGGCAGCACCAGCACGACCACCGGTGGTCCCGGTGGGACCGCCGGCAGCGTTCCGCTCTGCGGCGTCACAACGGGTGGGCCGGGAGGCGGGTTCGTCGGCGACACGGTCGGCACCGGCGGCACCGGCGGTTCCATCGGCGGCGGCTGCGCCGCCACCGCCACCGGTGCCGGGGGCGGTGGAGGCGGCGGGTACTTCGCCGGCGGGGGCGGCGGCAGCGGTGCCGTCAACAACACCGGCACCGCGGCGAGCGGCGGCGGAGGCGGTGGCGGGAGCAGCTTCGCGACGCCGTCGGGCACCGGGACGTCCTATGCGGCCTCCACGATCGGAACGGCGAACCACAACGGCCAGGTGATCATCAGCTACACCGTGGGCGAGCCGATCACCACGACCATGACGGCGATGCCCCAGCGCACCCGGATCGGCTCGCCGGTCGTGCTCAACGACATCGTCTGCCCCCGCGGGGCCTCCACGACCAGGCCCACCGGAACCGTCACGTTCACCGACGCCACCACCGGGACGACCCTCGGCACGGGGCGCCTGTTCGTCTCTCTCGGCAGGTGCGCCGCCGGCGGGACGGTCACCGCCTTCCGCACCGCCGGCACCCACACCATCACCGCCGTCTACAGCGGCGACTCGGTGTACCAGGACAACAGCGCCACCCCCGAGACCATCACCGTGACGGTGAACCCCTGACCGGGACGCCGTAGCGGCGGGCCGGACGGTCCGCCGCACGACGCGGCGGCCGCCCCCCGCCCACCGGGGAACGGCCGCCGCTCCACGCGCGCCGGGGCTACCCGGCCGGCGGCGGGACGACGGGGACGAGGATCCCGTGACTGGTGGTCCGCACCCCCTGGGCCATGAGGGCGAGCTGGCCGTTGTAGGCGAACGGGAGGCCCCGCACGGCCCACAGACCGTTCGCCGCGCCCCAGGCGACGTCGCGGGCCGCCCTGATGCTGAAGCCGCTGACGGCGTGCTTGAGCGACTCGGCGGGCGCGGTGGCGATCCGGACCAGCCGGCCCTCGAACTCGGCCCGGACCTCGGCCTCGACGCTCGCCAGCAGGTCGTTGACCTTCTCGTAGTCCCGGTGGACCGGCGGGCGCTCGGGCGCGGTGCCGCGTTCCTTGCAGGTCTCGACCACGCTGATCGCGAGGTCGTGGTCGATGTGCGCGTTCATCCCCGCGAGGGCGAACTGGATCGGCCAGACGACCCGGTTGCCGCGCATCCGGAAGAGCGGCTCCCAAGCCGGGTCGACCGGCTTCCCGGCCTTCGCGGCGTCGACGTTCGCGAGGTAGAGCCCGGCGAACAGGACGTCCATGCGCTCCATGAACGCGTTGTCCTCGAAGCCGCCGGCGGCGACCTTCTCCTTGACCAGTTTGGTCACTTTCAGATACATGCGGTTGAAGCAGGCCACGCCGTCGCGGGGGTCGAGTTCGGCGTCGACCTGCTCCATCCTGGCGATCACCGCATCGATGGTGGTGGGGAGTTGGGTGGACTGGGTGGTCATGGTCGGCCTTCCGTGGGGCGGGTCAGCTCAGCGGATACGGTACGACCTGTCCGCCGCTTTGACTACGGAGCGTGTCGAAACAGCCCACAAGGTAGTACGGGGAGCAACGGACGCGCGGCGCGACCCGCCGCACCGGGCGTTGCCCTCGCCGCATCCGTCCCGTATTAATAAATGAACAGTCATTTATGAATGGGATGGGAGTGCACCATGGCCGGACGCCCCCGGGGTGTCGAGGACGCCGTGCTGCTGCGGCACACCGCCGAGGTGATGGGGCGGGTGGGCCCCGCCGGACTGACGCTCGCCGCCGTGGCACGGGCCGCCGGCGTGGCGCCGGCGACGCTGGTGCAGCGCTTCGGGTCGAAGCGCGGACTGCTGCTGGCGCTGGCCCGCGCCTCGGCGGACGCGGCGGACGCGCGGTACGAACGGCTGCGCGCCGCGCACGCCTCACCGCTCGCCGCACTGCTCGCGCTGGCCGAGGAGGAGACCGCGCCCCTGGCCAGCCCCGAGAGCTTCGCCAACCACCTCGCCTTCCTCGGGATGGACCTCGCCGACCCGGAGCTGCACGCCCACGCCCTGACCGTGCACCGCGCCCAGGGGCGGGCCGTCGCCCGGATGCTGGAGGCGGCCGCGGCCCTCGGCGAACTCCGCCCCTCCGCCGACCCGGCACGCCTGGCCCGCTCGGTGCAGACGGTCGTCGCCGGAACGGGACTGACCTGGGCGCTGGACCGCGAGGGGACGCTGCCGGACCGGCTGCGCACCGAGCTCACCGACCTGCTCGCGCCCCACCTCGCCGCGGACCTCGCCCCGCACCCGCACGTCCCCGCCGGCACGGGCCCCACCGGCACCGGCACCGGCACGATCCGGACCACGACCACGACCACGACGTCGGAGGAATCATGAGCACCGCCCCCAAGCCGCTGTCCGGCAAGGTCGCCCTGGTCGCGGGCGGCACCCGCGGCGGCGGCCGCGGCATCGCCGTCGAGCTGGGCGCCGCCGGCGCCACCGTGTACGTCACCGGCCGCAGCAGCCGAACGGCCGGCACCACCGGGCTGGACCGCCCGGAGACCGTCGAGGAGACGGCCGACCGGATCACCGCGGTCGGCGGGACGGCGATCCCGGCCCCCACCGACCACAGCGACCCGGCGGCCGTCCGGGCCCTGGTCGAGCGGATCTCCACCGAGCAGGACGGACGGCTGGACGTCCTGGTCAACTGCGTCTGGGGCGGCGATCCGCTCGTCGACTGGGAACACCCGCTCTGGGAGCAGGACCTGGACACCGGCCTGCGGCTGCTGCGCCAGGCCGTCGAGACCCACGTGATCACCAGCCGGTACGCCCTGCCGCTGCTGGTCGCCCGGCGCAGCGGCCTGGTGGTCGAGGTCACCGACGGCAACACCGCGCGCTACCGGGGCTCGTTCTTCTACGACCTCGCCAAGTCCGCGGTGATCCGGCTGGCCTTCGCCCAGGCCGCCGAGCTGCGGCCGCACGGCGTCGCCGCCGTCGCCCTGACCCCCGGCTTCCTGCGCTCCGAGGCCGTCCTGGACCACTTCGGCGTCACCGAGGAGACCTGGCGCGAAGCCGCCGCCCAGGACCCGGACTTCGCGTACTCGGAGAGCCCCGCCTACCTCGGCCGGGCGGTCGCCGCCCTCGCCGCCGACCCGGAGGTGATGGCGAAGAGCGGCCGGGCGCTGGCCACCTGGGGGCTCTACCAGGAGTACGGCTTCACCGACGCGGACGGCACCCGGCCCGACTTCGCGGCGCACTGGGCCGAGGCCCTGGTCGACACCTACGGCCCGCTGGGCGACCCGCTGTGACCGGGGACGGCCGGCGGGACGCGACGTCGGGCACGTGACGCCGGGCACGCGACGTCGGGGACGCGAGGGCGGGACGTGACGCCGGGGACGCGACGGGAACGGGCCGCCGGGACGGACGCCCGGCGGGCGCTCAGCGGGCCTGCAGCTCCAGCCCCGGCGTGCCGCGCACCGCGTACGCCGGCAGTCGGAGGTCACCGAGGACGGCCCGGGGCAGGGTGAGGCCGAAGCGGCGCTCGACGGCGCCGAGGGCGCGCCGCCGGACGGCCTCGTGCGATTCGCCCACCGGGCCCCGGTACGTCACCCCGTCGGCTTCGAGCACGCCCGCGGCGACCAGGTCGGGCAGCAGCAGATCGGGCTCCCGGCCCCAGCGCCAGCGTTCCTCCGCGAGGCCGAAGCCGCAGAGCACGGCGCCGTCGCGGGCGTAGTCGAGCAGCGCCGGCGGGTGCTCGGGCATCGGGCGGAAGTGGACCACCTCGGCGCCGTCGCAGGCTATCTCCGTCAGCCGCTCGCCGCCTGTGGAGTCGCCGTACTCGACCGCGAAGGACCAGCCGCCGGCCTCCCCGACCCGGATCACGCCGTCGCCGTCGTCGCTCGGGCGGTAGACCTCGATGTCGAGCTCCCACACCTCGGTGCCGCTGATCGGCCCGGTGGCGGCGGCCGGATCGGCACCCATCCGGCGGGCGAGCTCCTGCGGCGGGATGCCCCGGGCGAACACCACGCCGTCGAGGGACCCGCCGGCGTCGGCGAGCCATCTGATGCCGTCACCGCCCCCGGCCCCGGCCCCGGCGGTACCGTTCGTCATGAACGCCCCCTCCCCTGGCGCCGATCCGCCGTGGACCGGGCTACCGGTCGGCACCCTAACCGACCGCACTGACACCCGGCGGGCGTTCGGCGGACGGCCGGGGAGGGAACGGACCCCCGACGGGCGGGAGAAGCCGTCGGCCGGGAGGCCCCCCGTGCGAGCCGACAGCCGACCCCGTCGGACCTCCCGTCCAGACCTCCCGTCCAGACCTCCCGTCCGGACCTCCCCGGCCGGACCCCCACCCCGGCTTCCCCGGCCGAACCCCCCGGGAGGACCTCCCCCGTCAGACCTGCCGCCGCGCCGCCGGGCGACGCATCAGCACCGCGTACACGGCCGCCGCGACGACCATGCCGACCGGCAGGGCCAGGTCGACGCCGAACAGCGCCGCCACCGGCCCGGTGTAGAGGGTGTCGACGCACAGCGCGGCGCAGGCCACCCCGGCGCCGAGGGCCAGCGCGCCGGCGGGGTTGACGCCCGCCCGGTACCAGAAGGCGCTCCCCGGGGACTCGTCGCCGAGGGCGCGGCCGTCGTAGCGGTTGCGGCGCAGCAGGATGTCGACGGCGTAGACCGCGGTGCTGGGGCCGAGCAGGACGACGGTCAGCTGGAGCACGTTGCTGACGGTGTCGAGGAAGTTGGAGACCAGCAACGCGTACAGGGTGAGGCTGACCGCGACGGCGCCGTCGACGAGCACGCTGACGGTGCGCTTGATGCGGATGCCGACGGCCTGCAGTGCGAGGCCCGCGCTGTAGGCGGTGAGGGCGTTGACGGCGATGGTGCCGACGACGAGGGCGAGGAGGAAGACCGGGTTGAACCAGCCGGGCAGGATCCGCTGGAGCGCGGCCTGCGGGTCCGTCATGTCGACGACGGTGGCGGCGAGCACGCCCAGGCCGCCGACGAGGACGCTGGGCAGGAAGCCGCCGAGGGCGGTCCAGCCGAGGACGGCGCGCGGGGAGGTGGTGTGCGGCAGGTACCGGGAGAAGTCGGCGCTGGTGGTGTAGGACAGCGGGCCGGAGGCGATCAGGGTGACGCCGGCCAGGACGGCGGCCCACAGGTGGCCGCCGGAGAGCGGCTCGGCGGGCGCGTAGCCGTAGTCGGCGCGTCGCAGGACCACGTACCCGACGACCGCGAAGGCGGCGGCGAGGGCGAGGGTGATCGGCAGGTAGAGCCGGACGATCGCGGCGTGCCCGTAGACGCTGATGGCGAGGGTGACCACGACGATGGCGACCACGATGGCGACCTTGATCGGGGTGGTCGGGGTGAGTCCGGCCTGCTCGGCGAGGGAGAACGCGGCGACGGCGGCCGCGGCGAGGTTGAGCGCGAAGTAGCAGACGGAGATCATCCAGCCGGTGACCGCGTTGTTGACGCGGTTGCCGATGACGCCGTACATGGCGCGGGTGATCACCTCGCTGGGTGCGCCGGCGGCCGGTCCGGGGACGGCGAGCAGCCCGGTGCCGAGCCAGAAGAGGTTGCCGACGACGACCACGGCGAAGGCCTGGAGGAGGTCGAGGCCGGCCAGGACGAGGGCGCCGCCGACCACCAGGTTGAGGTAGTTGACGTTGGCCGCGGCCCAGACGGAGAAGAGTTCGCGGGCGCGGCCGCGCCGTTCGTCCTCGGGGATGTGGTCGATGCCGTGGACCTCGACCCGACCGGCCTTCTCCGGCTGGGGCGGTGCGGCCGACCGGGTGTCGGAGTGGGGGTGGTCCGGGAGCGTGGACGCCATGTGGGGGCCTTCCGTGGGGGGTGTCGTGCCCACCTGCTTGCTTATTGGTCGCACACTCAATAGCATCCGGCACATGACGTCAAGCGTTCAGCGCAAACGGGTCCGCAAGTCCCCCGACGACCGGCGGGCGGAGATCGTCGGGGCCGCCGCCACCGTCGCCCTCACCGAGGGCCTGGAGTGCATCACGCTGCGCCGGATCGCCGAGCAGCTCGACGTCCGCCCCGGGCTGATCAGCCACTACTTCCCCGCCGTCGAGGACCTCGTCGCCGAGGCCTTCGGCAGCGCCGCCACCGCCGAACTCGAGACCCTGCTGCCCGCCGACCCCCACGAAGGGTCGCCGCTGCGCCACCTCGCCCGGTTCTTCGCCCACGCCACCGGGCCGGCCTACGACGACATGAGCCGGCTCTGGCTCAACGCCCGCCACCTCAGCCGCTACCGGCCCGTCCTGTCCGAGCGGGTCCTCGCCCAGGAGGCCCTCTGGCGCGGCCGGCTGAGCGGCGTCATCGAGACGGGCGTGCGGCAGGGCGAGTTCCGCACCGAGGACGCCGACGTGACGGCCCTCCAGATCCTGGTGGTGATCGACGGCCTGGCCGGGCACGCCAACACCGGGCTCGGCGGCCACCCGGCCGCCGTCATCGGCCTCGCGGCCAGCACCGCCGAACGCGAACTCGGCCTGCCCCCGGGCACCCTCGCCGCCCCTCCCGCCGAGGCACCGGACGCCCCCGCCACCCCTCCGGACACCCCCGCCGCCCCTCCCGCCGAGGCGTAGAACCCGCCCGCCGGCCCTCCCGCCGAGGCGTAGAACCCGCCCGGCGGGCCCGCGCCGGATCCGCCGGACCCGCCCCGGGCCCCTTCTCCCCCACCCCGCACCCCCGTTGGAGCCGCCGTGCGCACCTCCCTCGTCCTCCTCTCCGCCCGTCTGCTCGACCCCGCGACCGGCGGATTCCTCCCGCAGACCGCGCTGGCCGTCGCGGACGGCCGGATCACCGCCCTCGGCGACGACCGGGAGATCCGCGAACTCGCCGACGCCGCCACCACGGTGATCGACCTGAAGGGCGCCGTGGTCACCCCCGGCCTGGTCGACGGACACCTGCACCCCGTCACCGGCGCCGAACTCACCCACGGCCTCGACCTCTCCGGCTGCACCGACCTCTCCGACGTCCGTGCCGCCCTCGCCGCGGGGATGCGCGCCCTCGCCCCCGGGGCCTGGCTGCACGCCTGGGGCCTGGACCCCAACGTCTTCGGCGACCGGCCGGTGGAGTCCGCGGCGCTCGCCCCCGTCCTCGACGGCGTCCCGGCCCTGCTCCAACTCTTCGACGCCCACTCCATGCTGGCCAGCCCCCGCGCCCTGGAACTCGCCGGCGTCGACGGCCCGCGCCGCTTCGACCAAGCCGCCGAGGTGGTCTGCGACCCGGCCGGCCGCCCCACCGGGCTCCTGCTGGAGGACGCCGCCTGCGAGCTCGTCGAGCGCGCCGCTCCGCAGCCCACCCGCGCGGAGCGCCGCGACCGCCTCGCCGCCGCGCTCTCCGCGATGGCCGCCGCCGGCCTCACCGGCGGCCACGCGATGGACGCCAACGGCGACAGCCTCGAGCTGTACGCCGAACTCGACGAGGCCGGCGACCTCCCGCTGCGGCTGCGGGTCGCGCCCTGGTGCCAGCCGGGCGTGGACGCGGACGGGCTGCGCGCGCTGATCGAGCAGCAGCGCCGGGGCGGCCGGCTCTGGCGGGTGGACGGCGTCAAGCTGTTCATGGACGGCACCATCGACAACGGCACGGCCTGGCTGGAACGCCCGGACTGCCACGGCGAGTCCACCCACGCGTTCTGGCCCGACCCGGCCGAGTACACCCGCGTCATCGCGGAACTGCACCGCGCGGGGGTGCCCACCGCGACCCACGCCATCGGCGACGCGGCCGTCCGTCACGCGCTGGACGCGATCGCCGGGGCCGCGGGCGGGACGGCGGGCGAGGCGGCCGGCGGGACGGCGGGCAGGGCGGCCGGGGCTCCCGGCGGCGACCATGCCGTCCGGCACCGGATCGAGCACATCGAGACCGTCCCGGACGACACCGTCCGCCGGTTCGCCGAGCTGGGCGTGATCGCCTCCATGCAGCCCACCCACTGCTGCGACTTCACCCGGGCCGACCACACCGACAACTGGTCCCGCCGCCTCGGCGAGGAGCGCGCCGACCGCGCCTGGCGCTGCCGCGACCTCTGGGACGCGGGCGCCACCGTCGTCCTCGGTTCGGACTGGCCGATCGCCCCCTACCCGCCGCTCGGCGTCATGGCCGGCGCCCGTCACCGCCGGCCGAGCCGCGACCTCGCCCAGCCCCCGCACAACCCCGGCCAGGCGCTCACCGCGCTGGAGGCGCTGCGGGCGATGACCGTCAACGCCGCGCACGCCGCCGGCGAGGAGCAGCGGGCCGGCCGGATCGCCGTGGGCCGGCGCGCCGACCTCACCGTGCTGGCCGCCGACCCGCTGACCACCCCGGCCACCGCGTTGCCCGAGGTCCCCGTCCTGCTCACCCTCCTCGACGGCCGCCCCACCCACCGCGCCGACTCGCTCTGATCCCGGCGCCGCCGTCCGGCCCCCGGAGCCGGACGGCGGCGGTGTCGAGCAGCAGTGACGACCGCCGGTGATCTTGATAACAAAGCCGTTACCCGGCCGCCTCCCGATCAATGACCCGTACATGACCTTAATCAGCGACACCCTGCCGATCCCCGCCCCGACCGCCCCGGCGGGACCCTCCACCCAGGCCGGGACGGACGGTCCGGCCGACCCGTCCGTCCCGGATGCCGCGACCGCCCCCACCGTCACGACCAAGACGACCGCCGACCTCACCCGTCTCCTCTTCGGCCCCGACCGCGACCGGGTGCACTCCCCCTGGCGCGCGCTGACCACCGACCCGGCCATGCACCGCCGCACCGAGGCCGGCACCGAGGAGCAACTCGCCGCCTCCTACCGACGGTTGCACCGGATCAACGCCGGCACCGACGCCGCCGGACTGGCCACCGACCCGCGGCTGCTGACCGCCCTGCACGAGTGGACGGCCCCGCTCGACGGCGCACTCACCGTCCTGGCCGGCATCCACTACAACCTCTTCCTCGGCTCCCTCCTCGACCACGACCCGGCGCCGAAGCGCCCCCTCGACGAGTACCTCCGGATGGAGCGGATCGGCACCTTCCTCTGCACCGAGCTCGGCCACGGCAACGACGCCGCCGCGCTGGAGACCGTCGCCGACTACGACCCCACCGACCGCACCTTCACCCTCCACACCCCCATCCCGGCGGCCGCGAAGTTCATGCCGAACACCGGCCCGGCCGGCGGCCCGAAGTCGGCCGTGGTCGCCGCACGGCTGCGGGTCGACGGCCGCGACCACGGGATCTTCCTGTTCCTCGTCCCGCTCACCGACGAGCGCGGCACCCTGCCCGGGGTGACGGTCCGCCCGCTGCCGCTGCGCCCGGGCAGCCCGGTCGACCACTGCCTGACCTCCTTCGACCGGGTCCGGCTCCCGTTCGAGGCCCTGCTCACCGGCGACCACGGGCGGCTCTCCGACGACGGCACGCTCACCAGCGCGCTCGGCAGCAAGCGGAAACGGTTCCTCACCGCGATCTCCCGGGTGGGTCTCGGAAAGCTGTGCATGAGCGCCAGCGCGATCGGCGGTGCCCGGGCGGCCCTCGCCACCGCGATCCGCTACGCCCACCACCGCGAGGTCACCGGTGCACGGCCGGACCGCCGGGTGCCCGTCTGGGCGCACCGCACCCACCACGGGCCCCTGCTGGAGGCGCTCGCCACCGGCTACGCGATGACCGCGCTGCACCGCGCCACCGTGGAGCACTGGGCCGGCGACCACGGCACCCGGCCCGTGACCGCCGACCGCGAGGCCGTCGACCACGAGCCGGTCGATCCCAGCACGGCCGGCCGTGGAGGGGTCGACCGTGCGCACGCCGAACGCCGCGTCGCCATCACCAAGGGCTGGATCACCTGGCAGGCCCGCGACCTGATCATCGAGTGCCGCGAGCGCTGCGGCGCCCAGGGGCTGCTCCCCGTCAACGGCCTGATCCCCCTCGCGGCGGACATCGAGGGCGCCATCACCGCCGAGGGCGACAACCTCGCCCTCTGGGCCAAGGCCGGCGCCGAACTGATCCTGGAGAGCGCGCCCGAACCGCCCGCCGCGGCCCCCGCGCACCCCGGCGACCTCCGCGACCCGGCCACCCGCCAGGCCCTGCTGCACGCCGTCGGCGGGCACCGGCTGGCCCGCGCCCGGGCCCGGCTCCGCGGGGCGCCCGCCGGCGACGGCCTGCGGCGGTGGAACGCGGCCGCGCCGGACGCCCTGGCGGCGGTGACCGCGCGGGCCGAGCACGACGCCGGCGCCGCCCTGCTGGCCTGGGCCGGGGCCGCACGGGACCCGCAGGCCCGCGCACTGCTCCTCGACCTGCACCGCCTGTTCACCCTGAGCCGGATCGAGGCCCACGGGACGCTGCTGCTGGCCACCGGCGAACTGGCCCCGGACCGGGCCGACGGACTGGCCGCTCTGCGGGAGCGCTCCATCGACCGGCTGGCCGGGCACGCGCTCGTCCTGGTGGACGCCTTCGACCTGCCCGAGGCCTTCTTCGCCCACCGCCCCATCGCCACGCCGGCCTACCAGCAGGCGTTCACCACCCGGACGGCCTGAGCCCCCGGCCCGAGCCCACCGCGACGACCGGCCCGCCCACGACCGGGGCCGCACCGGGCGGTCCACACAGCAGCGCCTCCCGCCCGGCTTCCCGTCCCGACCCGGACGGGAGGCCGCGGGCGGGAGGCCGGGCGCCGATCCGCCGGGGGCTACCCGGGCAGGGCCCGGTACGCCGCGGAGGTCGTCTCCGGGAAGGCCCGGTCCAGCAGGGAGCGCAGGGCGCCCCGGTCCTCGGCGGTGAGCGCCTCGAGGGCGGTGAGGCCGGACATCAGGTCGGCGCGGATCAGCCGGACGGTCCGCTCTCCGTGCTCGGTCAGCGCGATGTTCTTGACCCGGCGGTCGGAGGGGTCGGGCTCCCGGAGCACCAGGTCGCGGGCCTCCAGGCGGTCGACGATCCCGGTGACGTTGGAGGCGTCGCAGGAGAGCAGTCCGGCGAGGCCGCGCATGGAGCGCGGGCGGGTCAGCAGGCTGAGCGTCTTGCCCTGCATCAGGGTCAGCCCGTGCCCGGCCGCGGCGGCGGCGAAGTGGCGGTAGTAGGCCGCGGCGACCCGGGCGAGCTGCTCGATCAGTTCGATCGGCGTGGCGGTCCGGTCCGGCCGGGGGTTCTCGTGCACGGTGTCGAGCATAGGCAGATTGCTTGACATCCTCAACCATCGAGGTCTACGGTCCAACAATGCTTGAGGTCATAAACCATCGACGACCTCAAGACACTCGGAAGGACCGCGAGCCCCCATGACCCACACCCCCGCCACCCCGGACACCGCCCCCGACGCCCCCGGCACCGCTGGCGTCCCCGCCACCGTCGCCCGGCTGCGCGCCACCTTCGACACCGGCCGGACCAAGCCGCTCGCCTGGCGACTGGCCCAGCTGGCGGCGCTGCGCGCGCTGCTCACCGAGCGGTCCGAGGAGCTCCTGCAGGCCCTGCACGCCGACCTCGGCAAGGGCACCGCCGAGGCCTACCGCACCGAGGTCGGCTTCACCCTGAACGAGCTCGACCACACCGTCGCCCACCTGGAGCAGTGGCTGCGGCCCAAGCCCGCCGAGGTGCCCGAGGTCTTCCGGCCCGCCGCGGCCCGCGTGGTGCGCGACCCGCTCGGCGTCGTGCTGATCATCGCGCCGTGGAACTACCCGCTGCAGCTGGCGCTGGCCCCGTTGGTGGGCGCGCTGGCCGCCGGGAACGCGGCCGTCGTCAAGCCCAGCGAGCTCGCCCCCGCGACCTCCGCCGCCATCGCCCGGCTGCTGCCGCGCTACCTCGACCCGGAGGCCGTCGCCGTCGTCGAGGGAGCCGTCCCGGAGACCACCGCCCTGCTGGAACAGCGCTTCGACCACATCTTCTACACCGGCAACGGCGCGGTCGGCCGGATCGTGATGACGGCCGCCGCCCGGCACCTGACCCCGGTCACCCTGGAACTCG
The DNA here is from genome assembly GCF_040681575.1 of Kitasatospora sp. NPDC051702. Classification (NCBI taxonomy): domain Bacteria; kingdom Bacillati; phylum Actinomycetota; class Actinomycetes; order Kitasatosporales; family Streptomycetaceae; genus Kitasatospora; species Kitasatospora sp. NPDC051702. The sequence goes on from NZ_JBFAZB010000052.1 coordinate 67,197, forward strand.
GCGGCAAGAGCCCCGTCGTGGTCGAGCCCGGCGTCGACCTGGCCGTCACCGCGCAGCGGATCGCCCGGGGCAAGTTCCTCAACGCCGGTCAGACCTGCGTCGCCCCCGACTACGTCCTCGCCGTCGGCGACACCGCGGCCGAGCTGGAGGCGCGCCTGGCCGAGGCCGTCCGCGAGCTGTTCGGCGAGGACCCGGCCGCCGACCCCGGCTACGGCCGCATCGTCAACGAGCGCCACTTCGACCGGCTCACCGCGCTGCTCGGCGACGGGCGGACCGTCACCGGCGGCACCCACGACCGCGCGAGCCGCTACCTCGCCCCGACCGTGCTCGCCGACGTCTCCCCCGAGGCCCCGGTGATGCGGGCGGAGATCTTCGGCCCGATCCTGCCGATCGTCGCCGTGCCCGACCTCGACGCGGCCATCGCCTTCGTCAACGAGCGCGACAAGCCCCTCGCCCTCTACGCCTTCACCGCGTCGGAGCGCACCAAGGAGCGGCTCACCGAGGAGACCTCCTCCGGCGCGCTCACCTTCGGCCTGCCGGTCTCCCACCTCGCCATGCCGGAGCTGCCGTTCGGCGGGGTCGGCGAGAGCGGCATGGGCCGGTACCACGGCGAGTACTCGATCGACACCTTCAGCCACGCCAAGGCCGTCGTCGACAAGCCGCTGGACTGACCGTCCGACGGGCCGGCCCGTCGCCCCCGAGGCCCGGCCTGCACCGGCCGGGACCCGCGACCCGGCCGACGCCCGTCGGCACGCGTCCACCCCGAGCCCGTCCGCCCCACACCCATCCACCCCCGTACCCGAGCGAGCACCCCATGACCACCATCGACCACGGCGCCGCCGTCGCCGCGGAGACCGCCCGCCTCGTCACCGTCCTCCGGGACGCCGACCCGGACACCCCGGTGCCCGGCTGCCCCGGCTGGACGCTGACCGACCTCGCCCGCCACACCGGCAGCGTGCAGCGCTGGTTCACCGTGCTGCTGCGCGGCCGGGTCCAGGAGCCGCCCCGCAGCCGCGAGGTCGACCTGCGGCTGCCCGAACGGCCGGACGGCTACCCGGCCTGGCTCGCCGAGGCCTCGGCCGAGGCCGCCGAGGCGTTCGCCGAACTCGACCTCGACGCGCCGATGTGGGCCTGGGGTGCCGACCAGCACGCCCGCTTCTGGGTGCGGCGGATGCTGTTCGAGACCCTCGTGCACCGCGCCGACGCCGAACTCGCGCTCGGCCGCACCCCCGACCTCGACCCGGTGCTCGCCGCCGACGGGGTGGACGAGTTCCTCACCAACCTGCCCTTCGCGGCCCTCTTCGCGCCGCGGACCGCCGAACTGCGCGGCTCCGACCGCACCCTGCGCTTCACCCGGACCGACGGCGAGGGCGACTGGCTGGTCCGCCTGCGACCGGACGGCTTCGGGCTCGACCCGGACGGCGCCGGAGTCGCGGCCGACGCGACCGTCCGCGCCGGCGCGGCCGACCTCCTGCTCCTCCTCTACGGCCGGCTCGACCGCACCTCCCCGCGGATCGACGTCCGGGGGGACGACGCACTGCTCGCGCACTGGTTCACCCACTCCGCGTTCTGAGCCCCCGCGTTCCGCAGCTCCGCACCCTGACCCTGGAGCGGCCGGGCGGGCGGGCGTGACGCCCGCCC
>NZ_JBFAZB010000053.1:0-66396 GCF_040681575.1 Kitasatospora sp. NPDC051702
CACCAGGCGCTTCGCCCTCCCGGAAGTCGGCGGGTGACTTTGCTGAAATGGGTCGGCCGCCCGGGTGCGCTGCGCGGGGACGGCGGGGTCGTCGGTGCGCCGTCCCGCGTCCTGGTACGGCGTTCTCGCCCGCTGCCCGGCCATGCGCACTTCCCTCGGTCGATTCGGCTGCCACGGCGCGTGCACGCCGTCCTGCGTGCCGGGACGCGGTCGTCCCGGCGGCGACTCCCACCGGCTCCGGTCCGGTGGAGCCCGGACCGGAGCCGACCGACCCATTTCAGCAAAGTCACCCGCCGACTTCCGGGAGGGCGAAGCGCCTGGTGGGCCGTCGTGAGGACGGGCATGATCCCCGCCACGTCGGCACACCATCAGGAACGCGCCAGAGGAGCGGAGCGTCACCATGTCGGAGGGTCCGGAGGACCTCGCGGACGGGGCGGCCGGCCTCGGCCGCGGCCACGGCGGGGTGGTCGGGCGGCGCCCGGCGGAGGTCGGCGACGTGGGCGACGACCGCACGGACGGCAGGTGCGACGGCGTCTTCGACACCGTTGTCGAGCATCCGCGGGAGCTCCCGGGCGGCCTCGACGGGGCGCACGGGCCCGCCGAGTAGCCTGCAACGGGGCACGATCACCGGTGCGAGGGTCGCACACGGGTACGGGACGACGGGGAGGGCCGGAAGCGGTGAGCGAGGAGCAGCAGGGGCCGCGCTGGGGGCGCTGGCTGGTCGTCGGCGTCCTGGTCGCGGCCGGCTGGGGCATCGTGCGCGGCGGTGGCCATCCGACCGACCCGGTGCCGTCCGGCGCCCCGTCGACGTCCGCGCCCGCCGACGCGGGCCGGGCCCCGGGGGCCGCCGACGGGCCGTCCGCGTCCGCCGCGCCGGCGAAGCCCTCGAAGCCGTCCGGGCGCTACGACCCGGCCGACTACGCGGCCCCGGTGCGCCGGTTCGCCGCCGAGGCCGGGGTCAACCCCCAGCTGCTGATGGCGATCCTCTACAACGAGTCCTACAAGCCGCACGACCCCGAGCTCGAACGGGCCTGGCAGCGCGGCAAGCCGGACGCCTCCTTCGGCATCGCCAACATGCACCGCGCCGCCTTCGACGACACCAAACCGGGCCGCCCGTTCGCCTCCCGGCAGTGGGAGGAGCTGCCCGACGACCGCGACCTGGCCGTCCAGGCCGCCGCCTGGCACCTGCACGACCTGGCCGCCCAGCTGCCGGCCCGCGTGAGTGCGCCGCTGAACCACGACGAGCTCCTCGCGCTGGGCTACAACGCCGGCGCCGGGAACATGCTGGCCTTCGCCCGCGGCGTCAAGGTGGGCGCGCAGGCGCAGTCCTACCTCGACCGCCTGCACGACAACTGGGCGAAGTCGGGCACCGCCGTGCAGTGAGGCCTGCCGCGGCCCGCGGGGCGGACCGCCCCGGGTGCCCGAACGCGGGGCCCGGGGCGGGCGGCGCGGCGGCCCCGGGCCGGGGCCGCCGCGGTGTCCGTCAGCTGGCGCCGAGGCGGGCGGTCCACGCGGCCCGCCAGGCGAGGGCGTCGGCGACCCCCTCGGCGATGCCGCGCTGCGGCTTCCAGCCGAGCAGCTCGCGGGCGGTGTCGACGGCGGCGTAGCAGCCGATCACGTCGCCGGGGCGCGGCCCGGCCTCGCGGACGTCCAGCTCGGCGCCGACGGCCTGCTCGAAGGCGGTGACGAGCTCCCGGACGGTGGTGCCCTCGCCCGTCCCCACGTTGACGACCCGGTAGCGGTCCGCGGCGCCGTCGGCGATCACCTCGTCGAACCGGGTGAGCGCCGCGACGTGCGCCTCGGCGAGGTCCTGGACGTGGATGTAGTCGCGGATGCCGGAGCCGTCCCTGGTCGGCCAGTCCACGCCGGTGACGGTGAACGGGGTGCCCTCGGTGTGCGCCTCGATCAGCTTGCCGAGGACGTGGGTGGGCTGCAGGTTCTGCAGGCCGGTACGGAGCTGCGGGTCGGCGCCGATCGGGTTGAAGTACCGCAGGGCGATCACCCGCTGCCGCTCGGCGCCCTCCCCCCGGGTCCAGTCCTCGAGGACCTGCTCCATCATCTGCTTGGTGCGCGCGTAGGGGCTGCCGGCGTCGACCGGGCTGCTCTCGTCGACCCGGGCGTCCGGGGTGGGCGCGTAGATGGAGGCGGAGCTGCTGAAGACCACCCGGGTGCAGCCGTGGCGCTGGAGGGCCTCCAGCAGCTCGACGGTCTTGGCGACGTTCTCCCGGTAGTAGTACAGCGGTTTGGCCACCGACTCCGGGACGACGATCCGGGCCGCGCAGTGCACGGTGGCGTCGATGTCGGGGTGCTCGGTGAAGATCCGCTCGAGCAGCGCGGCGTCGGCGATGTCGCCCCGGTAGAAGACCCGGCCCTCGACGAACTCGGCGCGGCCCTGGGAGAGGTCGTCGAGGACGACCGGGGTGACGCCCCGGTCCAGCAGGGCGGAGGCCACCGTACTGCCGATGAATCCCGCACCACCGGTGATCAGGACCTTCTTCATGCGCGGACGCTCCCTCGCGGTCGGCCGGGCGCCCGGTGGCGCCCGGTGACCACTGGGACGGTGGTTCGGGCCCGATGGTTCCCCGGCGGGCCGGCGACGGCCCGCCCGGGGGGGGGTGTTTACGGCCGCGAGCGGGGGGGTGCTACGGCCGCGAGCGGCGGCGGAGCCAGAAGCCGGTGGCGACCAGCAGGACGGCCGCGACGGCGGTGCCGATGGCGGCCCAGGTGGCGGAGTCGGGGGTGTCGGCGGAGTCGGCGCCGCGGGCCGGGTCGGTGCCCCCCGCGACCAGCGGGACGGCCGGAGCGGTCGAGCCGGTCGGGGCCGTCGAGCCGGTGGCCGAGCCGGTCGGAGCGGTCGTCGGGGCCGTCGAACCGACGCCGACGGTCGGCCGGGGTATCGGCGGGGCCGGGCTCGGCGTGGTGCCCGTCGTGCCCGTCGAGCCTGTCGAGCCTGTCGTACCCGTCGAGCCTGTCGTGCCCGTGGTACCCGCCGGGCCCGTGCCCGGCCCGGTCGCGCCGGTGGAGCCCGTCAGCGGCGGGTCGCTGATCACCGCCTGCTCGACGTCGAGTTCGCGCTCGGCGTGCCCCAGCGAGGGGAACGCACAGTCGACGGTCACCCGCCAGTGGCCGGCCGGGACGATCTCCCGGGTGGTGTACGTGCCCGGCTCGCCCGGGACGGCGACCAGGCGCCAGGGGCCGATCGAGCGGCCGTCCGGGGAGGTCGCGGACAGCGAGCCGGCGAACTCCTCGGTGACGAGGTCGTGGTCGTTCTCCCAGGTGGCGACGGTGGTCACGTGGCCGTTGCGCTGGCCGGAGACGTCGAGGTGGACGGTGTCGCCGTGGGCGGCGGCCGGTGCGGCTGCGGGCAGCAGGGCGGCGAGGGCGAGGGCGGGAGCCAGGGCGGCGACGAGGGGGCGGGTTCGCATGGCGGGCATTCCTCGTGGGTGGGGGCGGGGAGCGGCAGCGCCGGGCCCGGACGCCACCGTGGGGTGGTGGCGTCCGGGCCCGGCGTCCCGGGGCGGTCTCAGCTGGTCTTCAGCAGCGACCAGCTCTGGTAGGGCTTGCCGTTCGGCTGCTGCAGCTCCAACAGCCAACCACCGTAGTACCAGCGGTCGCTGAGCCCGAGCACCAGCGATCCGCCGTTCGCCGTGACGGTGAACCCGCCGTCCTTGGCGGCGAGCTGCCACTGCTGCGCGGCGTTGCCGGAGCAGGGCTGCTGCGCGACGTACTGGCCGGCGACGGGCGTGCCGCCGAGCTGGAGGCACTTGCCGGAGCGCGCGGACTTGATCCGCACGGCGCCGTTGCCGGCGTCCTCGAACTGCCACTTCTGGTTGGCGTAGCCGGTGCGCTGGTAGGCGATGGCGACGGTGCCGTCGTTCATCGAGCTGCCCCACAGGTCGGCGGCCTGGCCGGTGAGGCCGTTGACCATCGTGTAGTTGGCGCCGGGCTGCGGGCGGCCCGCGTCGGCCAGGGTGCGGAAGGTCGCGGCCCGGCCGGGCTTGCCGACGGTGCCGGCGGCGTCGCGGGCGGCGATCGCCACGGTGTACGAGGTGTCGGGCGCGAGGCGGACGACGCCGACCAGGGTGGCCTTGACGGTGCCGATGGCCTGGCCGTTCAGCAGGACGTCGTAGCCCGCGGCGGAGTTGACCGCCGGCCAGCTCAGCACGACGGAGTTCTGGGTGATCTGACTGGTCGTCACGTCAGGGCCCGCCGTCCCCGAGGTCGGGGTGGCGGTCGGCGACGGGGTGCCGGTCGGCGTGGCGGTGGGGCTGCCGGTCGGCGTCGGGGTCGGCGAGGCCGTGCGGGTGGGCGTTGCCGTCGCGGTCGGCGAGGGCGTGCCGGTCGGCGACTTGGTCGGCGTCGGGGTCGCGGTCGGCGTCGGGGTCGGGTTGGGCCCGGTGCCGTTGCCGGCGATCAGGAAGCGGTTGTTGGCGACGTTCCAGTGCGTGGCCAGGTAACTGCCCGGCTCGGGCGAGGTGTTGTAGTAGTCGTCGTGGCGGCAGTCCAGCCGGTCGTCGTGCGAGCGGTCCGGGCAGACGGTCCGCATCTGCGGGTAGTTGGGCGCGTCCGAGTAGCACATGATGTCCCACTCGTCGACGCAGTGGCCGGCCTTGCTCGAGTTGGGCGCGCTGTTGTTCACCGCGCCGAGGTTGTGGCCGAGTTCGTGCGCCGCGGTGCTCCCGCCCCAGCAGCCGGAGTCGGTGCGGCCGTAGGAGGGGCCGAAGTTGCTGATGTTGTCCTGGCCGGGGCGCTCGTCACCGGCGAAGGTGCCGATGCCGCAGTACACCTTGGCGTCGGTGAACATCATGTACTTGCGGTCCTTGCGGTTGTACCCCTGCGCGGCCAGCGCGCGGTTGCTCGCGTTGAAGTCCTGGATCTCGGAGTCGGAGATCTGGACGTTCAGGACCGAGGCGGTGCAGTCGGACTCGGTGACGAAGCGCACGTGGCGCACGCCGCCGGTCTCCTGGGCGCTGGCGTTGTAGATGGTGTCCACGTCCGCCGCCCACTTCTTGAACGAGGGCAGGTACTGGGCGAACCGGTCGTTCCCGGGGGTGTGCACGTACACCGCCTGGACGCGGTTGCCGCTGCTGCCGTCACCCTCGCAGACCAGGCCCGACCCGGCGGGCGCGGCCGCGCCCTGGGGGGAGGAGGAGGGGCCGGCCGCCGCGCCGGGCTCGCTGAGCAGCGTCTTCCCGGCGGCGTCGATGACGGGCGCGCCGCCCTTCAGCAGGTCGGCCGCGGCCGGCGCCTGGGCGTTGGCGGTGGGGGTGAGCGCGGGCGCCTGGGCGGCGGCCGCGACCGGCGGGACGTCCTTGCGGATGTCGACGTCCTTCGGCGGCACGTCCGGGCCGTGGCTGCACTGGCTGTTGTCGCCGGCGACCTCCAGGGTTCCGGCGCAGCGGTCGCTGCTGGGCAGGCTCAGACCCGTGTAGACCAGACCGCGGTCGGGCTGGTCCTTGGGTATCTCCTTGATCGGAGTGGCCTTCTGGTCGTGCTTGGGCGTGGGCGGGCGGGTGCCGCCCTCGGCCGTGCCGGTCTCGCCCGGGCGGCTGCCGTCGGCGGAGACCTCGCCGGCCTGATCCGCCCCCGCGCGGTCGGCCGATCCGCTCGCCGCGGTGACCGAGCTGCTCATACCGGCCGGCTCCAGCGCGCTGCGGATGCCGAGCGTCCCCACGACCAGTCCGGCCGCCACTGCCACGGCGACCAGGGTGCTCTTGCGGGTGAGCCGCCGACGTCGGCGCCGGCGAAGCTCCGTGCTCCGGTGTCCCATCGCGTTCCTTTCCTCGTGCGACGGTCCGGGCCCCCCGTGGTGACGGGGGCTCGGACCTTCCGACACTCCGGAGAGCGGATGGGACGGGTGGGGATAACAGAAACCTTTTTCGAAATTTCCGGACCGGTGTGCGAGGAGGCTCGACCGGGTAGAGAAAAGGGCCGCCGGGACGGCCGCGGGAACGGGCCCGGACGCGACGGTGCCGGGGAGCGCGCCCCTCCGCGGGCACTCCCCGGCACGGGGTGGCGACGGGCGCCCGCCCGGGGCGCCCGCGCGGGCGACTCCCCCACCGGACGGCCCGGCTGACGGTCCCGCAGGAACGCCCCGCCGGCCCGGCGACGGGCGGCTCCTTCCGGCCCGAACCAAGCCCGAACCAAGCCCGGACCGAGCCCCGCACGCGCCCGGACCGAGCCCCGGCCAACCGGGCTCCCGGGCCCGGCTCAGGCCGCCGCGTACGCCGGTTCCGACCGCGCGGCCCCCGACCGCACCACCGCGTCCCGCCCGCCCGCGCAGCCGCCGTGGATCCGGCGCAGCCCGTCGGCCAGCACCGCGCCGTCCCCGGCGAGCCACAGCCGCAGCGCGGCGGAGAGCGCCGCACTGGCCGGGCTCGCCGCCGGGCCCGCCGTGCGCGCGATCCGCTCGCCCAGCAGCGGCAGCAGGTCCGCGACCGGGGAGGGCAGCCAGAGGGTCACGGCGCAGGGGGCGGGTCTGGCCAGGACCCGCCGCAGCGGGAGGACGGAGGCGTCGTCGTGCAGCGCCGGGATGACCTCCAGCAGGCCGTCCACGGCCACCTCGGAGACGTCCCCGCCGTGGCCGCGGGCGAGCGCCCGCAGCAGCGCGCGCTCGCCGGCGGTGATCCGGACGGTCAGCATGACCTCGTCGCAGTCCATGGTCCCGGTTCCCCTGTCGTGGCAGTGGTGGAAGTCGTGGCGGCCGTGGCGGTGGTGGCCGTCAGGACCGTCGTGGTGCGTGCGTGCCGTCCGGTCTCCTGCCCGTCAACGGGCTTGCGATACCGGCGTTATCAGGCCGTAGTGGCCGTCGTAGCGGCGGTAGAGGACCCGGGTGCGGCCGACACCACCACCGGAGCCGCCGCCGTCACCCGCCGGGGCCGCGGCCTCGGCCTCGGCGTACGGGACGAACGGGGCGCCGGTGAGCCAGAGCCGCCGGGCCGCCTCGGCGAGGCCGTCCGGCCGGCCGTCGTCGGCGCCGGTGGGCCACGGCTCGACGGCACCGCTCAGCGGGCAGCGCCGGACCAGGCCGTCCCGGCCGGTCGCGGCGTCCGTGAAGAGGTGGAAGCGCCGGTCCAGCGCCAGCAGTTCGCGGGCGGCCTGCTCCGGCGTGCGGCGGGTGAGGACGACGGCCTTGCGCCGGGCGATCCGCCGCTCGGCGAGCGGACGGGCGGCGTACTGCGGGCGGTAGACGCTCTCGTGGACGGCGGCGAACCCGATGTCGCCCTGCTCGCGCATTCGGGCGGCGCGGCCGGCGAGGGTGCCCAGGGCGAGGTCGACGGCCTCCCGGGCCGCGCGGGTGGCGAGCTGCACCCGGACCGGTCCGGCACCGTCCAGGTCGACGTCGGCCTGGGCGAGCACGGGCCGGGTCACCGACGGATGCAGGGCCCGGGTGAGCCGGATGCGCAGCAGCCGGGTGCCGGGGCCGAGCGCGGCCGCCGTCTCCAGCGCCTGCGCCCGCGCGTACTCGGCGTCCTCGTGCGGGAGCTCGCCGCGGATCTCCACCCGGACGTCGAGTGCGGACGGGTGGCGCAGACGGGTCATCAGGTTCCTCCTTCTCCGCCACCATGCTGGCCTCCGCACGGCCGGGCGGCGAGGGTCCAAAGACCCTGCCCGCCGGGTCCGCTACGGGACTTCCGGACGGATCCGTCGTCGCAGGTCAGCGCCGTCCCGGGGGGCGGTCCGGGGTGGTCCGGGCGCTGGCCCGTTGGAGTGATCCGCCCGCGTTCGGCGCAACGCCCGTCCAACCCGGCGCGTTTCCCATGGCGTGCGCCCTCTGGCGAAGGTGCGCGCGGGGGTCCCGCGCTGGCCGGCCCCCGCCTCCCGGCCGGCTGCCGGTGCCCCTCCCGGCACCGGTCGCACCGGCCCCTCTGGTGAGAGGTGATGTCATGACCCTGATGACCGAGACCCGGAAACCGGTCGTCCCCCCGAGAGCCGCGCCGCCCTCGCCCGGACCGGCCCGCACGGCCGTCCCCCCGCTCGCCCCGGGCGCCGTCCCCGGGCTCGGCCACGCCGGCGCGCTGCTGCGCGATCCGCTGGGCTTCCTCGGCTCGCTCGCCCGCCACGGCGGGGTCGTCCGCGTCCGTCTCGGGCCGCGCACCGTCTGCGTGGTCACCGACGCCCGGCTGGTCCACACCCTGCTCGTCGCGCTCGCCCACGACTGCCCGCGCGGCGCCGTCCAGGACACCCTCAGGACGGCCTTCGGCGACGGCCTGCTGATGTCCGAGGGCCAGGCCCACCGCGACCGGCGCCGGGTCCTGCAGCCCGCGTTCGGGCCGGACCGGATGGCCGAGTACCTCGCCGTGATGCACCAGGTCACCGAGGAGCGGGCCGGCCGCTGGCGCAGCGGGCAGGTCCTCGACGTGGCGAAGGAGATGAACCACCTCGCCCTCGAGATCGTCACCCGCTCGCTGTTCGACGCCCGGCTCAGCGAGGACGCCACCCAGGCCTTCCACCGGGCGCTTCCGGACCTGGTGAAGGGCCAGATCGTCCAGTCGCTCTACCCGCACCCGGCCCTCGCCCGACTGCCGCTTCCGGTCAACCGGCGCTTCGACGCCGCGGTCCGGGTGCTCAACCGGGTCGTCGACCAGGCCGTCCACGGGACGGAACGCGGCGAGCGGCCGGCCGCGGGCCACGGCGCCACCCTGCCCGCGCTGCTGCGCGCCGCCACCGACCCGGCCACCGGGCGCCCGCTCACCGAGGCGGACGTCCGCTCCGAGGCGATCACCATGTTCGGCGCCGGCACCGAGACCGTCTCCACCACGCTGACCTGGCTGCTCGACGAACTCCTGCGCCACCCCGAGGTGGAGACCCGGCTGCTGGCCGAACTCGACCGGCACCTGCCCGCCGGCACCGTGCCCACCCCGGAGGCGCTCGGCCGGCTCGCCTACACCCGCAGCGTCACCCAGGAGGTGGTGCGGCTGCACGCCCCCAACGCCTTCCTCATGCGCACCGCGCGGGTGCCGGTGGAGCTCGGACCGTACCGGATCCCGGCCGGCACCGAGCTGCTGTACAGCCTCACCGCCCTGCACCGCGACCCGCACCTCCACCCGGACCCGCTGCGGTTCCGCCCGGAGCGCTGGCAGGACGGCGGCGGCGCCGGGCGGCCGTCCTTCCTGCCGTTCGGGGCGGGCAAGCACAAGTGCATCGGGGAGGCCTTCGCCTGGGCCGAGCTGACCGTCGCGGCGGCCGCGATCCTGCGCCGGTGGCGGCCGCTGGCCCTGCCCGGGGCTCGGGCCCGCGAGGTGGTCTGGACGACGGTGCAGGCCCAGGGGCTGCGGGTCCGGCTGGTCCCGCGCGGCCCCGGGGGCCCGCGTCCGGACGGGGCGGCCGACGCCGGGGCGGACGCGCTGGCGACCCGACCGGCGGGCGGCGCCCGGCCGGTGGACCGGTGCCCGGTCACCGCGCCCCCGCCGCCACCCCCGTCACCACGCACCCCGGCCACCGCAGCCGCCCCGGCGCCCGTGCCCGTGCCCGTGCCCGTGCCAGCCTCGCCCCTGCGGCACCGAGCCCCGCGCCGCCCCGGCGAACTGCACACCGCCGGGCTCCGGCACGCGGACTGGGTGCTCGAGCGGGGCCTGCTCACCCCGGCCGAACTGCCCCGCTACCGCGCCTACGCCCTGCACCGGCTGATCGGCCACGCCTTCCCGCGCACCCGCGGCGACGACCTCGACCTGCTGGTGGACGTCCTGGGCTGGTTCACGATCCTCGACGACCGCTTCGACGGCCGGCCCGGGCGCCGACCCGCCGAGGCCCGCGCCCTCGTCGATCCGCTGACCGCCGTGCTGCACGGCACCCCCGGCCCCGCGGAGCACCGCCCGCAGGCCGTCGGCCGGACCGGTCCGGAGCCCGACGGGGACGACCGGCTGCTCGGCGCCTGGCGGGACCTGTGGGACCGCCAGACCCGCGGAATGTCCCCCGCCTGGCGCGCCCGGGCCGCGCTGGAGTGGCAGACCTGCCTGGAGACGTTCCCCGCCGAGGCCGGGCACCGCTCCCGCGGTACCGTCCCCGCCCTCGGCCTGCCCGAGACGATGCGCCTGCGCCGCCACGGCAGCTGCCTCTACCCGTTCATGAACATACTGGAACGGGTCCACGGCGCCGACGCCCCCGCCGCACTCCACGCGGACCCGGCGCTGCACCGGCTGCGCGCCAACACCGCCGACGCCGCCACGCTGATCAACGACCTCTACTCGCTGGAGCGGGAGGAGCGCCAGAGCGCGGCCGCCTTCAACACCGTGCTCACCGTGCAGCGGGCCCGCGGCTGCACCCGTGGCCGGGCCGTCGGCGCCGTCCGGGCCCGGATCGCCCGGTTGCGGAGGCAGAGCGACGCGCTGCGCGCCGAGCTGGGCCGCCGCCACCCGGCGGGGCGCTGGTACCTGGACGGCACCCGCGAGCTGGTCGAGGGCGCCCAGGCGTGGACCAGCACCAGCGACCGCTACCTGGTGGCGGAGGACGCGGGCCACTGAGGCGCACGCCCGGCGGCCGCGCAGCGGCGGTCGATCACCGGCCGTCGATCACCGGCAGCCGCTCACCGGCCATCGCTCAGTGGCGGTCGCCGAGCGCGAACAGCAGCAGGACGAAGCCCGCGAACAGGTGCGTGGCGAAGATGTAGATGCCGGCCCGGATCAGCATGGCCCGGCGCCTGTTCCGCTCCTCGCTGGTGCCGTCGCCCGGCCGGGCGGCGGTGCCGTCGCTGCTGTCGCTCATGGGCGGGGTTCTCCTCGGGTCGGCCGGCCGGTGGGCGCGGGCTCAGCGGGTCGGCCGGCCGCCGGCGGCGCGCAGCTCGGTGAGCAGCGCGCCCTGGTCGGTGATCAGCTCGGTCAGGATCCGTCGTGCGGCGCGCAGCAGGTCGGCCACGTCCGGGGTGCTGAGCGCGTACACCACGGTGTTGCCCTCGCGGGTGGCCACGACCAGCTGGGTGCGACGCAGCACCGCGAGCTGCTGGGAGAGGTTCGACGGTTCGACCTCGATCTCGGCCAGCAGCTCGCGGACGGGGCGGGGCCCGTCCTGGAGCAGTTCCAGCACCCGGATGCGGACCGGGTGGCCGAGGGTGCGGAAGAACTCCGCCTTGGCCTGGTACAGCGGGACCGGCATCGTCCGCGTCTCTCCCCTCGGGTGCGGCTGGGTGGGCGTCCGGCCGGGCGTCCGCACCGCGGCCGGCAAGCATCATCGCGACGGATGAAGATTTCTTCAAGTCGTCACAGTGATCGCGAACGGGCGGCACCCTGCGGCCGAGGAGCCCGCCGGCGTGCCGTCGCCCCACCGCCAGGGCGCGCCCGGCGGAGCCCGCCGGGCGCACGACGCCGCGCGGAAACACCGGAAGCCGAGCCCGGGACGCTGCCAACTCCCGGACTCGGCCGTCATGGTGACGTCCCGTCAGCAGACTACAGGTACATCCACCGTGACCGGGGCCGGACCCCGCCAGATCGCTTCCACACCGAAGGTCGCGTGGACGGTGGAGCCGCACGGGGCCGTGGCGGCGATGCCGTCGACCCGCAGGGCGCCGCCCGTGAACACGGCACGCCCGTGCACCGAACCGAGCTGGGCACCGCCGACGACCTCGGCCGACAGGGTGGTCAGCAGCTCCTGCGGCTTCGGCGGCCACGGGGTGTCCGGGGTGGGCGGACCGGCCAGGCCGATCTTCCCGTAGATCACGACGCCGTCGCCGGTGACGTCGGCGCAGACCTTGGTGGACAGCCCGGCCTGCAGGCCGCTGTAGCCGCAGGTGGTGACCGTGGCGGTGTCGGCGGCCGCGGCGGCCGGTGCGGCGAGCGCCGGGACGGGCGCGCCGAGCAGGGCGACGGCACCGGCCGCGCCCACCGCGATCCGGGTGATGCGGTTCATGGGCTCCTCCTTCGGAGGGTGTGAGGAAACGGATCAGAACAGGTGATGTGGCACATGTGACATTTCACAGCTGCCAGAAGGAAACTTTGCCATGCGATTCCTTTGCCATGACTCGCTTTGACCCTTGGAAGTACCGAGCGGACTCAAATCCGACCTTCGATGGCGCAATCACGCCCCGGGCCCACCCGGGGCCCTCCGCCCCGGTTCACCCGGCTCAGGACGGGGCTCGCCCGGCTCAGGACAGCGAGGCGCGCAGGTCGTCGATCCGGGCCACGGCCGCCGCGAAGGCGCCGCGGTCGAGACGGCCCGAGCCCAGCGCCGCGGCGAGCGCCTCGGTGGCCTGCTCGGCCTGCTGCGGATCACGCGCCGAGCAGAGGATCAGGTCCATCCCGGCCGCGGCGGCGGCCACCGCGCGGGCCCCGGTGTCCCCGTAGGGGTCGAGGGCGCCGGCCTCCAGGGCATCCGTGACGGTGACGCCCTCGAAGCCCAGGCGCTCGCGCAGCTCGCCCTGCACCACGGTGGGCGACAGCCCCGCCGGGCGGGCCGGGTCGAGCGCCGGATAGACCGCCCAGGAGGCCATCACCAGGCGCACGCCCGCCGCGATGGCCGCCCGGTAGGGCTCCTCGCCGCGGGCGCGCAACTCCTCCAGCGGCACCGGCAGGGTGACCGGGCGCGCGTCGGTGTTCTCCTCCTGCGCGGCCGACCCCAGCCCGGGGAAGTGCTTGGCGGTGGCGGCGACGCCCAGGCCCTGCTGGGCGGCCAGGAACGCGCTGCCCAGCCGGGCGACCACGGACGGGTCCCGCCCGAAGGAGCGCTCGTGGTGGTCGATGAAGTCGTCCGGGGCGCCGGAGACGTCGAGCACGGGGGCGAGGTTGACGTTCAGTCCGGCGTCCGTGAGGGTGGCGGCCGCGCCTGCGCCGGCCTCGGTCGCCGCGTGCAGCGGGTTCGGGGCGGCGCCGACCCGGCGGGCGGAGAGCTCGGGCGCACCGGGCAGCCGGCGCACCCTGCCACCCTCCTGGTCGGTCATCAGCAGCAGCGCCCCCGGAACGCGGGACTCGGCCGCCGCCTGACGCAACTGCCCGACCGCTTGAGCCAGTTGTTCGGGGCTCTGGACGTTCTCGCCGAACAGGATGACCCCGGCCGCCCGGCCCTCCCGAATGGTCCGCAGCACCTCGGGCGGCGGGGTCGGGCCGGCGTAGGAGAGCACGATCCGGCGCCCCGCCAGCTGTCGGTCCCGCTGCTGCGCGTCCGCTCCGGACACCGCCACCGTCCTCTCCGCAGGCGCCCGCCGCGACACCGGGGCCGACCCGGCCGGCACCGGCCCGAGCACGGCCGACAGCACCACCAGCACCGCCCCGAGTCGGACGGTGTACCGGAGCGGGTTCATCACGCCTCCAAGGGGGCGGGGGGTACGGTCCGTCAGCGTACCCAAGCCCGGCCGCCGCGGCGGCCCGCGCCACGCGCGGCCGCGGGCCCCGTCCGGCCCGGCCTCCTGCCGGCCTCCTGCCGGTCGGCGCCGGCGACCGGCCGGCGACCGCGCGGGGCGGCGGTACCGGCCGGTCGTCGGCGCGCGGCATCAGGTGGCCAGGCTGGCCACCGGCTCCAGGCCGTAGGTGCGGGCGTAGCCGTTCTCGACGCCCACCAGCAGGTCCACGACCTCGAAGTAGCGTTCCCAGAAAGGGGTTTCGCGCAGTGCGTCGATCAGCAGCCGGTAGGCGTCGTGGTCGTCCGCCTCCCAGACCCAGACGTCGGTGACCCGTGCCGAGTAGAACTCCGTGTCGTAGAAGCGGGAGCGGACGCCGCGGGTACGGGCCTCGATCACCGGGACGACCCGGGTGGTGAAGGCCTCGACGCGTTCGGCCACCGTCATCGCCAGCCACTCGGGCGTGGTCTTGACCAGGATGAACGCGGTGACGGGTGCGGTGCGGTCAGTGGACATCGGTGGCCTCCGGGGCGGCGAGGACGGCGGGCTTGAGGGTCTGTGCGCACCACTGCGCGAATCCGGTGGCCGGGCCCGCCAGCGGCGAGCGCTCGACGCCCGAGTCCAGGCCCTCGTCCTTGGCCCGCTTCATCTCGACGAGGGCCTCGACGAACGCCCCGTCGAGGCCGTGGCCCAGCAGGTCGGACCGCAGCTCCTCGAGCGGCTGGCGCCGGTAGCGGACCGGCCGGCCCAGCTCCTCCGTCATGATGCGGGCCAGGTCGTCGGGCGACAGGTCCTGCGGGCCGAGCACCGGGACGCTTCCGACGCCGCTCCACGAGCGGTCCAGCAGCAGCCCGGCCGCCGTCGCGGCGATGTCGGCGACGGCCACCAGCGGCACCGGGCGGTCCGCGGCGAGGGTGTCGGTGAAGACGCCCTCCGCGCGGATCGAGTCGGCCTCCTCCAGCAGGTTCTCGTAGAAGGACGGGTTGGCCAGGGCGCGGTAGGCCACGCCCGAGCCGGCGATCAGGTCGTCCATGGCCAGGGAGGCGGTGACCAGTCCGGCCCGGGCGGCCAGCGGGGTGCCGCGGCCCAGCGCCGAGACGCCGACGACGTGGCCGACGCCGAGGGCGGCGAACGCCCGGGCGGCCGGGCGGGTGAAGCCGCTGAACCCCGCCTCGGGCGTGACCGAGGCGTCCGGGGGCACCAGCCAGAAGACGGCGTCGGCCCCGGTGAAGGCGCGCTCGACGGTCGCGGGGTCGCCGTGCGAGCCGGTGACCACCTCGACCCGGCCGCGCACGGCCGCGGGGAGCCGGGCGGGATCGCGGACCACGACCCGCAGCTCCTCTCCGTGGGCGGGCGCGGCCTCGACCAGCAGCGACAGCAGTCGCCTGCCGATGTTTCCGGTGGGGGCGGTGATGACGATCATGAAAACCTCTGTGTCCGGATCGGATCTCTGGGGCCCCCTCATCGTGCGGACCGCCACCGCATTGCCACAATGGGAACCTCAGCAAGGAATCATTGCCCGAAACGGAACGATGCCGGTGAGCAGCCCAGTCCCGAACCTCGACGCCAATCTCGCCGTCGCCCTCGACGCCCTGCTGGCCGAGCAGAGCGTCACCCGTGCCGCCGCGCGGCTGCGCACCTCCCCGGCGGCGATGAGCCGCACCCTGGCCCGGCTGCGCCGGGTGCTCCAGGACCCGCTCCTGGTGCGGGCGGGGCAGGCGATGGTGCCCACGCCCCGCGCCGAGGAACTGCGGGACGAGGCCGCAGCGGTGGTCCGGCGGCTGGAGGCACTGCTCGCCCCCGGTGGCGGGATCGACCCCGCCGAGCTGCGGCGCACCTTCACCGTCCAGGCCTCTGACCTGGTCGGCGCGGCGCTGGCGCCCGGTCTGCTCGGCCTGGCCGCGCTGCAGGCGCCGGGCGTCTCGCTGCGGGTGCTGGCCGAGGAGTGGGAGGCCGGGCCGGCCCTGCGCGAGGGCCGGGTCGACCTGGAGGTCGGGGCCATCGACCACGTCGACCCGGAGACCCGGGTCGACGAGCTGGTCACGCTGCGCATGGCGGCCGGCGTCCGGGCCGGACACCCGCTCGCCGAAGGGCCCCTGACGCCCGCCCGGCTGGCCGCGGCCGAGCACGTGGCGGTCAGCCGGCGGGGGCGCTTCACCGGCCCGCTGGACGCGGCCCTGGCCGACCACGGGCTCAGCCGCCGGGTCAGCGCCGTCCTGCCCGGGCACCTGGCGGCGATGACGCTGGCCGCGGCCGGCGACGTGGTCTGCCTGGTACCGACCGCGCTGCCGGGCGAGCCCCCCACCCCGCTCAGCGACGCGGCGCACGCGCTGGGGCTGCGCCTGCTGGAGATCCCGGTACCGCTGCCGCCCCTGTCGATCGGCATGGCCTGGCACCCGCGGCACACCGCCGACGCGGGCCACCGGTGGCTGCGCGGCGCCGTGCGCCGGGTGATCCGGCCGGGCCGCGCCGCGGGGAGGGGCGGGTCCGACGCGTCCTGAGCCGCACGGCCGCGGCGCGGACCGCGGGGCCGTCCGCTGCTCACCGTCACCCACCACCGACCGTCGGGTGCCCGGCCGGGTGACCGGCTCGCGGCCGGCCCCTCGGTTCGCCGTCGCCGTCACCGGCGGGTGAGGCGCCCCAGTACCGCGATCCCCTCCTCGATCTCCCCCGGCGCACCGGCCGCGTAGCCCAGCACCAGCCCCGGCGGGTAGGGCAACCGGGTGTGCCAGGACAACGGGTGCACCTTCACCCCGTGCGCCAGGGCCGCCGCGGCCAGCTCGGTGTCGGAGCCGTGTGCTCCGGGCGGGAGGGTGACCATCAGGTGCAGGCCGGCCGCCGCCCCGTGGACGGTGGCACCGGGCAGGTGGGTCCGGACGGCCGCGATCATCGCGTCCCGGCGGCGGCGGTGGCGGCGGCGCAACAGCCGCAGGTGGCGCTCGAGTCCGCCGGACTCCATCAGGCGGGCCAGCACCAGTTGCGGCAGTACCGGGTTGCCCAGGTCGGCGAAGCGCTTGGCCTCCAGCACCGCCGCCCGCAGCCGCGGCGGCACCAGCAGCCACCCGGTGCGCAGGGCGGGAGCGAGCAGCTTGGAGACGCTGCCCGCGTAGCAGACCTGCTCGGGCAGCACGGCGCGCAGCGCGGGCAGCGGCGGGCGGTCGTAGCGGTGCTCGGCGTCGTAGTCGTCCTCGATGACCAGGCCGCCCTCACCCGCCCAGCGCAGCAGTTCGCGCCGCCGCTCGCCGCCCAGGACGACGCCGGTCGGGTACTGGTGAGCGGGCGTGAGCAGGACGGCGGAGGCTCCGGTGGCGCGCAGCATGTCGACCTGGATGCCCTCCGCGTCGACCGGGACGGGCGGGGTCGCGTCCAGCCAGTGCGCGAGGTGCTGGCGGGCACCGAGCGAGCCCGGGTCCTCGACGGCGACCTCGGTGACGCCCGTACGGCCGAGCGCCCGCCCCAGCAGGGCGAGGGCCTGGGCCGTCCCGGCGACGACTAGCACCTCGTCCGGGTCGGCGCGCACGCCCCGGTTGCGGGCCAGCCAGCGGGTGACGGCCAGCCGCAGCTCGGGGGTGCCGCGGACGTCGCCGTAGCCGAGGTCGTGGGCCGCGAGGCCGTCCAGGACGGCACGCTCGGCGCGCAGCCAGGCCGCGCGGGGGAAGGCGGTGAGGTCGGGGCGGCCGGGGGTGAGGTCGATCCGCGCGGGGGTGCCGCGCAGCAGGTCGAAGACCTCGGCGTCGGGCTCGCCCCGGAAGAGCTCCGGCGCCACGCGGTCGGGCGGGGCGGGCGAGTGCGGGGCGGACGAGTGCGGGGCGGGCGCGGGCGGGGCGGGCGCGGGCGGGGCGGGCGCGGGCGGCGCCGGGTCCGCGACGACGACTGTGCCGCCCCGGCCCCGGCCGGCGAGCCGGCCCTCCTCCGTCAGCCGCCGGTAGGCATCGGTCACCACCCCGCGGGAGACGCCGAGTTCGGCCGCCAGCACGCGGGTGGCGGGCAGCCTGCCGCCGGCCGGGAGGCGGCCGTCGGCGACGGCCTCGCGGAGCCGGCCGGCCAGCCAGTCGGTGAGGCCGCCGCGCGGGGCGTCGGCGGTGTCCAGCTGGAGGAAGTCGGCACCCGGATCCGCCGTTATGGACCTCTCGGCCCGCGTGTCTTTGGACCTGTTCACCGGGCCATTGTGGCGCGAGGGTGGGGCCATGACCACGGAGACGGCAGGACGGAACGATCAGCGGGACGACGCGGCGACGGCGTACGTCCACGGGTACTCGGACACCGAGGCGCAGCGGCTCGGCGACCAGGCGGACACCCTCGCGGAACTGCTGCACGCGGGCACGGCGTACCCGGCGGGCAGCCGGGTGCTGGAGGCGGGCTGCGGGGTCGGGGCCCAGACGGTGCACCTGCTGGCCGCCAGCCCGGGCGTGCTGCTGACGGCGGCGGACATCTCGGCGGACTCGCTGGCGCAGGCCCGCGTCCGGGTCGCCGCGCAGGCGCCCGCCGCACGGGTCTCCTGGCACCACGGGGACCTGCACCGACTGCCTTTCGCGGACGGCGCCTTCGACCACGTCTTCCTCTGCTTCGTGCTGGAGCACCTGGCCGATCCGGCCGCCGCGCTGACCGCGCTGCGCCGGGTGCTTCGGCCCGGCGGCACGATCACGGTGATCGAGGGCGACCACGGCTCGGCCTTCTTCCACCCGCGGAGCCGGGCGGCCGACGACGCGGTCGAGCTGCTGGTGCGGCTCCAGGCCCGGGCGGGCGGCGACGCCCTGGTGGGGCGCCGCCTGCACCCGCTGCTGGCGGACGCCGGATTCCAGGACGTGACGGTCCGGCCGCGCACGGTCTACGCCGACGGCGCCCGCCCCGCGCTGGTGGAGGGCTTCACCCGGCGCACCTTCGTCCCGATGGTCGGGGCCGTCCGCGCGGAGGCACTGGCGGCCGGGCTGACCACCCCGGAGGCCTTCGACCGGGGCGTCGCCGAGCTCGGCCGCGCCGCCGAGCCGGGCGGGACCTTCCACTACACCTTCTTCAAGGCCGTGGCGGTCAACCCGTAGCGACGCCCGGCGGGTGGAGCGGGGCGCCGCTCCGCGACGACCGGGAACGGCAGCGCTGCTCCGCGACCACCGGGAACGGCAGCGCCGCCCCTGGCACGGGCAACCCCGGTGCCGCCCAGCACCCACGGGAACGTCAGCGCTGCTCCGGACTGTCGTCGAGGGCGGCCAGCATGGCGCGCATCGCGTCGACGAGGGCGGCCGTCCGGGCCTCGTCGAGGCCCGCGAGCAGCCGGCGCTCGGTGGCCAGGTGGTCGGGCAGCGCGCGGTCGATCAGCGCGTGGCCCTCGGGGGTGAGGCCGACGACGCGGCTGCGGCCGTCCTGGTCGCTCTGGGTCCGGGTGACCAGGCCACGGGCCTCCAGCCGGTCGAGGCGCTGGGTGATCGCGCCGGAGGTGACCATCGCGGACTGCATCAGGCCGGTGGGGGTGAGGCGGTAGGGCGGGCCGCTGCGGCGCAGGGTGGCGAGGACGTCGAAGGAGGCGGCGTCCAGGCCGTGCTCGCCGAAGGTGCGGTTGAGCTCCCCGTCGACGAGCCGGTACAGCCGCTTGAGCCGGCCGAGCACCTCCATCGGGGAGACGTCCAGGTCTGGCCGCTCGGCGGCCCATTGCGCGACTACTCGGTCCACGTGATCTGCCACGGGTTCAGGGTAGGGGATGCCGCCCGAATTCCTTAGCAGTGAGATAACTGTGAGCCATGTCACGCCGGACCGGCCGTCACATGCTTTAGCGCTGAGATATATTGGCTTAGTGCTAAGGAATCGACTCGGAATCGTGCTGGTGACCGCCATCGCCCCCGCAGTGTGGGGGTCGACCTACCTCGTCACCACCGAACTGCTCCCGCCCGGCCGCCCGCTCCTCGCCGGCGTCCTCCGCGCCCTGCCCGCCGGGCTGCTGCTGATCGCCCTCACCCGCACGCTGCCGAAGGGCAGCTGGTGGTGGCGCTCACTGGTCCTCGGCGCACTGAACATCGGCGCCTTCCTCGCCCTCCTCTTCATCGCCGCCTACCGCCTCCCCGGCGGAGTCGCCGCCACCGTCGGCGCCGTCCAGCCGCTCATCGCCGCCGGGCTCTCCGCCGCACTGCTCGGCGACCGGCTCACCCTGCGCACGGTGCTGTCCGGCATCGCCGGCATCGCGGGCGTCAGCCTGCTCGTCCTGCGGGCGAGCGCCCGGCTCGACGCCGTCGGCGTGGCCGCCGCCCTCGGCGGCGCGGTGGTGATGGCCACCGGTGTCGTCCTCGCCAAGCGCTGGACCTCGCCCGCCCCGCTGCTCGCCACCACCGGCTGGCAGCTCACCGCCGGCGGCCTGCTGCTCGTCCCCGTCGCCCTGGTCGTCGAAGGCGCCCCGCCCTCCCACCTCAGCGCCGCCAACCTGCTCGGCTACGGCTACCTGAGCCTGATCGGCGCGGCCGTCACCTACGCGCTCTGGTTCCGCGGGATCCGCGCCCTGCCGCCCACCTCCGTCGCCTTCCTCGGCCTGCTCAGCCCCGTCGTCGCCACCGCACTCGGCTGGCTGGCGCTCGGCCAGGACCTCTCCCCGCTCCAGGCCCTCGGCGCCGTCGTCGTCCTCGGCTCGCTGCTCGCCGCCCAGACCCAGCGCCCGCGCCCCGCCGCCGCCCCGGCGGCCGCCACCGCACCCGAACCGGCGGCCGCCACCGGCCCGCAGCTCCGGTCGGCCGGCGAGGCGCTCCGCGAGAACGCCTGACCCCTCGCAACACCCGCCTCACCGCACCCGCACCCGCACCCGCACCACCAACCCGAGGAGATCCCCATGCGCATCACCGTGTTCGGCGCCACCGGCAACGTCGGCCGACGCGTGGTCGCCGAAGCGCTCGCCCGCGGCCACCGGGTCACCGCCGTCCTGCGCGACCCGGCCAAGCCGCACGGCCTCCCGCCGGCCGTCACCCTCGCCGTCGGCGACGCCCGCCGGCCCGAGGACGTCACCCGTCTCGCCGCCGGGCAGGACCTCGTCGTCAGCGCCACCCGTCCGGCCCCCGGCAACGAGCCCGAACTGGCCGCCGCCACCCGCGGCCTGCTGGCCGGACTCGCCGGGTCGGACGTCCGGCTGCTCGTCGTCGGCGGCGCCGGCAGCCTCACCCTCCCCGACGGCACCCCGCTGGCCGACGCACCCGACTTCCCCGCCGAGATCCTGCCGATCGCCCGCGCCTGCAACGAGCAGCTGGACCTCTACCGGGCGGACACCGTCGTCGACTGGACGTACCTCAGCCCCGCCGCCCTGCTCGAACCGGGCGAGCGCACCGGCCGCTTCCGCCTCGGCCGGGACGAACTGCTCGTCGACGGCGACGGCGCCTCGACGATCTCCATGGAGGACCTCGCCGTCGCCCTACTCGACGAGGCCGAGCAGCCCGCGCACCGCCGCGCCCGGTTCACCGCCGCCTACTGAACCGGGGGCGGGCCGCAGGTCCGGGGTGTACCCAGCACCACCCCGGACACGGACGCGGGCATGATCGACCGTCACGAGGCGCTCGGACAGGATCGACTCCGTGAACACCACGCCTGACAACGCCCAGCACAGCACCCGGACCAGCGCCAGGGCCGGCGCCGAGGCGACCGCCCCCGCACTGCGGGCGGTCGCCTCCCGCGTCCGCCGCGCCGCGGTGACCGTCGCCGCCGCCACCGCCGTGCTCACCGGCCTCGCCCTGCCGGCCGGCGCGGCCCCGACCGGCAACCCCGGCGACTCCGACCCGGCACCCGCCCGCTACACCCGGCAGACGCTCGCCTGGGCACCCTGCGCGCAGCAACCCGCCCTGGAGTGCGCCACCATGGCCGCCCCGCGCGACTGGCACCACCCCGGCACCGGGGCCGACCTCACCATCGCCGTCTCCCGGCACCGCGCCACCGACCCGGCCGCGCGGAAGGGCACCCTGCTGATGGCCGCCGGCGGCCCCGGCGGCTCGGGCCTGCTGCGCCCGGCCGACCTCGCCACCGCCGCACCCGCCGTCGGCGCCGCCTACGACATCGTGGGCTTCGACCAGCGGGGCGTCGGCGCGAGCACCCGCGCGGTGTGCCAGACCCCGCAGGAGTTCCAGGACTTCCTGGCCGGCGACTACCGGGACCAGTCCCCCGCCGCGATCGACCGCGTCATCGCCAACTCCCGTAAGCTGGCCGCCGGTTGCCAGGAGCGCAGCGGCGACCTGCTGCCCTATCTGAACACCGGGCAGACCGCCCACGACATCGACCTCTTCCGCTCCCTGCTCGGCGAACGGAAGATCAGCTACTACGGCCCGTCCTACGCCTCGATGATCGGCGCCTACTACGGGACGCTCTTCCCGCGCCGCGTCGAACGGATGGTCCTGGACAGCAACATCGGCTTCGACGGCAGCTGGGAGACCTTCGAGCTGGGCCAGCCGATGAGCTTCCAGCGCCGCTTCGACGAGGACTTCGTGCCCTGGCTCGCGGCCCGCGACGCCACCTACCACTGGGGTTCCACGCCCGAGCAGGTGCAGGCGCACTGGGAGCAGCGGCGCGCCGCGCTGCACGACCGGCCGATCGTCGACGGGCCGTTGACGATCGGTCCGAACCAGCTCGACAATGGCGCGATCAGCGCGATCTACCGGGCCGACTTCTTCCCGCTGCTCGCGCAGGCACTGACCGCCGTCGACGACTGGCAGACCGCCGACCCGGCGGCCAAGGCGATGGCCCGGAAGGCCTTCGGCCAGTACCTCAGCCCGGAGTTCCTCGCCGAGTACTTCTCGGTGACCTGCTCCGACACCCCGTGGACCAGGGACCTCGACACCTGGGTCGAGCGCGGCGCGCAGAACGCCGCCCGCTGGCCGCTGGCGGGTGCGCGCACCCTCGCCTTCAGCGCCGTCTGCGCGGCCTGGCCGGTCGCGCCCGCCCCCGAGGTCACCGTCACCGGCGCGCACCTGCCGCCGGTGCTGATGCTCAACTCGGTGCACGACCCGGCCACGTACTACGAGGCCGCGGTCGGCGCCCACCGGGCCCTGCGCGGCTCCCGGCTGGTCACCGTCACCGGGAACGGCGACCACGGCCAGTACCCGGGCACCAACTCCTGTGTCACGCAGACCGTCGAGCGCTACCTGCTGGACGGCCGCGCCCCGGAGCACGACCTGGTCTGCCCCTCCCCGCAGGCGGGGTGACCGGCCGGCGGCCGCTCGGGCGCGAGCTCAGGCCTGAGCCCCGGACCGCAGCCTCGTGCGGAGCCAGGCGCAGGCGGCCGCCAGCCCCGCGAATCCGCCGACGACGAGCTTGATGCCGGCCTTCGCGACCATCCAGCCGATCCACGGGACCCCGAAGCCCAACCAGTGGAACACGGCCAGCAGCACGGCCGCACCGCACACGGCGGCCAGCACCGTGGTGACCACGGCGGCGGTCCGCGAGAGCTCCCGCGGACCGTCGTCGGGGCCGCCCGTCGGGTCGGGCGTCAACTCGGCCGCCCGGTCGGCGAGTCCGTCCGCCGGACCGTGCGGCTTCTCCATCGGAACGCCCACCGGGCCACCGGTCCGGCCGGCCGTCCTGTCGTTCGTGTCCCCATCACCCATGCGGGCGATCCTACTCAGCGGCCTCAGCGGCGGCCGTGACGGGTGGCGCCCTCAGCGGCCTCAGCGGCGGCCGTGATGGGTGTCGCCGAGGTGCTCGCCGGTCTCGTCGTCGGGAAAGCTGACGGCCAGGGTCACCCGGTACTCGTACACGTCGTCCCGGTGCCCGGGCACCCGCGCCCAGGCGAGCGAGTGCACCTCCGCCTCGGGGGCCTGCCGGCACCAGGAGGCGGCCTCCTCCAGCGCCCGGGCCGCCGAGCGGCCCGTGCAGACCACGGCGGTGTACGCGGCGACGGCGACGTCCCCGCCGCCGCGGCCGACCCTCGACACCGCCCGCACCGCGGCGGCGGCCTGGGTCAGGTCGCGGGCCAGGTCGTCGACCACCCGGCGGGGCGCGGGCAGGACGAGCGTGCCGTCGGCGGCGACGGTCTCCGGCAGGTTCGCGCTCACGGTCTGGGCCTCCATCCGCATCGTCACGGGGCACAGCATGCCGGGCGGTGATTCCTGGCATGCCCACTTTCACCAGAACGTCACCCGTCCAGGGCGGAGTTGGGGCCGCCCCCTGGCGTCCGGGCACCCGTCCTGCTAAGGCACGCCGATCGGGGCGCCAGGCATCGGCGCAGGTCAGCGCGGTCGCCGGCGGGCGCCGCCGGGGAGCCCGGAACGACGCGCACGTACCACCCCCGTGCCCCGGACCGCCCGTCCGGCCCCCTCCGCGCGCGGCCCTCCGTCGTTACGCTCCCGGTCAACTCCCGTTACGGAAACCGGAGATCCCGCCGACCTCCAGCCCGTAGCATCCCTGCCTGTACCGCCTCCGCGAGCCGATCGGGCCCGACGGACAGGACTTTGGGGGAATCGCATGCACCGCAACTCGGTTATCCGGTACGGCCGTCGGCTCGCCTGGGTGCCGGCCGCCGCACTCACGGCCGCCGTCCTGACCGGCTGCTCGTCGTCCTCCCCGAAGAACGACTCCGCCGCCCCGCCCGCGACGACCGCCGCCACCGCGCCCGCCACCGGCGCCACCGAGCCCGCCACCACCGCGGGCACCCCGCCGACCGGTGCGCCCGCCGCGACCGGCGCGCCCACCGCGGCCACGCCCCCGACCGGCGCGCCCGGCACCCCGGCACCCGCCGGGAAGCGCCCCGCCGACGCCTGCACCCTGCTGACCTCCCCGCAGGTCGTCCAGGCCATCGGCACGACCGGCCCCTTCACCGGCACCCACCCCGACCCGGGCACCGACGGCACCCGCCCCTGGGGGTGCACCTGGGGCTCCCGCGAGTCCTACGCCGCCGTCCGCGAGGTCCCGCCGTCCACCCTCGCCACCGTGCAGGCCGACCCCGACCTGACCGTCACCCCGATCAACGGCGCGGGCCGCCAGGCCGTCCTCGCGACCCGCAAGGGCGGCGGCCACCCGGTCGTCTACCTCCAGGCGGACGGGCACGTCTACTCCGTCGAGGCCGTCAAGAGCCGCGCCCCCGGCGACGAGGCGAACGCCCCGGCCGAGGTCGTCGCGGAGACCGTGCTCGCCGGGGTCCTGGCCACCCGGCTGGCCTCCTGACCCGCACTGACCTGCGGCGTCGGCCCGGCCGCCGCAACCCGCAGGCCGTCCGGCGGCCTCTCCGCCGTCAGATCGTCGTGATACTAATCGTTGCGACGGTGGGAGCCGTCGGCCGACGGCGGGCACGATGACGTGTACCCGTCCGTTCCGGGGAGGAGCGGACGGCAATGGGGAGGGGCAGGGCATGACGACGAGGTTCGGCAAGGCCCGGGGCGGGCGTGCGACGCGGCTAGGCAAGCGGGTCACGGGGACGGCGGCGGCCTTCACCGCACTCGCCGCCCTGACCGGCTCTCAGGTGACGGGCCTCGGCCTCGCCTCCGTCGCGGCCGCCGACGCGGCCACGCCGCCCGGCGCCACCACCCAGGGCGGCGACCGCTACGGCACCGCCTCCGCCCCGGTCGGCACCGCCACCCCGGGCGGCACCTTCGGCACCGGCGTCCCGGCCGACGGCGGCGGCACCGTCCTGCTGCCGCAGCCCCCGAACACCCTGCCCGGCGCGCCGGCGCCCGGCCCCTTCGCCGCCACCGGGCCGGCCCTGCCCTCGACGGTGTTCGCCGCCTACCGCCAGGCCGAGGCCTCCGCCGCCCAGCGCTCCCCCGGCTGCCACCTGCCCTGGCAGCTCCTGGCGGCGATCGGCCAGGTCGAGTCCGGCCAGGCCAACGGCGGCCAGGTGGACGCGGCCGGCACCACCCTCACCCCGATCCTCGGCCCGGCCCTCGACGGCAACGGCTTCGCCGCGATAGCCGACACCGACGGCGGTCGCTTCGACGGCGACGCACGCTGGGACCGCGCCGTCGGACCGATGCAGTTCATCCCCTCCACCTGGGCGACGTGGGGCGCGGACGCCAACGGCGACGGCAAGGCCGACCCGAACAACGTCTTCGACGCCGCCGAGAGCGCCGGCCGCTACCTCTGCGCCGGCGGCCGGGACCTCGCCGACCCGGCGCAGCTGGACCGCGCGGTCCTCAGCTACAACAACTCCGGCGAGTACCTGCGGACGGTCCGCACCTGGATGGCGCACTTCGGCAGCGGCACCGTCACCACCGTGCCGAACCGGCCCTCCCCGCTGCTCCCGACCACCTCCTCGCCCTCGCCGCTGCTGCGCCCGACCGGCGCCGCCACCGGCACCACGGGCGGCGCCGGCACCACCGGACCGGTCGCCCCGAGCACCGTCGCCCCGAGCACCGTCGCCCCGAGCCCGAGCGCGCAGCCGACCTCCCCGGCCCCGACCCAGCAGTCGGACCAGCCCTCGCCGCAGCAGCCGGCTCCGCAGCCGACGACCAGCCCGAGCGCCACCCCCACGGAGACGCCCGGCACCGCGCCCGCGCCGACCACCACGCCGACGGGCACCACCTCGCCGTCGGCCACCCCGACGGGCACTCCCAGCGGCACCGCGTCCCCGAGCGCCACCCCGACCGGGACGCCGAGCGGCACGCCGACGGCCACCCCCAGCGGCACGCCCACCGCGACGCCCACCGGTTGCCCGAGCCCGACCGCCACGGCCACCGCCACGCCGACCGGCACGCCGTCCCCGACCGCCACCCCGAGCGGGACTCCGGCGGCCACCCCCAGCGGCACGCCCACCGGCACGCCCACAGGCTGCGCCACCGCGACGCCCACCGCCGCGGCCACGCCGACCGGCACCCCGTCGGTCCCGTCCGCCGCGACCGCCCCGGGAGCGGGCACGACGCCGAGCGCGTCCCTCTCCCCCTCGGCCGCTCCGACGGCCCGCTGACGGCACGACGAAGGCGGCGGCCCGCACCGGGTGGTGCGGGCCGCCGCCTTCGTCGTCCTGCAGTGGCCGTGCCGTGGCCGTCGTGTCACCGTCGCCGTGTCACCGTCTCCGTGTCACCGTCGCCGTGCCGCGGCTGCCACGCCCTCGCCGTCCGCTCGCGCCATCCGCTCGCGCGCGGCCGGGCCGCGGCGGCCCGGTCACAGGTGCTTGACCAGCTCCGGCATCAGGTCCTGGAACGTCCGCCCGCTGGCCGGCTGCCCGATCGCCGTCATCTGCCAACCGGCCGGCGTGCGCTGCACCTTCGCCATGATCTGCGCGGTGTACGGTCCGCCGCCGGTCAGCGTGTAGCGGGCCAGCTCGGCCCCGGTCTGCTCGTCGACCAGCCGGCAGAACGCCGCCTCGACCTCCTGGAAGGTCTGGCCGGTGAAGGAGTTGACGGTGAAGACGATCTGGTCGACCTCGGCGGCCATCCGGGTCAGGTCGACGGTGATCGACTCGTCGTCGGTCGCGTCGCCGGCGCCGCCGACCAGGTTGTCGCCGCTGTGCCGGACGGATCCGTCGTTGCTGGTGAGGTGCTGGAAGAAGACCACGTCGACCGGCCGCCCCTGGGAGAAGAGCACCGCCGAGGCGTCCAGGTCGATCTCCCGGCCGGCGGCCAGCAGCTTGGCGAAGAAGCCCTTGGGCTGCGCGGCCTTCCAGCCGAGGCCCATCCGGACCACACCCAGCTGCCCGCCGCCCGGCTTCTCCAGGCTGATCTTCTGCCCCTTGGCCAGCGAAACGCTCATCGCGCCCTCCTCGTTCCTGCCGCCGCTCGTGCCGCGTTCCCGTCGCGCCCGGCCGCCGCTCGTGCCGTGAATCTACAGCACTGTCGAAGGCGTTCCGATCATCCGACGGGCGTACTGCGCAACCCCTACCCCGCAGCCCCGCGCCCCTCACCACCTGCACTGGTCCGAACACTGTCAAGCGCCGCGGGGAGGACCCGCCCTCCGTACCCGAGCGATCCGGCTCGCCCAACCGGGGACACGGCGGTCCGACGTCTGGCGTAGCCGTCGACGCGGCCCGAACACCCGGGCGATCCGGCGTCTAGGGTCGGCGCGGAGGCGCCGCCCACCGGGAGCACGGCCGCCTCCGCACCGAGCGCACCGCGCACGTTCCCGGGATCCGCCGACTCACGCTGGGGGACCACCATGTCCGAACCCGAAGGAACACCGCCCGCACCCGCCACCTCCCGCCCCGGCCGCCGCCGCCTGCTGCGGGCCGGCCTCGGCACCGGCGGCGCACTCGCCGCCGTCCGCCTGCTGCCCGGCGGCCGGGCCTGGGCCGCCGCCCCCGCCGCCGGCCCGAGACCCGCCCCGGCGGCCCCGGCGGCCCCAACCACTACGACGGGCGCGGCGGGCGGGGCCCAACCCTGGCCGGACTGGGCCCGGTTCGCCCGGATCGCCGACGGCACCTTCAACGAGCCCGCCGACATGCAGAGCGCCGTCGACGCGCTGAAGGCGCAGAACGTCAGCGTCATCGAGCTCGA
This sequence comes from Kitasatospora sp. NPDC051702, assembly GCF_040681575.1. NCBI lineage: Bacteria > Bacillati > Actinomycetota > Actinomycetes > Kitasatosporales > Streptomycetaceae > Kitasatospora > Kitasatospora sp. NPDC051702. The sequence goes on from NZ_JBFAZB010000053.1 coordinate 27,637, forward strand.
CACCCTGCTCTCCAACTGGCTCACCGACGCCGAGTTCGCCGCCCACATGGCCGAGGTGAAGACCTTCACCGGCCTCGCGCACGCCGCCGGCCTGAAGGTCGTCATGTACTACCCGTCACTGGAGCTGATCTCCCCCGGCGGCGAGAAGGGCCGCTCGTTCTACAAGAACGACCAGGGCGGGAACTGGGTCCAACGCGACCTCGCCGGCCGGCCCAACGTGTTCTACGGCAGCGTGGTGGTCTGGGTCGACCCGGGCGACGAGAGCGTCTGGCTCAGCCCGAACTCGCCCTGGCGGGACTACTACCTCAAGCGGATCAAGGGCGTCGCCGCGACCGGCGTGGACGGCATCTGGCCGGACGTCCCGATCTACTTCGACGGCGTGCTCTCCTGGTGCGACGCCTCCACCTGGGGCGCGGCAGCCTTCAGGGCCGACACCGGCCTCGCCCTCCCCAAGGCCGCGGACTTCGCCGACCCGACGTTCCGCCGCTACGTCGAGTGGCGCCACCGCAACCTGCTCCGGTTCCAGCTCGACATCGCCGCCGCCGGCCGCTCCGTCAACCCCGACCTCGTCACCTTCGTCGAGACCGTCTCGATGGACTACCGCTACGCCACCTCGATCGGCCTCGACGGCGGCTACCTGCGCCAGGCCGAGGGCGCCGTCAGCCAGGTCTGGGAGGTGGACATCCTCGGCAACTACGACGGCATGCGGCACGCCACCGCCACCGACTGGGTCTGCCTGATCTCGATGTACAAGTACGCACGCGGCGCCAGCGGCACCAAACCCGCCTGGGCCTTCTCCTACGGCTGGCAGGCCGACGACGCCTCCCTGGTGATGTCCCAGCTGATCGCCGCCGGCTGCAACCCGTACGAGGTGAAGACCCCGTTCAAGAACGACACCGTCGACGCCGCGATGCGCACCCGGATGTACGCCTTCGTCCGCGCCAACCAGGAACGCCTCTACGACGCCGCCCCGATCGCCGAGGTCGGCGTCTACCACTCCAGCCCGTCCCGCGACTACGTCGCCCCGGGCGCGGGCATCGGCATGTACGCCAACGCCACCGCACCCGCCGGGATCACCGACTGGTGGGGCGGCGACGACCCGGAGCAGAGCTGCGCCGCCGTCCCCTGGCTGGGCGAGTTCCGCGGCACCGTGAAGGCCCTCGTGTACGCGCACGTCCCCTTCGACACGGTGCCCAGCCCCGGCCTCACCGCCGCCGACCTCACCCGCTTCAAGGTCCTGCTGCTGCCCGACCTGCAGGCCGTCTCCGACGCCGAAGCGGCCGCGCTGCGCGGCTTCGTCGCCGCCGGCGGCACCATCGTCATCACCGGCCCGGCCCCCACCGCACTCGACGAACTCGGCGGCCAGAGAACCGAGTTCGCCCTCTCCGACGTCCTCGGCCTGCGCCGCGCCGACCCGCTCCCCGCCACCCGGCAGAACACCTACGGCGCCGGCACCTGCTGGTACGTCCGCAACCGGGCCGGCCTCAGCTACCTGACCAGGACCGACCAGGCCTCCGCCGACCAACTGCTCGCCGCCGTACGGCAGTCCGCCCCGCCCGCCGTCACCCTGGCCGGCGACCGCCGGATCTACCTCGACGCCCGGCGGCTCGGCGCCGACACCGTCGTCCACCTGGTCAACTTCACCAACTTCGGCGACACCCCGGCCGCCTTCCGCACCACCCCCGCCAACTGCACCCTCTCCTACACCCTCCCGCCCGGCACCACCCCCACCGCCGTCACCGTCGCCACCCCCGACGGCACCGACCCCACCCCCAAACCCGCCCCCCACACCGTCACCGGCACCACCCTCAGCATCCCCCTCACCCTCACCCAGTACTCCGTCGTCACCATCACCACCCGCTAGAACGCCCGCGGGGCGGCGCCCCGAACCACCCGGAGCCCCGCCCCACGGACGTCCTCGTTCACCTCATCGCGGCCTCACGGCCGTCCCCTTCAGGGAGTGTGCTGCTCGTACTGCAGGCTCCACTGCTGGTTGGCCTGCACACCGGGGCAGTCCCAGATGCCGAGCCGGGTGCCCTGATCGGTGGCCCACCCGGGCAGCTCGAGGCACCGGCCACCCGGGTTGCCGGCGGGATCCACCGTGGCGGGCAGCACGATCCTGCCGTCGGAACGGACGCTCCACTTCTGGCCACTGCCACCGGTGCAGGTCGCGAGGACGACCCGGGTGCCGTTGCCGAGCGCGTCGTCCTTGGTGGACAGGCAGTAACTGCCCGCACGGATGGTGCCGTCCGTCGCCGGGCTGAACCGCTGGGCGGCCGTCTCCCAGCAGCTGTAGATGGCGACCTCGGCACCGTCGTGGGGCCCGCCGACGGCATCCATGCACTGCCAGCTCGCGGTGGCGGGGTGCACGGAGACACTGGCGTCGGCGTAGCCGAGGAACTGCCAGTCACCGAACCCGTCGACCTTGTTCCTGGTGCCGTCGCTGCTCTTCCCGGGGAAGACGGTGATGGCGTTCGCGCCGTTCACCGCCCAGAGGTCCGGGTAGCCGTCGTTGTTGAGATCGGCGGCACCGACCTGCGGCTGGGCCGCGGTGGTCCAGTTGGCGCCGGTCAGGATCGGTGTGCCGGCGTCGGGCCTGGTCAGCGCGGAGTAGTCGACGGTGCCGTCGGCCTTCCAGGTGAGCGGGTAGGCGTAGACGGTGCCGTTGGTGCGGTGCCGCGCCCATATGGTGGTCTGGTACGTGGTGTTCGCCGTCCCGGGCACCGTGGTCGCGCCGTTGGCCGAGCCGGGGGTGAGGATCTCGTAGTCCGACCAGGTGCCGCTCGTGGTGGGGATCAGCGTCGCGCTGTCGAGGCCGTCGCTGAGGCCGTTCGGTTGGAAGAGGTAGAGGTTCCCGTTCTCCACGGTCAGGAGGGAGGTCTGGGTCATCATGACCCGGTGGGAGGGGTTGTTGGGCTCGCCGCCGACCGACTCGCCCTCCGGGGTGCCGATCGCCACGACCTGGGAGACGTTGCTCCAGACCTTCTGCGTGTAGGCGGCGCAGCGTGCGCCGGTGCCGTAGGTGGTGCAGCTGGTGGGGCGGTTCAGCGAGGCCGATGCCTGGGCGCCGAATCGGCCCGTGCCGTCGTTCGGGATCAGGTACATGGCGTCCTTCAGCTGCGGCGCCTTGTCCTTGGTGTAGTGCGCGACGATCTGGTCGACCGGCTGGCCGACGGCGAAGGTGCCGTGATGGCTGATCTGGAAGTCGGCCCAGGTGGCGCCGAAGTCACGGTTGCCCGGCGCCGCGGAGGCGGGGGCGGCCAGGGAGTTCGCCGGGTCCGTGGTGCCGCCGATGATCCGCAGGTCGCCGTTCTTGTCGGCCAGGACGATGTCCGGCTGCTGGTCGTTGGTGACGTCACCGAACAGCGGCTGGGTGCCGGGCTTCCAGGGGACGTAGAAGTTGTAGAGCGCCGGCTGGCTGTAGTTGCCGGCGTTGTCCATGGCCCACGCGTAGAGCGTGTTGGTGCCCCACTGCCGCGGCTGGTAGTCGTAGGGCTGCCCGGGCGCGAGCGTCCCGTTCTGCCCGCAACGCCAACCGACGACCGGGGTCGGGTCGGTGCTGACTCGCACGCAGGCGATGCCGGAGGCCTGCAGACCCTGGCCGGGGGCCGGGTCCTCGGCGTTGACGGTGAACCTGCCCCAGTCGTTCATGTACTTGGCCGGAGTCGGGTTCGGAGTGCCGGAGGGCGGGAAGTCGGTGGAGCCGATGCTCACCCGGGGGTTGGTCCGGTCGATGCGGAAGTAGCACGCGGCGCTGCCGGGCGAGCTGAGGATGCCGTCGCTGGACTGGGCGTACCAGCCGTACTGGTGGCCGTCGCTCAGTGCGCCGGGGGAGACGGCTTCGGCGGGGCTGTTGTAGGGGCCGCCCCAGTGTCCTTCGGTGAAGGAGTAGTTGCCGTCATTGTCGTCCCACATCCGGTAGCTGGTGTAGAGGGACTGACCGGCCGGGGAGTAGCTGTTCGCAATCAACGAGATGCTCTGATTGCTGCTGATCCAACCGGGGTTGTCCCAGGGGTGGGTACCACCGCTGGTGCACTCATTGGTGCTGTTGTTCCACGCGAAGCCGGGTGCGGGGCTGGTCCGCGGGTACCAGACGGTCGGCGTGATGTCGTACGTGGTGGTGATGAACGGGTTGTTGGCGAGGTAGTGGCGGTACGAGGCCTCGAACTCGTTGTTCATCGGCGCGATCCCGACGGTCCACCAAGGCCACTGGCCGGCGACGGCCTGCTTCATCATGGCGGTGACGTCGACGGCCAGTGGGCCGGTGCCCTTGAGCCACTGGCCGTTGACCGTCGGGCAGTTCTCCATCACGACGGTCTTGCTCGTGCCGCAGGGCTGGTCGTTCCAACTGGTGTGCTCGTGGATGGGCTTGGGCGCCGAGTACACCACGAACGGCGTGTCCGTGTCAGGGCTGGAGGCACCGGTGACCTGGGCGCTGAGCGTGGAGGTGGAGATGGTGGGCGGGCTCTCCGCCCCACCGGGCTTGGTGTAGAGCGCGGGGTTGATGCCGAACTGGAAGTAGGCGCGCTGACGTCCGGTCACGCCGCAGTCCAGCGCCGGGTCGCTGCTGTGGTAGCCGCAGAACCCGGTGGCCAGGTTGGTCTTCTTGTTGAAGTTCTCGGCGGTCTTGTGGTTCTCCTGGACCTCCACCGACCCCTGGACCGAGCTGGTCGCGACCAGGGACGGGTCGAGGTACCACGGGCCGGTGCCCGACCCGAGTGCGCCCTGGTTCGGCGTCAGCTCGATCGCCGCCGGGGTGACCTTCGTCCCGATGGCGGCCACGTTCGCCCCGTCGCCTGGCGCCTCGGCGGAGGAGCGGATACCGCCCGCCGGCGCAGGCCCGGGGTCGGCCGCGGGTGCCGCCGCGGCAGCGGCCTTCGCGGCCTTCGGCGCCGTGGCGGGCGCCGCGGTCGTCGACGAGTCCCACTGCAGCGCCGACGGGGAGCGGAAGCGCAGGGCGCCCTTGTCGTCCTTGACGTCGATGCGGCCCTGGTCGTCGGAGGTGACCGTCAGGCCCTGGGCGGTGATCGGGAAGCGCAGGGTCTTCAGTGCCGGGTTGACCGCCGCCTCCGGCGTGCGGACCACGATCACGTCGCGCCATCCCCCGATGGGCAGCGCGGTCAGCTGCAGGTCGACGCCGGGCAGGACGTCGGCGTAGGTGGCGGTGGATCCGTTCAGCGCCGGCTTGGGCAGGGGGAACGGGGCACCGACCGAAAGCTTCTTCCCGTCGGCGGTGGAGATCGTGGCCATGGGTCCGCCGCCACCGCCCGAGAGCGCCAGGGCCGTGTTCGAGACGGCGGGGCCGACGGTGCCGTCCGCGTTCGCTCGCAGGGTCGGGTCGAGGTCGGCCCAGGCACCGTTCTGCCGGGTTCGCACCGGCTGGGCGTTGTCCGTCGTGGTGAGGGTGCCGTTCGCGTTGGCGACGGTCTTCGACACCTCGTTGGTCATGGCCTCCACGACGACCGCCTTGCCGGTCGACCGGGCCTTGGCGACGGCGTCCACCATCGCCTGCTGCAGGGGTGTTCGGGCCGGGCCCTGCGTCGGGGGCACCAGCGGCGGGACAGTGCCGCTCGGGCCGTGCGGGGCGGGCGGTGCGGCATCGGCGGCGACCGCGGCAGGCGCGGTCAGCAGACCGACGCTCAGGGCGCAGCTCGCCGCGAGGGCGGCGAGTCGCGCCGCTCCCCGACGCGCCGAGCGCGGTGGAGGCATGTTCGGAAATGTTCGCGAAGTGATGGACATGTCTGCTTCTGGGCTCCCCTCCCATGCGCGATCCCCCTCCGGGAGATGCGTTCGGGTCGGAACGATGCGTCCTGACCAGCGGGTAGGTCAAACGCTTTGCAGGATTGGGTTGACATGTCCGGATAAGGCCGGACCTCCAAGTCAAGACTTCGCAAACATCCCCTGCACGGCTCTCGAACTGCCTGGCGACGTGTCAGAGGCGGCACGTAGTGTCACGTCCAATCTGGCACACAGCTATGTCCATGTGACGCTGTGTCGACATCAGCGAGGGAGCGCAGGTGGGGGTCTTGTCTGCCCGGAAACGGGCTCGAACGACAGCAGCACGAGGCCGGTGGCGGTCACCCGTCACGGCCGCCATGGTCGCGCTGGCCATGACTGGGGTGGCCGTGCCACCCGCGGCGGCGTGGACCTATCCGGCGCCCGAGGGGGAGGTCTGGACACCGCCCCGCACACCGCTGGGCGGCGCCACCACCTCCGTGGAGGGACACGACGCCAAACCGGCGGCCAAACCCGCCGCGAAGCCGGCCGACTGGAAGCCGGAGACGGCACCGCCCGTGGTGACCGGGACGGAGACCGTGACGCTCGGCCCGGACAGCCCGGGGGCGAAGTCCGCCCGGTCGGCGACCGGCGGCGCCTCCCCGGCCTCCGGCGGTGGCACCGGCTCCAAGGCCGGGGCACTCGCCGTCTCGGTCGCACCCGGAAACGGCACGGGCGAGAGCGCTCATACCGTCACCGTCCAGGTGACCGGTCAGGACACGGGCAAGGCCGCCGGTATCACCGGCCCCCTCGTCGCCCTGACCGACGCCGAGGCGCCGGGCACGGGTGACGGACGCGCGGCGAGCGTCACGCTCGACCTCAAGGCGCTCCAGGCCGCAGGCTGGTCGGACCGCGCCACGCTCGTGGCACTGCCCTCGTGCGCGCTGACCACCCCGGAGCGGGAAGAGTGCCGAACCCGGACACCCGTCCCGGCGGCGCTCGACGGACACGGCAAGGTCACCGCCGACGTCAGGCTGCCCTCCGCATCCAGCCCGCAGCAGCCTTCAGGAAAGGCCAACCCGCAGGACGCCGTCAACGCGTCCTTCACATCCGCGCAGAGCCCGGCCACCGCTCCCGCACCGGCCGGGCGAGCGCTCGTGCTGGCAGTGGCTCCCGCTCCGTCCGGCCCCGGCGGGTCGTACACCGCGACACCGCTCTCGCCATCGGCGGGGTGGAAGGCAGGGTCGAACTCGGGCAACTTCACGTACAGCTACCCGATCCAGGTACCGCCGTCCCTCGGCGGCGCCGCCCCGGCCGTGGGACTCGACTACAACTCGGCCGCGGTGGACGGCAGGACGTCGGCCACCAACTCCCAGTCCTCGTGGGTCGGTGACGGCTGGGGCTACGAACCCGGCTACATCGAGCGGTCCTACCGCGGCTGTGACAAGGCCGGCATCACCGGCTCCGCCGACCAGTGCTGGGCCGGCCAGAACGCCACGCTCTCGCTCGGCAGCCGCTCCGGCACCATCGTGCGCGATGACGCCACCGGCCTCTGGCACCTGCAGAGTGACGACGGTTCCAAGATCGAGCAGCTCACCGGCGCACCCAAGGCGGCCGGCGACACCGACTACCGGGACATGGAGTACTGGCGGATCACCACGACCGACGGTATCCAGTACTACTTCGGCCGCAACCACCTCCCCGGCGGCGACGGCAGCGATCCGTCCGCGAACTCGGTCCTGACCACCCCGGTCTACTCGCCGAACAGCGGCGACCCCTGCTACGGCGCGGGCTCCGGCAAGAACTCGTGGTGCCAGATGGCCTGGCGCTGGCAGCTCGACTACGTCGTCGACCCGCACGGCAACCTGACCACGTACAAGTACGCCACCGAGGGCAACAAGTACAGCCGCGGCGGCGCCCAGAACAACGGCAACGGCAGCCTCACCGACTACCAGCGGGCCGGCTACCTCACGGAGATCGGCTACGGCCAGCGCCTGGACGACCAGAAGGCCGCCAAGGGGGCGCTCAACCCCGCCGCCAAGGTCCTCTTCACGGTCGACGAGCGCTGCAAGGCCTCCGGCTCGATCACGTGCGCGGAGAGCCAGCGCACCACCGCCAACGCCGACGCCTGGCCCGACGTGCCGATCGACCAGATCTGCACCGGTTCCGGGGCGTGCTCGAACTACGCGCCGACCTTCTTCACCACCAAGCGCCTGACCGCGATCACCACCCAGGTCCTCGTCGACTCCGCCTACCGCGACGTCGACACGTGGGCGCTGTCCCAGTCCCTCGCCGACCCCGGTGACGGAACCAAGCGCACCCTGCAGCTCGACTCCGTCCAGCGCACCGGCTCCAACGGCCAGGCGCCGATCAGCCTGCCGGCCGTCTCGTTCAGCTACGTGATGATGGCCAACCGCGTGGACGGCCTCGTCCCGGCCGCGCCGATGTTCATGCGCCCGCGCATCCAGGGCATCACGACCGAGACCGGCGGCCGCATCAACGTCATCTACAGCGACCCCGAGTGCTCCCGGGTCAACAACCACATGCCCGCCTCCGAGGACAACAACTCCATGGCGTGCATGCCGGTCAAGTGGTACCTCCCGGGCCAGTCCTCGCCCGACCCGGTCAACGACTGGTTCAACAAGCCGCTCGTCAGAACCATCACCGAGCAGGACCTCGTCGCCACTCCGCCGATCGGCAGGACCACCGAGTACACCTACAACGGCGGCGCCGCCTGGCACCGCAACGACGCCGAGTTCACCGACCCCAAGACCCGTACCTGGGACAACTTCCGCGGCTACCAGTCGGTGACCACCACCACCGGCAGCGGCTCGGTCAGCGAGGCACCCAAGACCCAGCAGACCACCACCTACCTGCGCGGCATGGACGGGGACTACCTCCGCAACGGCAGCCAGCGCAGCGTCCAGGTGGCAAGCCCCCTCGGCGGGAACGTCGCCGACAACGACTGGCTCGGCGGCCGCGTCGTCGCCACCGAGACCTACGACAAGGCCGGCGGCAGCGTCCAGTCCGTCTCCGGCACCACCTACAACGGCCAGCAGATCACCGCGACCCACACCCAGAGTGCAGGCTCGTCGAAGGTCTACGCCCGCTACCCGGACTCCCAGACCACGGACGTCTCCAAGGCGAAGCTCGCCGACGGCAGCTGGCGCACCTCCACGGTGACCACGACCACCGACCCGACCCGCGGAAACCGGGTGACCCAGGTCAACGACAAGGGCGACGGCAGCGCCACCGCCCCCGAGACCTGCACCACCTCCGGCTACGCGACCAGCGACAACCAGCAACGGCTCATGCTGGTCTCGGAGATCGTGACCGTCCAGGGCCCGTGCGGCACCGCGCCGTCGGCCTCGAACACGGTCGCAGGAAACCGGACGCTCTACGACGGCAAGCCGTTCGGCCAGGCGGGCGCCACCGGTGACCCGACCAGTACCCAGGTGCTCGACCACTTCGACCAGGCCGGCGGCCCCGTCTACGCCCACCAGGGCAGCGCGGCCTTCGACGCCTACGGGCGGAGCACCACGTCCGGGACCACCGACGGATCCACCTACGACCGCTCCGGCAAGCAGCTGAGCGGCCCCTCGGTCACCCCGGCCGTCACGACCTCCGCCATCAGCCCGGCCTCCGGCGCCCTGCCCACCGAGGTCCGGAGCACCGGCCCGCTCGGGTCCGACTGGACGACGACCGTCACCCAGGACCCGGCCCGCGGCTCCCCGTTGACCAGCCGGGACCTCAACGACCGCGTCACCACCGCGCAGTACGACGCCCTCGGCCGCATCACCGCGGTGTGGGCGCCGGACCGGCCGACCGACGGCGCGGCGAGCAAAAAGTTCACGTACACCGTGCGGGGCACGGACGGGCCGGCAGCCGTCAAGACCGAGACGATCAACGACGACGGCGTCACCTACTCCGCGACCATCGACCTGCTCGACGGCCTCGGGCGCCCGCGCCAGAGCCAGAGCACCAGTGCCGCCTACCCGACCGGCCGACTGATCACCGACACCGTCTACGACACCCACGGGTGGGTCATCAAGACCTCCAACCCGTACTACGAAGGCGGCTCGTTCCCCACCGAGTCCATCTTCGTCCCGGTCGGCGACGGCCAGATCCCCGGCCAGACCTGGAACACCTACGACGGCACGGGCCGGGTACTGCGCGCGGAGTTCCGCTCCTACGGCAACCTCCAGTGGGCCAGCACCAACGCCTACCCCGGCGCCGACCGCACCGACGTCACCCCGCCCACGGGCGCGACCCCGACCTCGACCGTCACCGACGCCCGCGGCCGCACCGCGGCCGTGTGGCAGTACCGCACTCCCACCGCCACCGGCAACGCCGCCGACGCTGACGTCACCACCTACGGCTACACCCCGGGCGGCCTCGCCTCCCGGCGCACCGACAGCAGCGGCAACACCTGGAACTACACCTTCGACCTGCGAGGCCGCCAGACCTCCGCGTCCGACCCCGACACGGGCACGACCCGGACCTTCTACGACGCCAACTCCCGCGTCGACCACACCACCGACGCCAAGAACACCACCCTCGCCTACACCTACGACCTCCTCGGCCGCAGGACCGGCTCGTACAACGGCAGCGTCGCACCGGCGAACCAACTGGCCTCCTGGACGTACGACACGATCCTCAAGGGCCAGCCGACGGCGTCGACCCGCTACGTCGGCGGCTCCGACGGCGCCGCCTACACCAAGGCCGTCACCGGCTACGACACCGCGTACCGGCCGCTCGGCAGCTCCGTCACCATCCCTTCCGCCGAGGGAGCACTGGCAGGCACCTACACCACCGCCAACACCTACAGCGACGTCATCGGCGCCCTGAAGAGGGTCAGCATCCCCGCCGCGGGCGGCCTGCCGGCCGAGACCGTCAGCTACGGCACCACCATCACCGGACTGGTCACCTCGGCGGCCAGCCTCGGCAAGGCGGTGATCGCCAAGGTGAGCTACGACGCGCTCGCCAGGCCCGTCCGGTCGACCGTCGGCGAGTACGGCACCCAGGTCGTCGCCACCACGCAGTACGACTGGGCGACCGGGCGCGTCATCAACAACTTCGTCGACCGCCAGCTCGGGACGGTGTCGGTCGACCAGACCAGCTACACCTACACCCCGTCCGGCCGGATCACCTCGGCCACCACGGTGCAGGACGCCACCGCCACCGACACCCAGTGCTTCACGTACGACTACCTCGGGCGGCTGACCGGCGCCTGGACCGACACGGGCGGCACCTCCACCACGGCGGACTGGACCGACTCCGCCGGTGCGACGCACGGCACCGGAAGCTCCTCCACCGTCCCCGGAGTCGGCGGCTGCAACAACGCCAACGGCCCCGCCACCACCAACCCCGGCGGACGCAGCATCGGCGGCCCCGCCCCGTACTGGACGACGTACAGCTACGACGCGACCGGCAACCGTACCAGCCTCGTCCAGCGCGACATCACCGGAAACAGCCTCAACGACAGCACCACCACCCAGACCTTCGGAGCCGCGAAGAGCACCAACAGCCCCACCAACGCGCCCAACACCGGCGGCGGAACCGGCGGGCCCCACGCCCTCCTCACCTCCACCAGCACCGGGCCGGCCGGCACCAAGACCGTCTCGTACCAGTACGACGCCAAGGGCCGGACCACCTCCATCACCGACACCGGCGGCACCAGCACCCTCACCTGGAACGGCGAGGACAAGCTCGACAACCTCGCCAGGACCGGGCAGACCGACGCCACCACCTACCTGTACGACGCGGACGGCAACCAGCTCATCCGCCGCAACCCGGGCAAGACCACGCTCAGCCTCGCCACCGACGAGCTCACGCTCGACACCGGCAGCGGCTCGCTGAGCAACGTCCGCACCATCGCCGCCCCCGGCGGCCTCACCTACACCCGCGTCACCGCGGCCATCGGCGGCGGCAAGGTCCTCATCCAGGCCTCCGACCCGCACGGCACAGCCAACCTCCAGATCAACACCACGTCCGACCAGGCCGTCACCCGCCGGCCCAGCGACCCGTTCGGCAACCCCCGCGGCACCCAGCCGCAGACCTCCGACTGGGCCGGCACCAAGGGCTTCATCGGCGGCAGCAAGGACGACACCACGGGCCTCACCAGCCTCGGAGCCCGCCAGTACGACCCGGCGACGGGACGCTTCATCAGCCCCGACCCGATCCTCGACGCCGCGAACCCGCAGCAGTGGAACGGCTACGCCTACAGCGAGAACGACCCCGTCAACCTCAGCGACCCGAGCGGTCTCAAGTCTGAGGAATGCGGCACGCTCTACGACTGCCACGGCGGAACCATCACGGTCAGCAACACGGCGGCGACCAGTGACTACGTCAGCGTCGACGCCCAGCACCGCTACTACGAGACGGCTGTCGACACCAGCCGGGCGTCGAACCGGGAATACGTCTACACCCAGGTCCTGAAGAACGGCAGGGTCAAGGACCGCCGTGCGAGCGGCTTCGACGTGGTCAAGGGCTTTGCGAGGGCCGGATGGGCCATCGCGAAGGAGGTCACACCGCTCGGCGACGCCCAGGGATGCATCGAGGGGGACAAGGCCTCCTGCTTCTGGGCCGCCACCTCGCTCGTCAAGGGCAAGTGGGTTGCGGAGATCGCCGGAACAGTCATCAAGGACCTCCGAAAGGCGCCGGAGATCCCGACCCCGAAGACGCCGCACGGCGGATCCGCGCCGGCCGGTTGCCCGTGGCCCGCGCACAGCTTCCCTCCGAGCACACCGGTGCTGATGGCGGACGGAAGCGCCAAACCGATCGGCGACCTCCAACCCGGTGAATCCGTCACCGCGACGGACCCCCAGACCGGCGAGACGACCGCCGAACCGATCACAGCCAAGATCACCACGCCCGACGACACCGAGTTCACCGAACTCACCGTCGCCACACCCCACGAGGACGGCACCACCTCCGAGGCGACCACCCTCGTCTCCACCGCCCACCACCCGTACTGGGACGACACGGCCCACCGCTGGACCGAGGCCAAGGACCTCCAGCCCGGCCACCACCTCACCACCCCCGACCACACCCCCCGACTCGTCCTCCACACCCGCCCCTACACGACCACCCCCCAACCCGCCAACGACCTGACGGTCGCCAACCTCCACACGTACTATGTGCTGGCGGGGACCACGCCGGTCCTGGTTCACAATTGCGGGAAATGGACAGGCCAGGGCGAGCACCCTCTTGAGGATTCCGTGGCTAATGCCATCGAGGACGCTCACCCGGATCTCGTGAAGGGTATGGGGCGGAAGACGCTTCGCGAGGATGGAACAACCTGGTCAGATCACGATGTCTACGGAGACAACTTCGTCATTGAGGTAGCCAGTGGAAAGGGGTCTGGCAAGACTGCGCAAATCCGGGATCGAGTCTTGCCTACAGCTGGCGGGGCCCGTGTCGCGGTATATGGCCCAAAGATGGGCGGCCATGTTGCGCGAGGAATTGAAGAGCTAGGCGTACCTGTCTTCAGGAGGATGGAAGACCTCGTGGCCTGGGCGGCTGGCGGATAACCGCCGCTGCGCGCCGGCCGAGGATAAGAATCCTCGGCCGGCGCGCAGTCGTTTCAAAGGAGTGCAGTCGATGGAGACGCTTGTAATTGTTATCGCCGCAGAAGGCTGGGGTTTTCAAGCGGTCGCGAATGCGCTGGAGTCCTCGCATCAAGTCACCTTGGTAGACGATAGGTACCTTGAGGTCTCGCAGGGAACCTCGAGTGCCTATGTGTGTGTTATGGATCCGCAGGAGGACGGCCTCTTTGAAGATTGGCCCGAGGTGCTGATCCCCAAGGGGCCGTTTTCGGCCTTCTCGGTTGACTATCGAGATCCTATGCTCATGGAGTCAATCGTTAGAGAGATTTCCGCTAAGGTAGCTACTGCCATTGATACAAATTTTGGCGACGTGGTGGCCGGTGGCGAATTTATTGCTCGGATTGATTGCGATAACCCTCGATGGGAATGGTGGCATTGGCTGCATGATTGATGATTCATTCACGTAGGAACCCGGCTCATAATCAACTCCCCGAGTTGATTTTTTAGCTTCGCCGAGCCTTGACCTGCGGGTCGTATTCGATCCAGGTGATCCAAGGTTTCACAACCCGAGAAGCTGTCTGCCGGTCCTCGAAGTGCGCGCAGCTCTTGAAGAATTCTGTCGAATGGGCACGGGTAACCGTCCAGAGTGTATTCACTGGGTCCGCGGATACATGAACGGATATTGCCTCTCCGAACGTTAGTGGCGATCAGAAGTGGCCCCACCGGATCGTTTCCGGTGGGGCCACTTGGCGTCTTGACGGCAGTAGCTGACGGCAACGTCAGCGGACGGGCGCTGCACAAAGCGCTGGATCGTCGCTGTCGTTGGGCTCGGTGGTGGCGGCTGCGGGATCGCGGAGGGCGTTGCCGAGGAGGTCGATGGCGTCGCGCTGGAGGCGGAGGCGGACGTGGGCGTAGACGGTGGCGGTGACGCCGATGTGGGCGTGGCCGAGGAGTTCCTTGATGACGATGAGTTCGACGCCCTGTTCCAGGAGGAGGGTCGCGGTCGAGTGCCTCAGGTCGTGGAAGCGGATCTGGCGGAGGCGGGCGCAGCGGAGTAGGGCGTTGAAGTGTCGGGTGAGGGTGGCGGGTTCGATGGGGTGGCCGTCGGGGCGGGTGAAGACGTGGCCGCTGTCCACCCAGCCCGCGCCGGCCTCCTCCTTTTCCTGGGCCTGCTGCTTGCGGTGGGCGCGGAGTGCGAGGAGACAGGGCGATGGGAGGGCGATGCGGCGTTCGGAGCTGATGGTCTTGGTGGGGAGGGTGGTCAGGCCGCTGCTGCGGGTGCGCTGGAGGGTGCGGCGGATGCTGGCGGTGCCGCTGACGTGGTCGAGGTCTTCCCAGCGCAGGCCGAGGAGTTCGCCCTTGCGTAGGCCGGTACGGAGAGCGAGTTCGAACAGCGCGTGGAGGCGGTGGCCCTGGGCTCCGGCGAGGAAGGTGCGGGCCTCGTCGGCGGTGAGGGGGTTGAAGCGGCGGGGTCGGGGTGTGCCGGTGCGGACGTTGCGGGCGACGTTGCGCGGGATCTCTTCCTCCCGGACGGCGTGTTCCAGCGCGGACTTGAGGACGGAGTGGATGTAGGCGAGGGTCAGCGGGGAGAGCCGCTTGCCGCAGCACGTGCCGGTCGCGCAGCAGCGGGGCTGGTCGCGGGTGGTGTCGAGGCCGCGGGCACAGCACTGGCAGACGGTGCGGAGCTCGTTGAGCCAGGTGCGGACATCCTTGGCCGAGAGCTTGGCGAGCTTCTTCTTGCCGAGGCCGGGGATGAGGTAGCGGTTCGTGCAGGCGGTGTAGCGGGTGTGGGTGGTCTCGCGGAGCTGATGGACTGCGACGTTCTCCAGCCAGTACGTCAGGTAGGCGGCCAGGCTGCCCTGGGCGGAGACCACTGGGATGCCGCGGTTGCTGGTGGCGGTCTTCTCGGTGAGCTTGGCGAGTGCTTCCTTGCGGGTGGTGCCGTAGACGCGGACTCGCTTGCGGGTGTCGCCCGGGGCGAGGACGTATCCGGCGGCTTCCCAACGTCCGTCCTTGCGCTGGTAGACGGTGCCGTCGCCGTTGGCGCGGACCCTGCGCGAGCTGGTGCCGGGAGTCGAGGTGGGGCCGGTGGTCATCAGGATGCCTCTTCGAGGTGGTGGTGGACGAGGGCAGTCAGAGCGTGGGCGGGGATGCGGCGGGCGCGGCCGATGGTGAGGGAGACGAGCTGCCGAGTGCGGATGAGGTCGTAGACGGTGGAGCGGCTGATCTTGAGCCGGGCCATGACCTCGGGGACGGTGAGGAGTTCGCTGTCGGCGGTCACGCGATCGCCCCCGTCTGGACGGGGGTGGTCAGCGGGTCGGTGGAGTGACCGGCCCGGTCACGGGAGCGCTGTGCGTGCCGGGGGCGGCTCGGCTGCTCGGGCCGGGGGCGCGGTGTGGTGGCCAGGAGGTCAGCGAGGTGGGCGAGTTCGGGCAGGAGGCCGGTCCCCGCGTACTGCCAGTGCGAGATCACCAGAGTCGTGTCCGCGCCGCCGGATCGCCCGTCCTTCGCGCGGTGACCTGCGCGGTGACCGGGGCCGGGGTCGGTGTGACCGGCGGTCAGGTCAGCGCGGTCCTCGCGGTCACCGTGCCGGTCAGTGACCGACCAGCCCTCACCGATCGGCAGTCCGGCGTGCCGGTCGACCATTGACGGGTCGGTCGGTGTCGAGGCAGCGGTTTCGGGTTGGCGGCTACGCCAGGCGGTGCGTTCGGCCCGTAGCTGGGTGAGGGTGGTGGAGTAGTGGCGGGTGCGGGTGGAGAAGTGGCCTCGGAAGCCGAGCATGTGGGCCCACTGGCGCAGGCGGAGGTGGGCGTGCTGGGGCTGGGTGCCGAGGTGCCAGGCGGTGTGGATCATGCGGCGGGCGTGGTCGGTGAGGTCGTGCTGGGCGAGTTCGGCGAGGAAGCGGAGTCGGCGGTCGAGGGTGCCGGTGGTGGTCTCGGCGCCCTTGGTGGCGTACTTGGCGATGTAGGCGGCGACGTGCCGGTCGGTGACGGGGCCCTCGCCGGTGAAGTCGGTACTGCGGATGGCGCGGACGTCGATCTGCCGCCCGAACCGGAACGCCATGGGCCCCGCCGGCTGTGCCGGGTCGGCCTCCCCGGCCCGGGACGGATGCTGGTGCTGGACGCGAGTGCGGTTCGCGGCTGCGCGGACGGCGTGGTCGAGGAGTTCGGTGGTGGCCCAGGCAGGCGGAGTGCTGGCGGGGCCGGTGGGTCCGTCGATGCGGATGACGGTGTGGAAGTGGATCTGGCCGCGCTTTTGGTATTCGGCAACCTTGGCGTAGGAGAGCGTGGCGTGGTGGCGCAGGGTGCGCTGGGTCAGTCCGGCGGCCTTGGCGATCTCGCGGCGCAGGTGGGTGGTGAAGCGGGCCCACAGCGCGGGGGCGTGGGCGTTCCACAGCACCGCGCCGGTGTAGTCGTACCGCTGCGGGTTCAGCGGGGTGCCGAGTAGCGGGTCGCCGTCGGCGTGCCGGGTGCCGCAGGTGCAGGGGGTGGTGCCGGGTTGGTTGTGGACGGGGCCGAAGCCGGGGGCGGTGAGGGTGGCGAACACACGGGGATGGGTGGCGACGCTGGTGGGGACGGTCTTGCCACCGCGTAGTCCGGCGGCGATGAGCTGGTAGGTGTCGTAGCGGTAGAGGGTGGAGCAGGCGGGGCAGCGGGTGGTGCGGCGGTTGCCGCACCGCAGCAGGAGTTCGCCGGCGGGCAGGTGGCGGGTGTCGAGGTGGTCGAGGATCTGGCCGGTGGCGGTGTCCAGGCGGGTGCGGTGGCCGGTCATGCGGATCGGGCGGGTGCAGCCGCCCAGTGAGCCGATCTGGCGGGCCAGGGGTGCGAGGTATCCGGCGGCGGCGAGTTTGGCCAGCCTGGCAGTCAGCCGCGCCCGGCGTTCCAGCGCCGAGTTCCTGTTCGCGGACGTGTCGGGGCTGGTGGTGAGCGCCGGTGCGGCGAACGCCGTGCTGGCGGGAGTGGAGGTGGTGGCGGGGGTGGGGAGTTGGAGCTGCGCGGGCATGGGGACAGACCTCCGGCAGGAGTCGGGAGAAGAGGAGAGGCGATTGAGGGGCGACCCGGGTGATCGGCGCACGTGGGCACGGTGCGCGTGACGGCGGGTGCGGATGGTGGGCCGGGGACGTCTGGCCTGGTCAGCGGTGGTGTTCACCAGCGGTGCGTGAAGGTAGCATCGCTTCAAGCGCGCATTCAAGTGCATCCCTCCTCATCTATTTCGGTGGCCGGTGGCGACGCGAGTACTCTGGCCCCGGTCTTCCGTTTTGGACGGGCCGGATTTCAGTGGTAGTGGCACAGAGAAGGCGGGGTGACCTGCGGTGACGGTGGGGCGGCGGGGGCGTAGACCGGCGGGCGGCACGGTGTTGCTGACGTTCGAGGTCATCGCCGAGGCCCTGCGGGGGCGGATCCGCTCCGGGGAGCTGAAGCCGGGGGACGCGTTGCCGACGCAGGCCGTGTTGATGGCGGAGTACGGGGCCTCCAGCCTGTCCGTGCAGAAGGCCATGGCCCTGCTGAAGCAGGACGGCTACGCGATCTCCCGCCCCGGCAAGGGAGCCTTCGTCGCCCACCCCGGCGCCGACGGTGACTCAGGTGACGGGGAGGCGGGTAACACGCCCGTCGGCGGGACGGCGGCGCGCGTCGAGGCGCTGGAGCTGGCACTGGCCGAGACGCTTGATCAGCTCACCGCTCTGCGTGCCCGCGTCGAAGCCCTCGAAGCGGGCGGCACCGAGCGAGGTTGCTGACCCGTCGGCCGCTGGACGGCGGGGGCTGGAGCTGTGCGTCCAGATTTTCTCTACGAGGTTCAAGGCGGGCCCCGCCCGCTGGAGGTGGCCCGACGTCGCCGACCGACCCAGGGTCGGACCGGCCCCGAGGTCTTCACGGGTGTCGGCGGTCAGCGGTCCGCCAGGTCGTGAGCGGGGGCTCGACTGGTGCCCGATGGGAGCAAGTTGTGGGGTAAGCGCTGCTTACCCCAGCACCGCCCAGGGTCGGAGCAAGTTGTGGGCTATGGACTCCTTGCCCGCGACGCGGAGCAAGTTGTCGCCTGCGACCGTCCTACGGCCGGATCGCGGGCAACAGGGTCGGCCAGGGGTCCGACCCGTTTCTATCGCCGGGCTCGCCGAGGGCGGTGGCTGACGTCGCCTCCGGCACGGAGCGAGGCTCCCCGCAGACCCGCAGACCGCACCCGCGCCGAGCGCCCAGCCCACGCACGAGCCGTGCCGCGTGCCGAGCCGCCGACCAGCAGCAGTCCGAACTCGCCCCCGCGATCGGGAGGGTCAGGACGCCAGAAGTTCGGCGACTTCGGGGACGTCGCGGAACGCCCGCAGCCGGTCCAGCACGATCCGCGTGCGCTCCGTGGTGCGCTCGCTGCCGCTCTGCCCCAGGGCGAGCATCCGGCCCGCCGTCCCCGCTGCGGCCTCAGGCTCGTTCGCATCGGCGTAGGCCACGGCCAGCCAGGACAGGTACAGCGCCAACTCCCTCGCATGACTGGCGTCGTAACGACCCAGGACGTCCGTCAGCAGCGGAACGGCGCGAAGCGGCCGGTGCAGCTCGGTGTAGACGCGGGCCTCCATGACCTGCAGTTCCCCGGCGTCCATCCAGTACAGGTACGAGGGCGACTCGGTAGCGGCCGAGTCCTGAGCCAGGGCCTCGCCGGCTTCCCCGAGGGCAGCCATCGCCGGGCGGTCCTGGCCGGCGCGGGTGTGCGCCCAGGCCACCCGGTCCAAGTACAGCGCGCGGGCCTTCGCCGGAGCATCCGGACCGGCCTCCGCCACGGCGGCGGTGGCGAGGTCGACCGCGTCGTGGGGGCGTCCGGTGTTGCTCCACTGGTAGGCCAGCGAGCCCGCCACATTTCCCGACAGCACGCCGTCCCCGCCTGCGCGGGCGGCACTGATCCCGAGCCGGTAGATCCGCTCCGCCTCGGCGTGCTCGCCCGCATCCGAGGCCACCCAACCGGCGATCTGCGCCAACTCGCCAATGGCCCGTAGCAGTTCACGGCCCACCTGCTCGGTGTGGGTGCCCTCGCGGTAGAGCGTGACCGCCGCCCGCAGTTCCCGCAGGGCGGGGGCGATCAAGTCCTTCCCGTACACCACATCGTCGGCCAGCCGCAGGCCGTGCACCCGCTGGGCCAGGTCGGCGACCTGCCCGGCGCCGATCCGCCGGCCGGTACGCGCACTCAGTGGGGCCAGGGGGTCGCCCTCGGGGAGGAAGTCCGCGACGGTCAGCACCCGAGGCGCGGGCGCGGGTGGGCGGACGGCCTTGGCGGCCTCCAGCAGCTCGCGCGGCACCTCCAGTACCTGGGCGAGGAAGGGCAGCCACTCGCGCGGGAACCGCGTGCCGATCTCCCAGCGGGACACGTCATTGCGCGTGGGCGGGATACGCCCGGGAGCGGCCTGGGCCAGCACGTCGGCGAGCCGCTGCTGACTCCACCCCCGCGCCAGCCGCAGCCGCCGCACAAGCTCCCCGACCGATTCCCGCGCCACCTGGCCAGCTTGGCAGACAGCAGGGCAGACACGCTGGCTACTCCGCAAGGTTCAGGCCAACGGGGACCCTGAATCGACAGAGCCGAACCGAGGAAGGGACAGCAGCATGGCTGAGGAGGCGACACGTCAGTTCGACGTGAGCAGGGTCGAGCCCGCAGCGGAAGAACTACGCTTGCTGCCGTGGGCCACCCCCGACGGGCTCCCCTGCTACCTGAGCACAGACGGCGAGGGCTACCTCGCGACGCTCGCCGACGGCATCGAAGAGGTCCAGCTCACCATGGGCCAGGAATTGCTCGACCACACCCGGGGCGTCCTGACCCCTGGGGCGCGGGCACTGACTGAGGTCGAATACCGGTGGCTGGCCTGTCGGCTGACCGAGGCCCTGTCGGACGCACTCAGGGTCGCGGACTCACGCGGGCAGCGCATCCCCTCCCTGTCGGACACGGCCGAGACTGACGGCTCTGACGAGCAGGGAGCACACTGATGGGCACGACCACCCGCTACCGGTTCCGCGAGTACACCGTCACCACAGTCGCGGACCCGATGGCACTGCCGACCTTCGAGGCCGTCTGCGTCACCGGAGAAGAGCAGGACTGTGGAGCCGCCTCCGGCCAGACACACACCCCCGAGGAACTGACCCGCTGGATCGCCGCGCACTGCGCCCAGACCGGCCACACAACCTACGAGCGCACCACCCGCGCCACCCTCCGTGCCGAGCCCGGAGAGTGGAAGTGAGGCTGCCGAGCGCCAGCACCTCACCGAGAGCAGCATGCGGGCGCCATTGAGATCAAGTGGTCTACACCTCTGACGGCAGTAGTGACGGCAACAACCACGCACGCCAGCGCACAACCACGGACACCGGCGGACCGTCAAAACGCCGCTGACCTGCGAAAAAGCAGGTAGAGCAGGTCGCCGTGCCACACGTACTATGTGCTCGCGGGGACCACGCCGGTCCTGGTGCACAACTGCAACGGCGATTCTGTATCTCCCGCCTTCGAGGGCGATCCGTATCACCCCGATGTCGTCAAGGCTAGGAGCGCGGCGAACCAAGACTTCTACTCGGTCCACCCGGATACTCACGAGCTGGTGAATATGGTGACCGCGAATCCCAACATGCCGCCGCGCCTCAACCCGAACGGCAGTGTCGATAGGTTTCTGGGGAACGATCTCAGTGGCCCTGCTAGGAGATTTTGGAATTCTTGGATAAATTCGCCGATCTACTGGAATGGTCGACCGGGAAGCCAGATCAGAATCATGATCAACCAAACGACTGGCCAGATCGCATATTTCCCTCTGACGAGGCAAGGTGTGCACAACTATGGGTCCCCAAACCTCTATAATTGGTAGTCGCTAGAAAAGAAAGCAGTGCACGGCACCCCTCAAGGGGTGCCGTGCACTGCTTCGTCGGTACATCCGTGGATTTACGCGAGCAAATTTCTAGAAAGGTTCAAGCAATGGAGCACCTTGAGCGACTCGCTCCCGGCGGCCTGATTTTCCTGGGGCTGATGGACTCGGAGTGTCCGCTCATCCCGCCGACGATTGCCACTCTGGCTCCGGGATACACGTCTACATCTGGGACATGGCCGAGATCGGTCGTAAACAGTGATGCTCCGGATTTTGTCGCTAAGGCGAACAAGGGCTGGTTCGAGCTTTCCAGCGGAGGCGGGCTTTTCGGTGACGCTCGAGAATTCCTGGTCGCCGTCGAGGTCCATGAGGGTGAGGGCGACTGGTGGTGGGCACACGTCAGGCTGGCCGAATCCTGGGACATCATGGGAGCGGGCTCCGCCGCCGCACTCGGAACCAGTTTCGGTGTGCCAGAGTTCGCCATGCTGTCATTTGCCGGAGACGTTATCGTCTGCGGCACGGCGGGGGAATCCACGATCGGCACCGTCCTGGTGAACGGCTTCCAGAAGCTCGGTGGCCTTCGCGAGCTCGCGGATTGGAAAGCGGGCTGGCCGGGAACACCGCTGCAGGAGAGGGGCGCTGCCCGGCGGTGGCTTGAGTCCATCAGTAGCTAAATATAAGTTACAATTCGGCGCTCATTAGGCTAGTGGGAGTTCTGACATGAGTTTCATGGTTCGAGCGTATGATGTTGGAGTGACCATCATGGGGAGTTCTAGAGCTGTCTGCCTTCTTGGTGAAGCCTGATTCGTGGGATTTCCTTGAATTGAGATCGCATACGTATGAAGCCCTCCCTGAATCGGCTCCAGGGAGGGCTTCATGGGGTCTTGACGGCAGTAGTTGACGGCAACGTCAGCGGACGGGTGCTGCACAAAGCGGCGGGTCATCGCCGTCGTCGGGCTGGATGGTGGGCTCTGCGCGATCACGAAGGGCGCGGCTGAGGAGGTCGATGGCGTCGCGCTGGAGGCGGAGGCGGACGTGTGCGTATACCGTCGCGGTGACGCCGATGTGGGCGTGACCCAGCAGCTCCTTGATGACGACGAGTTCGACGCCCTGTTCCAGGAGGAGTGTCGCAGGTCGTGGAAGCGGATCGCCCGCAGGCTGGAGCGGCGAAGGAGCGCGTTGAAGTGGCGGGTGAGGGTGGCGGGTTCGATGGGGTGGCCGTCCGGGCGGGTGAAGATGAGGCTGTTGTTCACCCACTCTGCGCCGGCTTGCTGCTTCTCGCGGGCCTGCCGCTCACGGTGTGCACGGAGCGAGGCGAGGCAAGGGGCTGGGAGGGCGATGCGGCGTTCCGAGCTGATGGTCTTGGTCGGCAGGGTGGTGAGGCCGCCGGTGCGTCCGCACCGGCACTCCCCGCCCACGCCGCTTCAACCCCCTCACCGCCCACGAGGCCCGCACCTTCCTCGCCTCCGCACAGAGCCACCGCCTCCACGCACTGTTCGAACTCGCTCTCCGCACCGGACTCCGCAAGGGAGAACTCCTCGGCCTGCGTTGGGAAGACCTCAACCTCGACGCCGGCACCGCCAGCATCCGCCGCACCCTCCAGCGCACCCGCTTGCGGGCGACGTTGCGCGGGATCTCTTCCTCGCGGACGGCGTGTTCCAGGGCGGACTTGAGGACGGAGTGGATGTAGGCGAGCGTCAGCGGTGAGAGGTGCTTGCGGCAGCATTTTCCGATGGCGCAGCAGACTACCTCATCCCCGGCCTCGGCAAGAAGAAGCTCGCCAAGCTCGCCGCGAAGGACGTGCGCACCTGGCTGGCTGAACGGGCTGCGGACCGTCTGCCAGTGCTGCGCTCGCGGCATCGACGCCCGGCGCAAGCCCGACGCGCAGGCCGACCGCCGGCCGCGCTTGACGCAGGCGGTGTAGCGGGTGTGGGTGGTCTCGCGGAGCTGGTGGACGGCGACGGTCTCCAGCCAGTAAGTGAGGAACGCGGCGACGCTGCCCTGCGCGGAGGGGGCGGGGACTCCGCGGTTGCTGGTGGCAATCTTCTCGGTGAGCTTGGCGAGAGCCTCCTTACGGGTGGTGCCGTAGACGCGGACTCGCTTGCGGGTGTTGCCGGGGGGCGAGGACGTAGCGGCGGCTTCCCATCGGCCGTCTTTGCGCTGGTAGACGGTGCCGTCGCCGTTGGCACGGACGTGACGGGAGGCGGGGGTGTCGCGGGGTGTGGTCATCAGGCGGCTTCCTGTTCGAGTCGGGTGCGGATGAAGTCGGTGAGCGCGTTGGTGGGGATGCGGCGGGCACGGCCGAGGGTGATGGAGGCGAGCTGGCGGGTGCGGAGCAAGTCGTAGACGGCGGAGCGGCCGAGCTGGAGGCGGGCCATGACCTGGGGAACCGTCAGCAGGTCCTCGCTCATGCCCGGTCCGGGGAGCAGAGCGCTCACGAGGGGCCGCCCTCTGCGGTGAACTGCCGTGCCAGTTCTCTGCGGTGCCACACAGCGGCGGCGAGGAGTTCCACGCCGGGGCTGTAGCCGGAGCCATGGTAGGCCCAGTGGCTGATGACGAGGGTCGCGCTCGGGTCAAGGTCGGGCAGGCCGGCGTGTGCACGGGCTAGTTCGGTGCGCCAGGTGCGGCGGGCCTCGCGCAGCGCGCCGAGGGTGACGGAGTAGCAGCGGGACTTGGTGGGGAAGTGGCCCCTGAATCCGAGCATGTCATCTGCCGTGCATGGCGTTCGATGGCGAGGCGGGGCAGCGGGCGGGCCTGTCCGGTGCCGCCGCAGGCGGTGCACTGAGTGGGGTTCCGCGTGTGGCCAGAGTCATGCCGCGTCCCTGGCAGGGGCGGCAGAACAGGGCGCGGTCGAGAGCGCCGGATGAGTCGGCGGACTTGGTGGCGTACTTGGCCACGTAGGCGGCGACCGCGTGATCGGTGAGCTCGGAGTTGGTGCCGAAGGCGGCGATCTCCCGCACGTCGAGCTGTTCGCCCCACGCGAGTTCGCGTTCCCCGACCGCGTCCGAAACGACGCTGATCGAGACGCGGGCGGCGGCGGCCCGGATGGCGTCGGCGAGCAGGGTCACGGTGGCGGACGGTGGTGGGGGTTGGGTGCTGCCGTCCGGGCCGTCGAGACGGATTACGGCGTGGAAGTGGACCAGGCCGCGCTTCTGGTACTCGGCGACCTGGGCGAAGGATACGCGCAGCACTACGCGGGCCGGCTTCTGGGTCAGGCCGGGACAGGCGGCGATCTCGCGGCGTAGGTAGATCGTGAAACGAGCCCACAAGGCTCCGGCGTGGGCGTTGAACAGCTTCG
This sequence comes from Kitasatospora sp. NPDC051702, assembly GCF_040681575.1. Classification (NCBI taxonomy): domain Bacteria; kingdom Bacillati; phylum Actinomycetota; class Actinomycetes; order Kitasatosporales; family Streptomycetaceae; genus Kitasatospora; species Kitasatospora sp. NPDC051702. The sequence continues at coordinate 52,013 of NZ_JBFAZB010000053.1, forward strand.
CGCCCGGGTAGTCGTAGGTCTTCGGGACCAGCAGCGTGCCGAGCAGCGCGTCCGCGGGTTCGTGGAGCTTGCCGCAGCGGCACGGCCGGAGGGCCCCGCTCATGCCAGTGGGGCGGTTGTGGACGGAACCGAAGAACGGCGCGGTGAGCGCGGCGAAGACACGAGGGTGCGTGCGGAGGGTATCCGGTACATTCTTGCCGCCGGTCAGGCTGGCCCGGATCAGTTGAAATCTTCCCGCTCGACCGCGCGACTGCGGTCGAGCTCTCGACCTCGAACGGAAGGAGGATTCGTGATCGCGGCGTGCGCTGTTCGGGATCCGTGCACATTTGCCGAGTGAAACTGCCGCCACTTTCGGCCGGCAGCTCGGATGCACTTTCGAGCAGCGAGAGAGCCACTATACCGGCGACTACTGGACGGCCACCATCGGACCGACAGTGGTGAGGATTGTGACTCAGCCGGACTCCTATGGCGATCCAGTGGAACTGGAATTTCCGACCCACCGGACACTCATTTACGTAGACGGCGATCAGTCACATATGCGCCTTGAAGGAATTATGGTGGGCGACTACAGCGTGGAGCGGCTTTCCGGTCACGTTTTCCGGCTTTGACGGGTCAAGCCGTTCTGAGCCTGTCGTGAGGGGGCGTCAGGTGTCGCCGGGGAGGAGGTGTTGGGGGAGTTGGTGGAAGGTCCAGGGGCCGGTGGTGGGGCGGGTGAGGGTCCAGATGAGGTCGAAGCGGTCGGGCCAGGTGGTGGGGGCGCCGCTGGTGGTGGCGCCGAGGGCCTCGATGATGCGGGGGATCCGGGAGTGCTCCCAGCTGATCAGCACGGGTTGGGCGCCGGCGAGGGCCGCGGTGGCCAGGGCGGTCTCCTGGGACTCGGCGTGGGTGGTGTCGACGGTCAGTCCGAGGCGGGCGGCCACCGGGGTGACGGTCTGGCGCATCCGGTGGGCCCCGGCGAGGGGGCCGCGGTCCGCGGCGGCGAGGATCCGGGCCGGGGCGCGCAGGCCGGGGGCGGGCGGGTCGAAGAGGGTGGGCAGGGCCTTGGCGCGGGCCCAGCCGCGTTCGGTGAGGGACTTGCCGTCGTGGGCGCCGTTCTCGTCGAGGCCCGGGTGGTCGCCGTCCGGTTTCTCGCCGTGCCGGACGATCATCACGAAGGCGGCGCCGCCCGCGTCGCTCGCCCGGGCCGCGGCGGCCTCCCCGGCCTTGTGGCCCGCGGCGGTGGAGCAGCCGGCCAGCAGTGGCGGGACGGCGCCGGCGGCGGCCGCGGCGGCGAGGCCGGTGAGCAGGGTGCGGCGCCCGGGCCGCGGGGCGGGCGCGCTCACGCGGTGCCCCGTTCCAGCCGTACGAGTGCGTCGATCGCGACGCCGCGGCCCTCGCGCTCGTGCCCGCGCTCGTGCCCGCGCTCGTGCCCGGGTTCGAGGCCGGGTTCGAGGCCGACCGGCCGGTGCACCCGTTCGGCGCGGACGGTGCGCAGTCCGCGGTCGGCGAGGTCGGCGAGGACGTCCTCCGGGGTGAACAGCACGGCCGGGTCCTGCGGGCCGCCGACGCCCTCGGTGAGGTTGCTCAGGTCGTGGCCGACGACCAGGAGGGTGGCGCCGGGGGCGAGCGCGTCGGCGGCGTGACGCAGGGCGGCCCGGCGGTCCTCGGCGGGGAGCTGGAGGTAGGCGACCAGGATCAGGTCGTAGCCGGCGGCGGGGGCGTCGAAGCTGCGGGCGTCGCCGTGCCGCCAGGTGAGCCGGTCGGCGACCTCGTCGGGCAGGTCGGCGGTGAGCCGTTCGGCGCGTTCCAGGGCGACGGCGGAGAAGTCGAGGCCGGTGACCTCCCAGCCCCGGGCCGCCAGCCAGATGGCGTTGCGGCCCTCGCCGGCGGCCAGGTCGAGCGCGTGGCCGAGCGATCGGCCGGGGGCGCCGGAAGGGGTGCCGGAAGGGGCGTGTGCGGGCTGGTGGTCGGCCAGTTCGCGGACCACCCAGCGGTTGGGCTCGATGCCCCAGAGCAGCTCGCTCCTGGCGTAGCGGTCGTCCCAGTCCTTGCTGTCCATGGCGAGTCCTCCGTCCGGCGGGCCTGCTCGGTAGCGGTCAACCTACCCGCCCCGGGTCCGGGCGGCCGGGAGCGGTCCGGCAGACGGACATCCTCGACGGCGGGAGCGAACACCCTTGACGGCGAATATTGGTCCAGTCCAATCTGTGATGTCGTGACGCGAGCGGTTCAGTCGGCCCGCCGCGCCCGCGCACCGTCCGTCAGCCCGCGCCACCCTGCCCGCGCGCCCCCACCGCGCCCGGGCCGGCTCCCCCGGCCCACCCGGGCCACGCACCGCCGGAAACCCCACACATCCGGAGGACACACCGCATGCACGACCGCGTCATGCCCGCACGGCCCGCCGAGCGGGCCACCGGCCGCCGGGCCGCCTCGCGCAGACGGGCCACCGCCCTCGCCCTCGCCGCGACGCTCAGCACCAGCGGCGCCGCGCTCGCCCTGACCCTCGGCCCGGCCTCGGCCGCGACCGTCAACCTGCTGGCCAACGGCGACTTCGAGACCGGCACGCTGGCCGGCTGGACCTGCACCAACGGGTCGGTCGTCACCACCCCGGTGCACGGCGGCGGCCACGCGCTCAGCGGCGCGGCCTGGGCCTCCGACACCGCCCAGTGCCAGCAGACCGTCGCCGTCCAGCCGAACACCACGTACACGCTGTCCGGCTTCGTCCAGGGCAGCTACGTCTACCTCGGCGCCACCGGCACCGGCGTCAACGCCTCCACCTGGACGCCCGGCGGGACCGGCTGGAACCAGCTGAGCACCACCTTCACCACCGGCGCGGCCACCACCTCGGTCAGCGTATTCACGCACGGCTGGTACGGCACCGGCACCTACTACGCCGACGACCTCACCCTGACCGGCCCGGCCGGGCCCACCTCCACCGGCAGCCCGACCGCGACCGCCAGCCCGACGGTCACGAGCAGCCCGACGGCGACCAGCCCCACCGCCACCGGCAGCCCGACGGCGACCACCAGCCCGACCGCGACCGGCAGCCCCACCGCCTCGACCAGCCCGACGGCGACCACCAGCCCCACCGCCACCGGCAGCCCCACCGCGACGGCCACCGCGACGGCCACGGCCACCGGCCCGGCCGGGGACGGCAAGGTCACCACGCCCACCGGCCTCGCCGTGGGCAAGGTCACCTCCGGCGCCGTCGTGCTCACCTGGAAGCCGTCCACGCTGACGTCCGGCGACGGCCCGGTCGCCTACAAGGTGTGGTCCAACGGCCAGCTCGTCGCCACCTCGATGGGCACCTCCGTCGCCGTCAGCTCGCTGCTGCCCGGCCGGAGCTACACCTTCAGCGTCCAGGGCTACTCCGGCGGCCACGCCTCCGCCCAGTCCGCCGCGGTGAGCACCACGACCGCGGCCGCCCCCGCCCAGAAGCCGGTCCGCTCGGCCTACTTCGACCAGTGGGGCATCTACGAGAACGCCTACACCCCGAAGAGCGTGGACACCAGCGGGGCCGCCGCCAAGCTGGACGTCGTCCACTACGCGTTCGCCAACATCGACCCCACCAGGTTCACCTGTTTCCAGGCGGTGAAGGCCTCCGACTCGGCCAACGAGTCCAACCCCAACGCCGGTGACGGCGCGGGCGACGCGTACGCCGACTACCAGGCCGACTACAACGCGGGCACCAGCGTGGACGGCAGCGCCGACACCTGGGAGCAGCCGCTCAAGGGGAACTTCAACCAGCTGCGCCAGCTGAAGGCCAAGTACCCGAACCTGCGGTTCACCATCTCGATCGGCGGCTGGACGTACTCCAAGTACTTCTCCGACGCGGCCGCCACCGACGCCTCCCGGAAGGCCTTCGTCTCCTCCTGCGTCGACATGTTCCTCAAGGGCAACCTGCCGACCGGCGTGGCCGGTGACGCCTCCGGCGGCGCCGCCTCGGCGGCGGGCCTCTTCGACGGCGTCGACCTCGACTGGGAGTACCCGGCCTCCGCCGGCGGCCACACCGGCAACCACTACTCCCCCGCCGACAAGCAGAACTTCACCCTGCTGCTGAAGGAGTTCCGCACCCAGCTGGACGCCCTCGGCTCCGCCCAGGGCAAGCGCTACCTGCTGACCGCGGCGCTGCCCAGCGGCCAGGACAAGATCGCCCAGCTGGAGACCGACAAGATCGGGGCGTACCTCGACTACGCCGACGTGATGTCCTACGACATGCATGGCGCCTGGGACGCCAAGGGCCCGACGAACCACCAGGACCCGCTGCACGACAGCCCGGCCGACCCCACCACGCCGATCACCCCGGGCACCCGCAAGTACAACGTGGACACCATGCTCGCCGCGTACACCACCGGCCTGCCGGAGTACGGCATCCCCGGCGGGTTCCCGGCCGGCAAGATCGTCCTGGGCATCCCGTTCTACTGGCGCGGCTGGACGGGCGTCCCGGCCGGCTCCGACTTCGGGCTCTACCAGAGCGCGACGGGCCCGACGGCCGCCAAGCCGCTGAGCCAGGAGGCCGGACTGGCCGCCTGGAAGGAGCTCAACCCGACCGCCGCGAACACCCACTGGGACCCGGTCACCGAGAGCAGCTGGGTGTACGACGGCACCAACTTCTGGACGGGCGACACCCCGCAGGCCGTCCAGGCCCGCGGCGCCTACGCCAGGAGCAAGGGTCTCGGCGGCATGTTCGCCTTCTCGCTGGAGAACGACGACGCCTCCGGCACCATGCTCAACTCCCTGGACTCCAGCCTGCGCTGACGTCCGGCACCGGTGACGGCGGAGGGCCCGCGCGGAGGTCGCGCGGGCCCTCCGGCCGTGGCGGGTCGGCTCCGCCTCACCGGGCCCGGGCAGCCCGGGCGACTCGGTTGCGCCAGACCGGCCCGCGGCGGTTCAGTCGCTCAGCCCGAGGGACGGGAAGAGGTCGACGAACGGCTGGGTGGTCACCGAGACGCTTCGGCCGAACGGGTCGTCGAAGTCCCAGATCATGAACAACAGGAAGGCGATCAGCGCGCTGAAGCACCCCGCTAGGACCAACTCCCTCGGGGTGCGCCGGATCTGCAGCGCGAACAGCATGCCGACGGTCACCACGGCGCCGCTGATCAGGCCGAACCAGACCACGCCCGGCATGGTCGGGCCGGCGTTCTGTCCGCGGGAGTTGCGGGCGGCGTCTGCCTGGCTGATCCGGTCCATGATCGGCTGGTAGGACTGCGCCTCCAGCTCGGAGGCCGGCGTCCGGGTGGCGACGTCCGACCGCAGTTTGTCCAGCAGTTCGGTGCCCTTGTCGGAGATCTCGCCGTTCTCGCGCATGTAGTCCCACTCGACCTTCACCACGTACGAGACGTAGGCGTCCACGTCGGCGCGGACCTTGTCGCGGAACTCGGCCGGGTAGATCTGCGCCCGGTCGCTCACCTCCTGCAGGGCCTGCGCCTCCTGGAACACGTCGTCCTGGGCGGCGCCGCGCGCCTCCCAGACACCCGCGATGGCGAGACCGAGCACGATCGCGTAGACCACGCCGATCATCATCGTGATGTACTCGATGACGTCCGGGGTCTCGTCGGCGTTCTTCTCGGCTCCCACCCGGCGGTGCCGCAACAGCACCACGGCGACCACGACGGCACAGGCCGCCGCCATGGCGATGGCCAACGCCACCCATTCGGACATGGGAACTCCCTTCTCTGACTTGGCTCGTGACGGAACTGGAGGATTCGGGGACGGACCGGGCACGGGACGGCCCTGAACGGGTGGACCGGAGCGGACGGCCCTGAACGGACGGCCCCGACGGGTGGAGCGGACCGGTCCGGAGCGGCCCCGGACGGAAGGAACCGGAGCGGACCGGAACGGGCACCGACGGATCCGGACGGGCCGGCCCCGGCGGTACGCCGGTCAGGACCGCCCGGAACGGCCTCGGCCGCGACCCGGCCGCAGCGCGGCGGCCGCCAGGACGGCGGGCACGGTGACCAGCAGCATGGTGGTGGTCGGCGGCGCACTGTGGTGGGCCTGCACCGGGGCCGGGGGGTTCGCCGCCCGGACGCGGTAGACCGGCGGCGCGGCGGGGGCCGGCGCGGCCGGCGGGTCGACCCGGGGGACCACCGGTACGGGTGGGGCCGGCGGCGCGGGCGCGGGTGGCGCGGGCGGGGGCGGGGGCGGGGCCGGCACGGCCGGTGCGGGTGGCGGCGGGGGTGACGCGGCCGGCGGGGTGGGCACGGGCGTCGGGCTGGGCGGCGGCGTCGGAGCCGGGGGCGTCGAGGGGGTCGGGGAGGCCGTGGGGGTCCGCGTCGGAGTCGGCGTCGGGCTGGGCGGCGGCGAGGGCCTGGGTGTGACGCTCGGCGACGGGGTGGGGGTCTGGCTCGGCGTCCGGGTGGGGCTCGGAGTCGGGGTCGGTGTCGGGGTCGGTGTCGGGGTCGGTGTCGGCGTGGGGGTCGGGCAGGGATGCGGGTGGTGATGGTGGTGGTGCCACCACCAGTCCCCGTCGTCCCAGTCGTCCCAGTCCTCCGGTCGGCCGGGCTGGTGCCGGGATCCCGCGGTGGGCCGGGGCGAGGGCGTCCCCGGTAAGGGCGCGGCCTTCGGGGTGCGGCACGGGTGGTGCCCGTGCGGGGGCCGGTGGTCCTGGTGCCGCGCGTCGGCCGTCGGGGCTACGGTGACCCCGACCTGGACGTCGACGTCCACGCCGACGCTGACCTGTGCACCCGGCCCGACCTGTACCGAGACGTCCGTGTCGGCGCAGACGCAGGTGTCCACCACCGGGCCGTGCGGGTGCCCCCCGCCCTGGTGCTCGGCGCCGGACGCCGAGGCTCCGCCGACCAGCGCGCAGATCGCGACCACGCCGACGGCGGCGCCGACCAGTCGGGTCCGTCGCCCGGGGGCCGCTCCCCCACCGCCGTCGAGCGATATCCGTCGGGACTGCCGGCGCTGCGGCATGGGTTCCACTCACCTCTCGGGTCGCCTGGGACGGAACGGGATCCGACGCGCTCGGACGGGGCCGGGGCCACCTGGCCCGAGCGGACGCGATCAGCCGGACGGCCCGCCACCCGGGCGGGCCGTCCGTCATCAGTTCAAACGATCTTCGAGCCGACCGGTTACGGCCCCGGCTCGTTGTGCACCGTCCTCAGTGGCGGCGGTGGGCGATCTCGACGTTCTCCAGCACACCGACCGCGTCCGGCACCAGGATCGCGGCCGAGTAGTAGGCGCTGACCAGGTAGGAGATGATCGCCTTCTCGTCGATCCCCATGAAGCGGACCGACAGCGACGGCTGGTACTCGTCCGGCAGGCCGGTCTGGTGCAGACCGATGACGCCCTGGTTGTCCTCGCCGGTACGGATCACCAGGATGGAGCTGGTGTTCTCCTTGGTGATCGGGATCTTGCTGCAGGGCAGGATCGGGACCCCGCGCCAGGCCGGCACCTGCTGCCCGCCGAGGTCGACGTGGTGCGGGTAGAGGCCGCGGGCGTTGAACTCGCGGCCGATCGCCGCGATGGCCTTGGGGTGGGCGAGCAGGTAGTCGGGGTCGCGGCGGCGGTTGAGCAGCTCGTCCAGGTCGTCCGGGGTGGGCGGGCCGGAGTGGGTCTGGATCCGCTGGTCGAAGTCGGCGTTGTGGAGCAGGCCGAACTCGGGGTTGTTGACCAGCTCGAACTCCTGGCGCTCGCGCAGCGCCTCGATGGTCAGCCGCAGCTGGTGCTCGGTCTGGTTCATCGGCTGGTTGTAGAGGTCGGCGACGCGGGTGTGGACCTTGAGGATGGTCTGCGCGACGCTCAGCTCGTACTCGCGCGGCCTCAGGTCGTAGTCCACGAAGGCGCCGGGCAGCTGGTACTCGCCGTGGTGGCCGGCCGACATCGCGATCTCGGCCTCGCCGCGCTCGTTCTGCGCCTGCTGCGGCAGGGCCAGGAACGACGCGAGGTGCTCCTGGAGACTGGGCGCGTTGTCGCGGATGGCGGCGAAGGCGTCCCGCGTCAGGGTGAGGGCGACACCGGCGGTGGCGGTCGTGGCGGTGAAGTCCCAGACGGCGTCCGGGTCGAGCAGGGCGTCGTCGCCGAAGCGGTCACCGTCACCCGCCACGCCGACCACGGTCTCGTCGCCGTACTTGCCGGTGCCGATCTTGTTGATCTTGCCGTGGGCGATCAGGAAGATCCGGTCCGCCGCGTCGCCCTGGGTGGCGAGCACCTCGCCGGGGCCGAAGTCGCGCTGCTCGCAGCGGTCGGCCAGGGCGGTGAGCACCTCCTCGTCCTCGAAGCCGCGCAGCAGGGCGAGTTCGCCCAGTTCGGCGGGGATCACCCGGACCTGGGAACCGGTCTTGATGAACTCCACCACGCCGTTGCCCACGGTGTAGGTGAGCCGACGGTTGACGCGGTAGGCACCGCCGTGGGCCTCGACCCAGGGAAGCACCTTGAGCAGCCAGCGGGAGGTGATCTCCTGCATCTGCGGGGCGGACTTGGTCGTGGTGGCGAGGTTGCGGGCAGCGGCCGTCGTGAGGCTGGACTGCTGCGGGACCTGCTGTGTCTCCGGGCTCGTGTCCACGGGCATCGGCAGGGGTCTCCATTCATCTGGTACGGATCACGCGGTCAGGGTCGTACGGGGTCAGGTCCGTACCGACCGCCCTGGCGCCTCTGGGCGTGACGAATCATCAGACCCGCGTACTGGTGGGGGTGTTGGCGGCTCATCGCGATCGCGCCACCGTCTCCCCGGTGGCCCATCCGGAACCCTAGATCACCACGGCCCGGCCCGGCCCGCACGGAGGCCGACTACCCCCCGATAGGGTGAATCTGGAGCCTTCCCGTCGCGATCGGGCCCCAGGTCGCGAGAACATCCGTTCGCTGCCGGGAACCCCGTGCCGCCGGGGCCCATCGGCGGTACCCGAACCACCGGGCACCGGCTCCCCGCGGCCGTGCCGGGGAGTCAACCCGACGCACCGGAGGACGGGTTGCCGTCCCCCGCCGGGCGGCCGACCGCCCCTCGCATGGGCCGGCCCACCGCTGCGCAGGGCTGCCGGCGGTCCTGCCGTCCGCCCCGCCGCCTACCGACCGCTCCCCCGGCCGTCGCCCCGACCGTCCCGCCCGCCGCGGCCGCCGCGGGCCCGGTGGCGGCGGTACCAGAGGGCGCCGACCACCGTGGACAGCACCGTCACCACCAGGAGGAGCAGCGGCCACCGGCTGTCCCCGATCCGCAGGCCCGCCAGCAGCACCCCGAACACCGCGCCGACCGTCAGCAGCACCGAGAACACGGCCTGCACCGTGGCGCCCAGCACCCCGGGGTGAAGCCCCCGCCGCGCCGGGCGGTTGCGGCCGGCGCCGCCGAAGTGGAACGCGACCGCCCGGTCGGCCAGCCGGTCGGCGGCCTTCGCGTAGGACACCCCCATGTACGGCAGCCAGACCAGCGGGACGACCATACCGACCAGCAGGGTCAGTCCGAGGGCGGCCCAGGAGGCGGCGACCCGCCACCGGGGCGGCGGCGGGTCGGTGCCCTCGCCGGTCAGGCCGAGCAGCCGGGCCATCCGCCACAGCAGCCCGCCGAGGCCGCTCAGCCCGCCCTTCTTCGGCGGCCCGGCCCCGGCGTCGTCGGCCGCCGGAAGGCCGGCCAGCGCCCGCTCGGCCGCCGGGACGTCCGGGTGGACCCCCTGCAGCACCAGCAGCTCGGCGGCCCGGGCCGGGGCCGCCGGGTCCTTCCCCGCCAGCGCGGCGAGCTCCAGCATCAGCTGGCCCTGCTCGAGCAGCGCCGTGCAGAAGGCGAACGGCACCAGCCAGATGAACGGCCCGCCGACGAAGGACCCCTCCCCGACGCTGACCCGCCGGGCGTGCTCGACGGCCGCCTCCACCAGCTCGGCCTGCGAGGCCTCCGGGTGCCCGGCCCGGAGGCCGGCGACGTGCCGCGCCGCCCGCGGGCCCCGGTGCCGCACCGCGAACACGGCGAGCTGCTCGGCCATCCGGGACGGGTGCGCGCGGATCGACCGGAGCAGCTCCCCGACCGGGGGCTCCGAACCGTGGGTCGCCTTCGCCGCCATGGCCCGCCTGTGACCGTCCGTGACCGTGGCGCCGCCCCCGGGGCGGCGCCCCTGCTGTCAGCGTAGGCCCGGGGTGCCCCCGCGTCCCCTCAGGCCACCTCCACCCCGTGACGGACCCGGTCGAAGCGGCCGGCGGCCAGATCCTCCTCGGGGATCCAGAAGGAGACGTTGACGGCCTCGCCCCAGGCCGCACCGGCCGCCCAGGCGTCGACCTGGAGCAGCGGCCGGTGCCCGTCGTAACGCGCCGTGTCGGTGTCGCACCAGCCGAGGACCCTGACGTCGGGCCGGTCGAGGTGGTCGGCGAGGTCCCGGGCGAGGTCGAGGGCGACCAGGAAGTCGTCGGGGAAGAGCCGCTCCAGCTCCGGATCCTGGTAGGAGGGCGCGGACAGCGCCCAGCGCGCCCGGACCGGCGCCTCGGCCAGCACCGCAACGGCCCCCTCCGGCGGCGCGGCTCGCGTCGGCGCGGTCACGGGGACGTGCAGGACCCGGCAGTCCCGGCCGGCGAAGTCGGTGAACCCGTCGTCGTGGAAGAACAGCAGCAGCCCGTCGGCGGGCAGCGGCCGGCTCCCCCCGCCCGCCCGGAAGGCCTCGGCGAGCCCGGCGCAGTCCAGCCGGGCGACGAGCTGCATCGGACGGCCGGCGTGCTCCGGCCAGTCGACGCCGTCCGGCAGGGCGGGCAGCCCGCCCAGGCACCCGGCCGCCGTGCCCTCGGCCGCGTCCGTGGTCAGCGCCAGGGACGGGCGGAGCAGCCGGTCGACCTGCGGTGCCGTCCGGGCGTCCACCCGCGCGCGGATGGCGGCGTACATGCCGTACGGCATCGGCGGCACCGGGGCGTCGGCCGGACCGGCGGGCGGCGGTGACGGTGGTGGAGGCGGTGACGGCGGTGACGGTTGCAGCGGTTGGGCCATGGGCGCAAGCCTGCCACCCGGGTCCGACACCGCGGACGGCCCGTCAGGTGCCGGTACGGGGGCGGCCGGCACCTGACGGGTGAACGGGGGATGCGCAGTGGGGGTGCGACGGCGGGCGCCGTCGCTGCGGGGCGGGGACGGCGCTCGCCGGGCCGCTGCGGGCGGCGGGGCGGGCGACGGCCGGGGGTCCGTCAGGAACAGGCGATCTGGCTGCCCGGGATGCCGACGATGCCGGAGTTGTTGGCCTCACCGCCCTTGTACTCGTAGTAGAGGTACGAGTAGAAGTCGATGCGGGTCCGATCACCGCAGGACGAGTCCGGCGCCACGCTGTAGGTGACCGTGAAGCTGCTGCTCTCGCCGGGGGCGAGCGGCACGTTGTACCGCGCGATGCCGCCGTGGACGTTGTCGCTGCAGCCGTTGGTCTGGGTGCCGCAGGCCGTCGCGGTGTACTTGAGACCGGTCTCCAGGGTGGTCTGGTAGGTCGGCTGGACGCTCTGGTAGACGAACTGGATCGGCGTGTCGTACGGGTTGCTGAGGGTCAGGGTGAGCGTGAACTCACCGCCCCGGACGGTCGTCTGCCGATCGGAGACGGCCGTGAAGGGCAGCGGGGTGTCGGCCTGGGCGGGTGTGGCGGAGAGGAGCAGACCGACGGCGAGGGCCGGGCACGCCGCGAGGGCGGCACGGCTCAGAAGTGTTCTGCGCATGCCCAAGGAGCGTAGGGGGCGGTACCGCTTCCGATGCTCCGCTCCGCCCCGATCCGTACCGACGCAGCAGTCGGCGGCGGACGCCGGGGACCGCTCTGCCGCGTTCCGCCCCCACCGTCCGCTTTGGGGCCCTATGCTTCGCCGGCCCGTTCGACCGGACGTCCCGACGGCTCCGCCCGACCCGACGTCCCGACGGCTCCGCCCGACCGGACTTCCCGACGGCTCCCGCCCGCCGCCCGTGTCCGGAGGCGTTCCCGCGGGGGCCGGGGTCAGTCGGGCGGCGGCAGGACGTCGCAGAGCGCGGCCAGCGCCGCCGGGTAGGCGTGGTCGGAGGGCGTGGCGTAGCCGACGACCAGCCCGTCACCGGCCGGCACGGCCTCGGCGCCGGCGCCGGCGCCTGGGTGCCGGTAGTCGGCGAGCCCGTCGAGGGCCAGCCCGCGGCGGGCGGCGGCCTCCAGCACCGAACGCTCGGTGCCGGGCTCCAGTCGCAGGACGGCGTGCAGACCGGCGGCGATCCCGGAGACCGCGACGTGCGGGGCGCGCGCGGCCAGGGCGGCCACCAGCTCGTCCCGGCGCTCCCGGTAGCGGCGGCGCATCCGGCGCACGTGCCGGTCGTAGCCGCCGGAGTCGATGAACTCGGCGAGGGTGAGCTGGTCCAGGGCGCTGGCCCAGGCCTCGCGCTCGCCCTTGGCGGAGAGCACCCGGTCGACCAGGTGGTCCGGCAGCACCATCCAGCCGAGCCGGATCGCGGGCGAGAGGCTCTTGCTGACCGAGCCGAGGTAGACCACCCGCTCCGGGTCCAGGCCCTGGACGGCGCCGACCGGCTGCCGGTCGTAGCGGAACTCGCCGTCGTAGTCGTCCTCCAGGAGGAGCCCGCCGCGCCCGCGTGCCCAGTCGACCACGGCCGCCCGGCGCCCGGCGTGCAGCGGGCCCCCGGTCGGGAACTGGTGCGCGGGGGTGAGCAGGGCCGTCCTGACCTCCGGGTGCAGCGCCAGCTCCCCGACCTCGGCGCCGTCCTCGTCGATCGACAGCGGCACGGTGGAGACTCCGGCGGAGGCCAGCAGCCCGTGGTGGAAGGCCAGTCCGTACGCCTCGACGGCCACCGGCCCGTTCGCCCCGGGCGGGAGGACGGCCGCCGGGCCGGAGAACAGCAGCCGCAGCGCGTGGGCGAAGCCTGAGCAGACCACGATCCGGTCGGGGTCGGTGCGCACCCCGCGGGCGCGGGCCAGGTACTCGGCGAGGACGGTGCGCAGTTCCCGCCGGCCCTGCGGATCGCCGGGCCCGAAGGCCTCGTTGGGCGCCGCGGTGAGGGCACGGCGGGCCGCGGCGAGCCAGCCGGTGCGCGGGAAGGACGCGGCGTCGGGCTGCCCCTGGCGCAGGTCGTGCGCGGGGCCCGAGCGCTCCGGCGGCCGGCGGGCCCCGGCCGGCGGCACGGGAGCGGCACGGTCGGCGACGGTGGTGCCGGAGCCCTGACGGGCGGTCAACCAGCCTTCGGCGACCAGTTCGGCGTAGGCCTCGGCGGCGGTGTTGCGGGCGAGCCCCAGGTCGGCGGCGAGGGCCCGGTACGGCGGGAGTCTGGTCCCGGGCGCGAGCCGGCCGCTGCGGATCGCCTCGCGCAGGGCCGCCATCAGCGCGGCGCGGCGGCCGCCGGTGACGGGGAGGTCGAGGTGCAGGTCGCTGCCGGTCGGGTGGGCGGGCCCGGTGGGGTGCACGCCCGGCGTTTCCGTCATGGTCACGCACCCTACCCGGACCCGCCGGGGCCCCCGCGAGCGGTCCGGGCCCGCCCGTGGAGCCCCGCGGAGCATCCGCCGAAGGGCCTCAGGGGACGACGGTGACCGGCCAGCGGCCCGCCTTCACCAGGCGGACGGCGACCGAGCCGATCACCCGGTGGCCGGCCTGTTCGGAGGTGCCGACCACGACGGCGTCGGCCCGCAGCTCGTCCGCGAGCTTGGCCAGCCCCGTGTAGGGGTCGCCGCGCAGGGTGAGGAAGCGCCACTCGACGCGCCACACCTCCCGCACCCGGTGCTCGGCCTCGCGCAGGGCCGCGAGCAGTTCCTCGGCGATCTCCTGGGTGGTCTCCTCCACCGCGGCGCCGGCCAGGGCGGTGGCCGCGCCGAGGACGGGCTGGACGTAGGCGACCGCGAGGACGGCGCCCTGCCGGCGGGCGAGTCCGGCGGCGTAGGCGGTGGCGCGCCAGGAGGAGTCGGAGCCGTCCAGCCCCGCCAGGATCACCTTGGGGCCGTCGGTCCCCAGCTCGAAGCCGGCGGGCGCGACGGCCGCCCCGGGGTCCTCGGCGCCGCCGACGGCCTCCGCGTCCTCTGCATCGCTCTCGTTGCTCATGGATCGAGGCTATTCCGGCCACGGTGCGTGACGGCGCCGGGTGGTCCGGGTGAGGGTTGTGGTGCGGGCCACCCGGGCGGCGGGAGCGGGCGGCGGCTTCCGCACCGGGTGTGGGGCGGGTGGTCACGCGCTGTCGACGATGTGCGCGGCCTCACACGGCTCCCGGGGTGACCGGGGCCACTTTCCGGCCCGATTCGATCTTGAAAAATGGGGCATTTGGCTTCAAATCATCCCAATTCCTTGATCCTTACGACCGGTAACAGCACCCTGACGTGCCCAAACCTTCGAATCCTTGAAACCCCCACCACCACCCCCGTAACTTCGAACCCGTTGCACCGAGCACACAGCCCCCGGGGCCCACCGCCCAGGAGCCCCCACCGGTGCCGAACCGCGCGAGCGACGCGTTCCCCGCAACCACCACCCCCACCCGGGGCCTGGTTCCGCACGCCCGCACACCCCGAAAGGAC
>NZ_JBFAZB010000054.1:0-64793 GCF_040681575.1 Kitasatospora sp. NPDC051702
AAGTACTCGGCGGCCACCCGCTTGCCCTGCAGCCGGCCCTGCATGTCCGTCATGGCCAGCACGACGGTGTCGATCTCCCCCGCCGCGACCATGGCGCGCAGCTCGTCGAGGGTGAGCCGGGGACGGCTGCTCATCGGATCTCCGTAAGGTGTCGGTACGGGGGTGGACCGCCCCGGGCCGGGGCGGTCCACCCCCGGGGAAGCGGGGGAGCGGCGGAGCGGTGCGGGTCAGGAGTGGAAGGGCTCGGCCGCCGGCTGCACGCCGGTGTAGGAGGCGTTGCGCGGGTGGTCGCGCTTGAGGAACCACCTGCGGGCCGAGAGCAGCCACCAGAGGGTCGCGAAGCCCACGACGACCGCGACGGCGACCGGCGCGTAGTTGAAGTTCTTCGCGGTGACCGGGCTGACCTGCGGCAGCATGAACAGCACGGTGATCACCGCCACCCAGACCACCGCGACGATCCCGATCGGCCGGCTCCAGCGGCCCAGGTGCCACGGCCCGCGCTGGAAGCGGTCGCCCTGACGGACCCGCAGGAAGGTCGGGATGATGTAGGCGATGTAGAGGCCGATGGTGGCGATCGAGGTGACCGCGGCGTAGGCGGTGGTGTTGATGAGGTCCGGCAGGCCGAGGGCGAGGGCGCCCGCGACGGCCAGCCACACGGCGTTGGTGGGCGTGCGGGTCTTCGGGTTGATGGTGTGCCACACCCGGCTGAAGGGCAGCGCGCCGTCGCGCGAGAAGGCGTAGATCATGCGGGAGTTGGCGGTGACCGAGGCCATGCCGCAGAAGAACTGGGCGCCGATGACGATCAGCAGCAGGAGCTTGGCGCCGCCGATGCCGATCGCGTCGATGAAGACCTGCGCGGGCGGCACGCCGGTGGCGGTGCCGACGGTGGAGTCCCAGTCCTGGATGGCGAAGGTGAGGCCGACGATCAGGATGAAGCCGGCGACCCAGGACAGGGCGATCGAGCGCACGATGCCGCGGGGCCCGGCCACGGCCGCGTTGTTGGTCTCCTCGGTCATGTGCGCCGAGGCGTCGTACCCGGTGAAGGTGTACTGGGCGACGAGCAGGCTCAGCAGGCCGACGTAGAAGCCGCTCTGGAAGCCGGTGCCGTTGGCGAAGTGCCCGAAGACGAAGCTCGCGGACTGGTGCTTGGCGGGGACGATGGCCAGCACGCCGACGATCACGGCCACGCCGACGACGTGCCACCAGACGCTGACGCTGTTGAGGAACGCCACCGCCCGGACGCCGAAGGTGTTCAGGGCCCCGTGCAGCAGCAGGATGCCGGCGAAGAGGATCATGGTGTGCTGCGGGGTGCTCTCGTAGCCCCACTGCAGGTCGGCGTAGGCGTTGAGGAAGGTCGCCGCGCCGAAGTCGACGCCCGCGGTGACGGCGACCTGGCCGAGCACGTTGAACCAGCCGGTGAACCAGGCCCAGGCGGCGGCCGAACGGGCCGGGGCCATCTCCTTCGCCCAGAAGTAGAGGCCAGCGGACGTCGGGTAGGAGGAGCAGACCTCGGCCATGGTGAGCCCGACGAGCAGCGTCATCGCGCCGACCAGCACCCAGCCCCAGGTCAGCATGGCGGGGCCGCCGGTGGTCAGGCCGAAGCCGTAGAGGGTCAGGCAGCCGGACAGCACCGAGATGATGGTGAAGGAGACGGCGAAGTTGGAGAAGCCGGACATCCGGCGGGCCAGGACCTGGGTGTAGCCGAGTTGGGCGAGTCGTTCCTCGTCGGAGAGGCCGTCGGGTTCCAGGGGCATGACAAGGATCCTTCCAGGGGGGAGGTGCGCGGAGGGGAAGCGGGCAGGGAGGGACTGTCGGGCCCGGGACGCTGGTCCGGGGCGGGCACCGCGGGGCGGGTGGGGGGAGGACGGGCCTGGGTACCGGGTACCGGGTACGGAGTGGACGGGCTGTGCTCGGGCCGGACGGCGGACCGGCCGGGGCTCAGGACCGCCGGCGCCACCGCGAGGTCTTGGTCGAGGCGTACGCCCGCTCCCGGTGCTTGACGAAGAGGGCCCGGGCGTCGCCGCAGTACGACCACGGCAGGCGCGTGGCGTACGGGCCGATCTCCTCGAACACGTCCAGCGCCTCCTCGTGGCGCCCCGCGAAACAGAGCGCGTGCGCCAGGTAGTTGGCGTCGTCCGCGAAGTTGGCGTGCGGTTGCGGGGCGCGGTAGTGCCACCACCGCTCCAGCACCCGGTCGATGTCCGGGCAGTCCAGCCAGGGGTGGACGGTCGGCCCGAACCGGCGCGGGTCCTGGGCCGTCCGGTGCCGGTGGTACTCGGCCTGGGCGACCAGCAACAGGACCGGTGTCGGGGTGCCGCGCGGAGCCTGGTGCACCTGCTCGTGGGCCCAGTTGAACATGGCGGTGGTGGAGCCCTGGGCGCGGGGCATCAGGTAGGCCAGTAACTCGTGGTAGCCCTCGCGGTTGTAGGGGTCGCGGTCGCGGACCTCCTCCCACAGCCCGGCCATCGCGGGCCAGTCCGGGGCGAGGGTGCGCACCAGCGCCATCATCACCAGCCAGGGCGAGGGGTCCTCGGGCGCGGCGGCGGCCGCCTCCTGGCAGGTGCGCCAGGCCGCCTCCCTGGACGCCTGGTCCGAGTCGGTGCCGGCCAGGATCACCCGCAGCGACCGGACGTGGGCCAGCGCCGCCAGCGCGTCGGGGTTTCCGGGCTCGGCCGCCATCCAGGTCTCGACCCAGCGCAGCCGCACGCCCTGCCGGGCCAGCACCTGCAGCCGGAAGACACGGCGGTCCCAGTCGCTGCCGGTGGCCGCGATCAAGTCGCGCGGGCCGTCCCAGCGGCCCATCGCGGCGTCCTCGCACACGGCGCGCAGCGCCCGGTCGTCCCGGGCCGGGTGGTCGTCCAGCGAGGATGCGTCGCGTCCCGGTCCCCTAGCCACGGAGGACCCCTGACGGAGCTGGTGCGGGTGCCACGGATGCTCTTTTCCTTCGACGGTCGCCGACGGCCCCGGCGGCGGTGCCGGGCCTGCGGTTTCCGTTGGGTGTGTCCATGCGGGCGAATACGAAGCGTCAACCGTTCGTCGCGCTGCGCGGAAGTAGAAAATCAGAAACGGACAGGCCGCAGGTAGGGCTCACTGGGGGTCCACTCGACGGGAGACGGGCACACTCGTGCCCGTCGTCGGTCCAAGTTCGGGCAAACGTGCCCCCCGGCGGGTGGCGGCGGCCCTACAGTTCCGGTCCATGACCAGTCGCCGCACCGGAACGCCCACCCTGGAGAGGCGGCCCAACTGGCAACTCGCCGACCTCCTCGACCAGGCGGGTCTGTCCAACAAGCAGTTCGCGCGGTCGGTCCGGGAGACCGCGGTCCGGCACGGGCACGACGCCAAGTGCACCCACACCAGCGTCCAGCGCTGGCTCGACGGGCGGAGCAGCCGCGCCGTACCGCCCGAACTGATCGCCGAGACGCTCTCGTTGGCCCTCGGACGGCTCGTCAGCACCACCGACATCGGCATGCCGACCAACCGCCACCGCGACCTGCTCGCGACGATGACGGAGTTCATCGACGAGCCGGCCGACCTGGTGGCCGCCGCCCGACGGCTCTGGAGCAGCGACCTCGACCAGCACAGCGCCATCCGGGTCGAGATCCCGGCCGGCGCGCTCAGCGGCCCCGCCCTGCACTGGCTGCTCGCCCCCGCCCCGCCGCCTCCCCCGGGCCGCGGCGCCGGCCCGCTGGTCACCGCGGCCGACGTCACCCGGGTGCACACCACCTGCCGGACCTTCGACCAGATCGCCGGGCGGCACGGCGGTGCGGCGGCCCGGCTGCCGGCGGTGCAGTACCTGCACACCGGCCTCAGCCCGCTGCTGACGGGGCGCTACCCCGGGCCGGTCGGGCGGCTGCTGTTCGGCGCCACCGCCGAGGCCTGCCTCGGCATCGGCCGCTACGCCTTCGACGAGGGCCTCTACGGCCTGGCCCGCCGCTACCAGCTCCTCGCCCTGTTCATGGCGCACCACGCCGACGACCGACTGGTCGGCGCCCACGCGCTGGCCGCCCTGGCCGACCAGTCCCTCACGGTCGGCGACCACCCGCCGACGATGGACCTCGTCCGGGCCGCCCTGACCGCCACGGTCGGCCACGACCCGTACGCCCGGGCCGCGTTGCACGCCAGCGAGGCCCGGGCGTACGCGGCCCGCCGCGACCCGGCGGCCACCGCGCGCGCACTGGCCGAGGTCCGCAGGTGCCTCGGGCGCGCCGCCCAGCCGGCCCCCGAACCGCACGGCCCCGACCGCACCGGCGGCTTCGGCCCCGCCGACCTCGCCGACTGCGAACTCCGCTGCCTGCTAGCCCTCGGCGACCACCGGGCGGCCCGCGACTGCGCCCGGCTGGCCATCGCCGCCCGGGACCCGGGCCGCGTGGTCGACCAGGCGATCGGCTACGGCCTGCTCGCCCTCGCCGAGGCCGGCAGCGGCCGCCCCGACGAGGCCTGCCAGGCCGCGGAGCAGGCGCTGCGGCACGCCGACGGGGTCCAGTCCGCCCAGGTGGCCGGTGTCCTCGACCACCTCGCCGACCGGCTGGACCGGCTCGACCGGACCGACCGCCTGGACCGGCCGGACCAGGGGTCGGCGCCCACCCGGGCGGGCGCCGTGGCCCAGCGGATCCGCGCGGCGCTGCGCTCCGGCCAGTACGCCGGGTCCGCCCGCCGGCCGTGAGGCGGGGCCCGCGGCCGGGCCGCACGACCGCGCCGCCGGCCGCGTGACCGGGGCGCGGACGCAGGACCCCGGATCGCGGTCTCCCGTCGGGCGGGGGCGGCCCGGCCCGTAGGATCGGAGCCCGCCGCAGGGAGCCCAAGTCCCGTGCGGGCGGCGGGGAGTGGATGGGGGGCGTATGAAGGATCGTGACATCCGGTGGAGCGTGGTGCGCGGCGGGGCCGTCGCGCTGGCCGCCTGGTGGCTGTGGATGCCGCTCGTCGCGCTGCTGGCCTGGCTGGTCAAGCACTTCGCGTTCGGCGGGTTCGGGCAGCAGGACCAGAGCTACGTCCTGCTGCTGGAAAGGGAGTTCTTCCCGCACGGCTCCGTGCTCGACTCGGCGCCGCTGTTCTGGTTCTGGCTCGCGGTGGGCCTGTGCGGCACCGTCGTCGCGGTCGGCTACGTCGCCTCCGAGTCCGGTGCGGGCTTCGGCGGCTGGCGGGTGCGCCTGACGATGGCGGCGGTGGTGCTGGCCCTGGTCGGCTCGCTGGTGCGGGCGGGCACCGGGCTCTGGGACGACGACAAGGACGAGGGCCGCTTCTACGCGGCGGCGACGGTCCTCGACATCCCGGAGGGCGGGGCGGGCACGCCCCGCTCGGTGCTGCCGGTGACCGAGCACACCCGGGCCGGCGACGGCGACCGCTGCGACCTGGTGGGCACCGCGGACGTGCCCGCCTGCGTGAAGACCGCGCCGATGCCGGACTTCGACTTCGAGGCGCGCACCGCCTCCTACGCGGCGGCGACCAAGGCGCTCACCGACAGTGCCGGCCTGACCTCCGGGATCCACCTGCTGGGGCACAGCCTGCACTACCTGCCCGACGCCTCGAAGGGCGGCGGCGTGTGGACGGCCGTCCTGGACGGCTCCGGCGAGCAGCCGATGGAGGGCGTCGCCGTCTGGGACGGCCGCTCGAACGCGGTCGCGACCTGTGCGTTCCGCGGTGACCACGCGTTCGGCCGGGCCTTCGACGGCACCGGCGCCGTGAGCCTGCGCAACCTGCTCGCCGAGCGCTTCCCGGACCTCGTCTACAGCGACCAGGACATCTGGGGCTACTGCGACGGCGCCGACCCGCGGACGGCCCGGCCGGTGGTGGTGATCTCGGTGGCGCGGCAGACCGGCTGGAAGCAGCGCACGGTGCTGGCCCCGGCCGGGGTCCTGGTGCTGCGCGGCTCCGCGGACGGCCGCCCGGCCGTCACCTACCGGGCGGAGGTGGCACCGGGCGACCTCCCCGGCGCCGTCTACCCGGCCTCCGTGGTGCGGTCGCAGATCCACGAGGTGCAGTGGCTCGGCGGGCGCGGCGCCAAGGACGACCGCGGCTTCGGCTACGCCCACACCTCGGCGGCGACCAACGCCGTCAACCCGGGCGAGTTCCTGCTGCGCTCCAAGGCGGACGGGCACCTGTACTACGTCACGCCGCTGGTGCCGAGGGACAGCTCCTCGCAGCTGGTGGTGGCGTTCGCCGTCCTCCAGGCGGACCGCGCCGGCGGCGGCCTCAACGACCTGCACGTGTACGTCCGGGGCGACGACAGCCCGGCGGTCAACCTGGACGTGCTGGCCAGCCGGATGGTGACGTACATGGCGCAGCAGACCTCGATCACCGTCAGCGCCGGGCAGGGCGGCGCGCTGCAGGAGATCGTCCCGTTCGGCCGGGACATGTGGCGCGGCTTCGTGGACTTCAACGGGCAGACCCAGGACTACATCGACCTGTCCGGCGACGCCACCGTGACGCCCAACCTGGTGTCGCTGGGCGGCAGCATCACCCCGCCGGGCGGCCAGCCGGCGCCGGCGCCGACTCCCACCGGGCCCGCCCCGACCGGCCCGCCCGCCACCGCACCGCCGACCGCACCGGCGGGCGGGTGCGGGGGTGACCCGGGGCAGATGACGACCGGGCAGCTCGCGGCTTGCGTGGCGGACCTCTCCAGGGCCCTCCAGGGGCGCGTCCAGGAGCCGGCGCCGGCGCACTCCTGAACCGGTCACGACGCCACCGGCGCACCGCCCCCGCAGGGAGCGGGCCGTGCCGGTGGCGTCGCCGCGTTCCGGGCCGCTGCGCCGCGAGCCCTCGCGCCCGCATGCCCGAGTGCCCTTGCGTTCACATGCCCCGCGGACCCTTGCCCATCGCATCCGCGAGGCTACTGCCCGTGACGCCCTCGCGCCTGCAAGGGCGGCCGACCTGGTGAATCGTCCAGTCCCGCCGGACGGGGCTGGTGTCCGAGCCCACTCGTCCGCACCCCGGGGCGTTGCTTCAATCACCGTACTGAACGGTCGAGGACGGTGGTTGGACGTGGACCTGAACACGGTGGTGGACCCGTGCGGCGCGCGGCGTGGCGGGGCCGGACGGCCGGGGAGCGCCCGGCCGGGGGAGCGGGGCCGTACGGACCTCCGCCGGGAGCGGGCCGGGGAGGCCGGGCGATGAGCTTCCGCATCCGCGTCAACGGCGAGGAGTTCGACGCCGAGCCGAGAGCCGGCCAGTGCCTGCGGACCTATCTGCGCGAGCGCGGCTGGTTCGGGGTGAAGAAGGGCTGCGACGCCGGCGACTGCGGCGCCTGCACCGTCCAGGTCGACGGCGATCCGGTGCACAGCTGCCTCTACCCGGCGCTGCGCGCCGAGGGCCGCGCCGTCACCACGGTCGAGGGGCTGGCCAGGGACGGCGAACTCCACCCGATGCAGCAGCGCTTCCTGGACGCCCAGGGCTTCCAGTGCGGGTTCTGCACGGCCGGGATGCTGATGACCACCTCCGCCGCCGGCTTCGACGAGGACAAGCGGGCCGACCTCCCGAGGGCGCTGAAGGGCAACCTGTGCCGCTGCACCGGCTACCGGGCGATCGAGGACGCGATCCGCGGCGTCCGGCACACGGAGTCGCCGTGCGCCGGCCAGGCCGTGGGCCGCAGCCTCGGCGCCCCCGCCGGGCCGCAGGTGGTCACCGGCACCGCCCGCTACACCTTCGACCTGGACGTCGAGGGCCTGCTGCACATGAAGCTGCTGCGCTCCCCGCACCCGCACGCCCGGATCGTCTCGATCGACACCGCGGCGGCCCTTCGGGTGCCCGGGGTGGTCGCGGTGTTCACCCACGAGGACGCCCCCGACAAGCTCTACTCCTCGGCCCGGCACGAGCACCCCACCGAGGACCCGGACGACACCCGGGTCCTGGACGACGTGGTGCGCTTCGTCGGTCAGCGGGTCGCCGCGGTGGTCGCCGAGAGCGAGGGCGCCGCGGAGGAGGGGTGCCGGCGGATCGCCGTCGAGTACGAGGTCCTCCCGTACGTGCTCGACCCGGAGGAGGCGATGGCGCCGGGCGCCCCGGTGATCCACCCCAAGGGCCCGGAGTCGCGGATCGCCCGCGCCGAGAACAACGTCTGCGGGGAGGCGCACGGCGAAACGGGCGACGTCGCCCGGGGCTTCGCCGAGGCGGACCTCGTCTACGAGGAGACCTTCCGCACCCAGCGGGTGCAGCACGCCAGCCTGGAGACCCACGGCTGCGTCGTGTACTTCGAGGAGACGGAGGGGGCGGGGGAGGAGCGGATCGTGGTGCGGTCCTCCACCCAGGTGCCGTTCCTCACCCGGCGGGCGCTGTGCGACCTGTACGACCTGCCGATGGAGAAGGTCCGGGTGGTCGCCGGGCGGGTCGGCGGCGGCTTCGGCGGCAAGCAGGAGATGCTCACCGAGGACATCGCGGTGCTCGCCGCGATGCGGCTGCACCGGCCGGTGAACCCGCGCCGAGCAGTTCTACGGTGCCACCACCCGGCACCCGTTCCGGATCACCGTCAAGCTCGGCGCCAGGGCGGACGGCACGCTCACCGCCATCCAGTTCCGGGTGGTCTCCAACACCGGCGCCTACGGCAACCACGGGCCGGCGGTGATGTTCCACAGCGTCGGCGAGTCGATGGGCGTCTACCGGGCGCCGCACAAGAAGGTCGACGCGTACTCCGTCTACACCAACGGCGTGCCCGCCGGGGCGTTCCGCGGCTACGGGCTCGGCCAGGTCACCTTCGCCGTCGAGTCGGCGATGGACGAGCTCGCCCGGCGCCTGGGCGTCGACCCGCTCGTGCTGCGCGAGCGGAACGTCATCGGCCCCGGTGAGCACATGGAGGGCCCGCTCGGCGAGGAGGAGGACCTCCACATCGCCAGCTACGGCCTGGACCAGTGCCTCGGGGTCGTGCGGACCGCCCTAGCGGACGACACCAGCGCCGAACTGGCGCCCGAGGGCTGGCTGGTGGGTCAGGGCTTCGCCATGGCGGCGATCGCCTGCGGGCCGCCCGGCGGGCACATCGCCGACGCCACGGTGAAGCTGCTGGAGGACGGCACGTACGACATCGCCGTGGGCACCGCCGAGTTCGGCAACGGCACCACCACCGTCCACAAGCAGATCACCGCCGGGGCGCTGGGCACCACGGTGGACCGGATCGCGATCCGGCAGTCCGACACCGACGTCGTCCGGCATGACACCGGGGCCTTCGGCTCGGCCGGCACCGTCGTCGCCGGCAAGGCGGTGATGAAGGCCGCCAACGCGCTCGCCGAACTCCTCCTCAGCTTCACCGCCGAGTACGCCCGCACCCCGCGCAGCCTGCTGCGGCTCACCGCCGACGCCGTCGAGTGCGACGGGCGCACGGTGCCCCTCAAGGAGGTCTTCGAGGCCGCCCGCGGCCGGGGCGTCGAGCTCGCCGCCGACGGGCACTTCGGCGGCTCGCCGCGCTCGATCGCCTTCAACTCCCAGTGGTTCCGGATCGCCGTCGACCCGGACACCGGCGAGATCCGCATCCTGCGCAGCGTCCACGGCGCGGACGCCGGGAAGGTGATGAACCCGCTGCAGTGCCGCGGCCAGGTCGAGGGCGGCGTCGCCCAGGCGCTCGGCGCGACCCTCTTCGAACAGGTGCTGGTCGACGACCGCGGCGAGGTCACCACGGCCGCCTTCCGCCGCTACCGGCTGCCCGCGTACGCGGACGTGCCCCGCACCGAGGTGCACTTCTCGGACACCTCCGACGCCATCGGCCCGCTCGGCGCCAAGTCGATGTCGGAGAGCCCGTTCAACCCGGTGCCGCCGGCCTTCGCCAACGCGCTGCGGGACGCCACCGGCATCCGCTTCACCGAGGCGCCGTTCCTGCGCGACAAGGTGTGGCAGGCGCTCGACGAACACCGCAGGAGCGCGGGCGCGGCGGGCCCGCCCGGACGGGCCTGAGCGGGACGGCCGGACCGGGCCTGCCCGGCCGGCCGGGAGGGGCCTGATCGGGGCGGGAGGGGCCTGATCCGGACAAGCGAAATGTCGCCTTCCTGGAGCCGGAACGTGTCGAACCCGTGTGCCCCCGCCGCCCGGTGGCGCGCCGGCCCAGTCCTCCCTGGCCGGGGCCGGCGGGGTGGTGCGGCTTCCCGGCCGGCCCCGCACTGGTGCCGGGGGTGAGGAAGTGGTGCGTGGTGCAGACGAGTTGAAACGCGCGGCGGATTCCGTGCGCCCCTCCGGCGCGGTCTCCGCCGCGCGCTCCCGTGAGCATGCGTCAAAGTTCAAGTTCTGCTGCGAACTTGTCCCGGTCCCCTTTAAGCTCCCGTTAACAATGGCGGCTTTTCGCCACTCACGAACTCCCTCACGAGGTCGGGCGGAAGGCCCAGGCTGGACGATGAGAGCAGGGATGACAGAGACAAGTGAGCGGACATCCGGGATCGCACGCGGCCCGGACCGGCGACGGGCGGGAGCTCCCGGCGGCCGCACGGTGGGCGGCGCCGTGGTGGCGGTCGCCGGAATCGGCGCCTGCCTGTTGGCGGCGGCCCCGTCGGCCTCGCCGCGGGCGGTCGACGAGGGAGCGGTGACGGTCCGCGTCGTGCGGGCCGTGGACACCAGCGGAGTGTGGACGCCGGCCCTGGAGCCGGGCATCGCGGGCGTGCGGGTGACGCTCACCGACGACGCCGGTGCCGGCGTCGACGGTGTCACCGCGGCCGACGGGACGGTGACGCTGGCACCGGCCGGGACGAAGCTCTCCGGTGGCAGGTACCGGGTGCAGGTGGTGAATCCGAAGCCGGGCGTGCTGTTCCCGGCCTTCGCCTCGCGGCAGGGGCTGGACGGTGCGCCGAACCGGCTCAGCAGCAACGAGGAGTTCGTGGACCTCACCGGCGGCAGGAAGGTGGCGTACACCACCGGACTGTGGAACCCGGGCGACTACTGCCAGAAGAACGCACCCCTGGTGACGACCTGTCAGGCCGCGGCCAGGGAGGGCGGCGAGCAGCGCACGCTGGTGTCGTTCCCCTACAGCGCGCGCGGCCAGGACGGCGTGGACGTCAACGTGACGGACCTCGCCACCGTCGCGGACACCGGCACGCTGTTCGGCATCGCCTGGAACAAGGCGGACCGGCGGGTGTTCTCGGCGGCGACGGCGAAGCGCACCACGCCCTACGGCCCCGGCGGAGCCGGCGGAATCTACGTCACGGACCCGGTGCAGAAGCGCACCACGCTGTTCACGACCGTCCCCGACGCCGGGTCGACCGGGCACGGCACGGGCACCGACGACGCGTTCCTGGGCGTGCCCGGCAAGGAGAGCCTGGGCGGCATCAAGATCACCGACGACGGCCGGAACCTCTTCGTCGTCAACCTCAACGACCGCAGCCTGTACCGCTACGACGCCACCGGGGCGACCGCGGCCGCGCCCGACGCCGTCTACCGGATCCCGGACCCGGGCTGCCCGGCGGCCGGGGACTGGCGGCCCTTCGGCCTGGGCCTCCAGGACGGCACCGGCTACCTGGGCGGCGTCTGCTCGGGCGAGTCCACCGGGAAGACCTCGGACCTGCGTGCCGTGGTCCTGCCGTTCGACCCCGCCACCGGGGTGTTCGGCAAGGCGGTGCTGGACCAGCCGCT
Source organism: Kitasatospora sp. NPDC051702 (assembly GCF_040681575.1). Lineage (NCBI taxonomy): Bacteria > Bacillati > Actinomycetota > Actinomycetes > Kitasatosporales > Streptomycetaceae > Kitasatospora > Kitasatospora sp. NPDC051702. The sequence continues at coordinate 11,533 of NZ_JBFAZB010000054.1, forward strand.
GGACTACCCGCGGCAGTCCACCGTCGGCGGCGGGCCGTGCGACGGAGCGGGCTGGTTCCCCTGGACGGACACCTACCCGACCGAGCAGAACGGCCGCCCCTGCGGCAACTCCACCATCGCCAAGCCCGAACCGGAGCTGGGCGAGATCGCCTTCGAGACCGACGGCTCGATGCTGCTGGCCTTCCGCGACCGCTTCGGCGACCGCGCACCGGCCGGCCCCACGCCGGGATCCGCCGCCGTCGTCATGTCGGGCGGTGACCTCGACAAGGCCTGCCCGGCGAACGGCGGGTACGTGATGGACACCAACAACGGGTGCGGCCTCGCCCCCCGCGGCACCCGCTTCTTCGACACCAGCTGGGGCGGCCACCGCAACACGGCGTTCGCCGGCATGGCCCTGTCCAGGGTCGAGAGCACCATCGCGGTCTCCGCCTTCGACCCCAACCACACCGCCCTCGGCTACGGCACCTCCTTCCTCCGGCGCACCGGCGAGCAGGACCCGAAGTTCGGCCTGCGGCTCAACCCGGCCGGGGCGGTCGCCCCGTTCGGCAAGGGCGCCTCGATGGGCGACCTCGAGGTGCTCTGCGACCAGGCGCCGCTGCAGATCGGCAACCGGGTCTGGTACGACCCCGAGCGCAAGGGCACCCAGAGCCCCGGCCAGAAGCCCGTGCCCGGCGCGACCGTCAACCTGTACGACGAGGCCGGAAAGCTCGTCGCCACCACGAGGACGACCGAGCGCGGCGAGTACTACTTCGACGGCTCCAACGTGCCGGGAGACCTCAAACCGCGGACCAAGTACACCATCCGGCTCGACAATCCGGCCGACTACGCCAAGGGCGGCCCGCTGTACCAGTGGGTGCCGACCGACCACGACGTCGGCGACAACCGCTTCGTCGACTCCAAGGGCGTCGTCCCCGCCGGGGGCAGGTTCCCCGAACGTGCCCTCACCACCGGCGGCCCGGGCCAGAACGACCACACCTTCGACTTCGGCTTCCGCCGCCAGGAGGGCGCGCTGCGCCTGGTCAAGCACGACCAGGACGGCAAGCCGCTGACGGGCGCCCGGTTCCAGCTGTGGAGGGAGAGCAACGGCACCGACGGACTGCAGAGCACCGGGGCGAAGCCCGACACCGCCGTCGGCGACCCGTGCACGACCGGGGCGGACGGCCTCTGCCAGGGCAGCGGCACGCCGGGGACGTACTACTGGCAGGAGCTGAGCCCGCCGACGGGCTACGCCGCGCCGGAGAACCCGGTGGCCGGGCCGTTGGTGCTCACCCCGGACAACCTCGACGACGGGGTCTCGGTGACGGCCGTGAACCGGCTCATCCCCACCCCGACGCCGACCCCCACCCCGAGCTCGACGCCGTCACCGACGCCGTCACCGACGTCGTCGCCGACGCCGTCACCGACCGCGCCGACGACCACGCCTCCGGCACCGCCGGCGCCCCCGGGCGGGCCGGACGCGCCGGCACCGGCGCCGCCGCGCCCGGCACCCGGCGGGCAGCTGCCCGGCACCGGCGCCGGGCAGGCGCTCCCGGTGGCCGCGGCCGCGGCCGTGGCGCTCACCGTTCTCGGTGCGGCGCTGCTGGTGACGAGCCGCAGGCGCAGGGCCGGGCGGCGGTAGACCCGGGCCGCCGGGCACAGCGGTAGCGGTCATGGGCGGGTTCGCGGGCCACCGGTCCGCGGACCCGCCCGGCCGTGGTGACCGACCGAGGAGAGAGGGCAGACGCATGGCCCGCAGGACGAGGACCGACCGCGGTGCGCCGCGGCGGACCTTCTGGCTCAGGACCGCGGTCGCGGTCGTGGTGTGCGCCGCCGCCGTCGGCGGTGTGGCCGCCTACCGGACCGTCTCCGCCGAGCCCGGGGAGCGGGCGGTGACCGGTGACGAGGCGGCAAGGCTGGCCCTGTCCCGGCTGAACCTGTACCAGGCGAGCCCGGTGACGGTGGCCCTCACCGCCGCGGAGGGCGGCGGCGTGCAGGTCAGGGTCGAGGGGATCGTGGACTACCGCACGCACCGCGGCGCGGGCCGCTACCTGGTCACCGGGGCGAACGGGCCGCTCGACCACGGCCTGATCGTCTGGGACGCCGGCGGCCTCGGCCTCGCCCCCGCGGCCCAGGGCGCCCCCGCACCCGACGCCGCCGGGCCGCCCTGGGAACAGGCCGAGCGCGTCCCCCGGACGGGCTGGTCGCCGCGCACGTACACCGCGGACCCGCTGGACGCCGGGCTGCAGCTGATGGTCCAGCTCGGCGCGGACCGGCCCGACAACCCGCTGCTGCTGGCCCAGTCCGGGGCGCGCCGGCTCGGCCGGGACCGCATCGACGGCCGGGACCACGACCGGTTCGCCGGGCCGCGCGCCCAGGGCGCCGCGCCGGACGCGGGCCGCTCGCCGCTCACCTACTGGGTGGACGGCGACGCCACGCTGCGCCGGGTGACGATGCGGATGCCCGGCCTGGGGACCCCGACGACCGTGGACTTCACCGGGCGCGACGCCGGGGCGAAGCTCCCCGAGGCGCCGTGGCTCACCGGGTGAGCCACGGCGCCTCGGGGAGTGTCCTCAGCCCGTCTTCTGCGGCACCGCCGCCGGGTCGGCCGGGAGCGGGTAGGCGTCCGGGTCGACGGCCCCGGGCAGGTCGGTGGCCGGACGGCCGGGCGCGGTCGGATCCGGCAGCGAGGGCTGTGCGGGCGGGGCCGGCACCTGGCTGAACGGGATGCCGGGCGGGGCCTGGACCGGCGCCGCGCGGCCCGCGGGCAGCGGCCCGCGGCCCTGGACGCCGCACCCGGCCAGCGTCTCCAGGCCGTCCGGGCTCTGCACGGCGGGCAGGTTGCCGCTGAAGCAGTTGCCCGGATCCGCCGAGGCCAGCACGAGGTCGGCGCCGTTGCCGTCCGCCCGGTTGCCCTCGACGCGGTTGCCGCTCGCCGGGTGCCCGGGCGGGTCGGTGATCACCACTCCGGCGGCGCGGTTGCCCCGGACGAGGTTGCGCACCACCCGGTTCGCGGTGCCGCCGCCGATCCCGATCCCGATGCCGAAGCCGCCGTCCGCCTGCTCCGGGGTGTCGGCGGCGTTGTTGTCGGCGACCACGTTGCCCGCGATCACCGCGCCGTGCTGCGGGGCGAGGGCCTCCAGGTCGTTGGAGTTCACCGTGACGCCGACCCGGTTGCCGACCACGCGGTTGCCCAGCACCGACAGGCCGTCCGAGGCGTTGGTCAGCTCGATGCCGACGGCGTTGCGCTCCACGGTGTTGCCGCGCACCACCGTGTCGCAGGGCTTGCACTGGCCGACGTAGATGCCCGAGTCGGCCTGCCCGGAGGCGTAGGAGTCCTCGATCACGCCGCCGCGCGCGTCGAAGGCGTAGATGCCGTACAGGCCGTTGCCGTAGGCCGTCACCCGCGTCGCCCGGAAGCCCTGGACGACCGGGAAGCGGGCGGTGTCGAGCGGGTCGTACGCGGAGCCGCCGGCGCCGTGCTGCTGCAGCTTCTCGTCGGTGACGCCGGTGAACAGGACGCCGTTGGCCAGGTAGCCGTGGACGGTGAGGTTCTCCACCACCGATCCGGGGCCGGTCACGGTGACCCCGTTGACGAGCCGCAGCCCGCCGTCGAGGACCACGGTGGTGCGGTCCGTCCCGCGCAGCACGACCCGGGCCTTGGTGATGCGCACGCTCTCGCGGTAGACACCCGGCCCGACCAGCACCGTCTCCCCCTCCCGGGCGACGTCCACGGCCTGCTGGACGGTGCGGAAGTCCTCCGGCACCCGCAGCACGCTCCCGGCCGGGTGCCGGGAGTCGGCGGAGCCCGCACCGGTCGAGGAACACCCGGTGGCCGTCAGGGCGACCGCCGCGACCAGGGCCGTCAGGAGCCGTGCCGCCGCCCCGACCACCGGCGGCCGAGCGGACGGGGTGGTCAACGGGCGCTCAGGAGACGTGATTTGCATGGCAAGTGTTCTATCGTCTCCAATAGGGCGCATGCCTACCGAACCGGAAAACCCGCGGCCGTCGCCCGGGCCGGCCGCGACCGGGATGGGGCGGCGCAGGGCCCTGCTCGCCGCCGGCGCGGTCTTCGCCGCCGGGATCGGCGCCGCCGCCGGCGAACTGGCGGACGGCAGCCGGACGCCCGGCCGGGACGGTGCCACCGGCAGTGCCACCGGCGGGCCGCCCCCCGAGGCCGCGGCCCCCTTCCACGGCGCCCGGCAGGCCGGGGTGACGGCGCCCCAGCCCGTCGCCACCCGGCTGCTCGCCTTCGACCTCCCGCAGACCACCACCGCCGCCGACCGGGACACCCTGCGCGGCCTCCTGGGCGCGCTGACCCGCACCCTGGCGGCCGCGGCGACCGACACGCCGCCCGACCCGAGGCTGCAGGGCGGCACCACCACCCGGCTCACCTCCCTGGTCGGCGTCGGCCCGGCGCTCGCCACCCGGCTGGGGCTCGACGTCCCCGCCCGGCTCGCCGAGCTGCCGGAGTTCCCCGGCGACCGGCTCGACCCGGCCCGCGGCGGCGGCGACCTCCTGCTGCAGGTGAGCGCCGACGACCCCTGGACACCGGCCGTCCTCGCCGAACTCGCCACGGCTGCCGCCCGGTCCGCCGGCGCCGTACCGCGCTGGTCGCAGTCCGGATTCCTGCAGCGCACCGCCCCGGGCGCCACCCCGCGCAACCTCTTCGGCTTCAAGGACGGCACCGCCAACCCGGACGACGAGGCCGCCCGGCAGTGGGTCTGGGGCCCGGTCGGGCCGCACGAGAACGGCACCGTCCTGGTCTACCGGCGGATCCGGATGGACACCGCCGCCTTCGCCGCCCTGCCCGAGGACCGCAGGCAGCTGGCGATGGGCCGGCGGGCCGGCGACGGCGCCCCGCTCACCGGCAGCGCCGAGCACGACGAGCCGGACATCTACGCCAAGAACCCGGACGGCTCCTACGTCATCCCCGCCACCGCTCACGTCCGGCTCAGCAGCCCCCGCCTCGACGGCGGCGCCCGGATGCTGCGCCGCGGCTACGGCTACGACGACGGACCGGCCGACCGCGGCCTGCTGTTCTGCGCCTTCATGCGCGACCCGGCCCAGTTCACGCGGGTCCAGAACCGGCTCGCCGCCCGCGACGCCCTGAACCCCTTCCTCGAACACACCGCCTCGGCGGTCGCCTACGTCCTCCCCGGCGCCCCGGTGGGCGGCACCCTCGGCGAGGCCCTCTGGGCCTGACGGTCTGCGTGGGCTGAGCGGGCTGAGCGGGCTGAGCGGGGGAGTGGCGGAGCGCGCGGACGCCGGCCGGGCAGGTGCCCCCGAGGGGGAACCGCCCGGCCGGCGTCGGTCGGACCGTCAGGCGCTCACCACCAGCGGCGGTTTGAGCCGCACGTCGCTGCTGCCCCGGGCGGCGTGCTGGTCGGCCCAGGAGATCAGCGCGCTGCGGCAGGCGTGGTCGAGGTGGCGCAGTTCGCTCCAGTCGAGGTCCACCGCACGGTCCGTCGGCAGCGACTCCAGCGTGTCCAGCAGCCGGGGCAGCCGCAGGAAGGTCGCGTTGCCGCCGAGGCGGACGTGCAGCGGACGGCCGTCACCGGTGTCGGTGAGGTCGATGTGCAACTGGGAGGTCTGCCAGGCGCTCTTGGCGACGGCGAGCGCCACGCCGAGCAGGACGCCCTCGAAGAGGTTGGTGACGACGATCGCGCCCGCGGTGGCCGCGAGCACCACCACCTCGCTGCGGTGCGCCCGCCACAGGGCGACGCCCTGCCGCAGGGGGATCAGCTTGCCGCCGGCGTGGATCAGGACGCCGCCGAGCACGGCGAGCGGGATCAGCCCCAGGGCGGCCGGCAGGAGCGCGGCGAACAGCAGCAGCCACACGCCGTGCAGGACGCGGGACGCCCTGGTCCTGGCCCCGGCCTGGACGTTGGCGGCGCTGCGGACGATCACGGCGGTCATCGGCAGGGCGCCGAGCAGCCCGCACAGGGTGTTGCCGATGCCCTGGGAGGTGAGCTCCTTGTCGTAGTCGGTGCGGCGCCCGTCGTGCATCTGGTCGACGGCGGCGGCGCTGAACAGGCTCTCGGCGGAGGCGATGACGGCGAACGCGAGGACGGTGCCCAGGCCCGCCGCGCTCGCGACGGCGCCCAGGCCGTCCGCGGTCGGGAGGGCGACGGCGCCGAGCAGCCCGTCCACCTCGACCCGGGGGACGTCCAGGTCGAACAGGGCCGTCGCGCCGGCGGCGAGGGCGACCGCCGCCAGCGGGGCGGGCACCGCGCGGACGGGGGCGGGCAGCTTCTTCCAGCACGCCAGCAGGGCCACCGTGGCGGCGGTCATGGCGACGGCGGTCATCGCGGCCCGGCCGGTCAGCCAGTCGCCGAGCAGCGCGGGGATCCCGGCCACCTTCGCGGTGCCGGAGCCCGGCGCCGACCGGCCGGAGACGGCGTACAGCTGTCCGAGGATCAGGATCAGCCCGATCCCGGCGAGCATGCCGTGGACGACGGACAGGGAGATCGCGCGGAACCAGCGGCCCATGCGCAGCAGTCCCATCGTGACCTGCAGGAGTCCGGCGGCGAGGACGACGGCGCCGAGCGAGGCGAGCCCGAACTGCCGGACGGCGTCGTAGACGAGGACGGTCAGCCCGGCGGCCGGGCCGCTGACCTGCAGGCTGCTGCCGGGCAGCAGGCCGACGACCAGCCCGCCGACGATGCCGGTGATCAGGCCGCGTTCGGCGGGCACGCCGGAGGCGACGGCGACGCCGACGCAGAGCGGGACGGCCACCAGGAAGACGACCAGCGAGGCGGGCAGGTCCTGGCGCCAGTGCGCGAACGCGCCGCGCAGCGGGGAGCGGCCGCGGGCCTCGGGCCCGGCCGGGCTGGTGGGGCTGTCGGTCGTGCCGGGGAGACCGGGGTGGTCGGGAGTGTTCACAGCGGCAGGAACCCCCGGTCCGATCCGGCGAGGACGGTGCCGGTGTGCACCTCGTAGTACCAGCCGTGCAGCCGCAGGGAACCCTCCGCCAGCCGGCGGGCCACGCCCGGGTAGCTGCGCAGCCGGTCGAGCTGGGCGAGGACGCTGCGCTGCACCGGGCGGGCGACGTCCGCGTCCTGGTCGTGGGCCGGGACGGGGGCGAGGTGGCTGGTGGGCGGGGCGGCGTGTTCGAGCCAGGTCCGGACGGCGGGGACGGGCGCCAGGTCCTCGGCCCGCACCAGCGCGCCGATGGCCCCGCAGTGCGAGTGCCCGCAGACGATGACGTCGGGGACCCGGAGGATGTCGACGGCGTACTCGATGGTGGCGGCCTCGCCGCTGGGGGCGGCCGTGTCGTAGACGGGGACGATGTTCCCGGCGGTGCGCAGCTCGAAGAGCTGCCCGGGGCGGGATCCGGTGATCAGGGCCGGGACGACGCGGGAGTCGGAGCAGGTGATGAAGAGGGCTTCGGGCGCCTGCCCGGCGGAGAGCCGGCCGAGGTCGTGGCCGCCGGAGGCGAGCCGGTGCGGGAAGACGCGGGCGTGCGTCACGAGGGACTGCATGAGAGGTCTCCTTCTGCCCGCCCGGGTGGTGCCGGGCGGGAAGCTGCTGTCGTGGGGCAGCGGCGGGCTGACGCGCGGTCGGCCGTGGGCCGGCGGTGCCGTGGCCCGGGCCCGTCCGGAAGGATCCGCCGGTCGGGCGTGGGGCGGTGGCCCGCCGCCCGAGGGCATGGCGGGGCCGCACGCGCCCTTGGTGGGCGCGCGCCGGATCGCGTGCGGGGTGCGGGTCAGCTCGCGGGAGCCGTCAGCAGCGGAACACCTGGAGGCGCGCGAGCGCGGCCGGTCTCGACCCGTTCGCGCCGGGCACGGGGCCCGTGGGCACGGTGACGCAGGTGGCCGCGACGCCGGTGACGGTGCCGCTCGCCGCGCCGACGGCCGTACGCACGGCCGTGCCGCCGCTCGTGCGGTGGTGGGCGGTGGCCCGTGCGGTCGGTGCCTCGGTGAGGTGGTGGACCTTCCAGGCCGGGTGGCCGTCGGCGGCCGTGGACTGCGGCAGCGGCTCGGCGGCGAAGGCCTGCGAACCGGTGCCGAGGGCGGCGAGCACGGCCGAGACGACGGCGGCCAACAGGAGGGCGAGGCGCTTGCCGCGCGAGATGCGTCGTGCCGTCACTGCGCCTCCCCTCCGTCCGCGTCGAACCGGTGGCTCCGAGCTGCCGGCTCCGAATCGTTCGCGCCGAACCGCCGGCCGAACATTCCGGCTCCGGAACCGGTCACCGTGCTGTCCAGCGTACCGACCGTGTGTAACCGGGACGTTAGCTCCGGGCGCCGCCGGGATGAGATTTCCCGAACTGTGCGTGAGGGTTCTGTGTACGCCAAAGCTGCTCCGATCACAGCGATGTGAGGATCTGTCAGTCCTGTGAACGCGGCGGCGGCAGCGTGCGTCGTTTGCGTGCGAGCGGTTGTCCGGGCCGCACATCTCCGCCACCGGTTCCCGCCCCTCGCCGCCCCCGCGCCTCGCAGGTGGAGACGGCCCCGGGAAAATTCGTCGGGCGTAAAGCCTTCCCCAAGTCCTCACCAATGTGGCATGTTTCGTTCAATTCCCGTGCGATCCCCCCTCACGCACGGTCCGAATCGGAGGACCCGTGTCACCCCTGATATCCCGGCGGCTCGGCCGCCCGGTCGCCGCCCTCGCCGTGCTCTCGGCGATGGCGCTCGCCACCCCCACCGCGCTCGCGACCGCCGCCCCGACGACCACGACGCCCGCCGTCCCCGCCGGCGTCACGGCGCCCGCCGCACCCGCGGCCGCTCCGGCGAGCGCGGCGGCCGGCTGGGCCGCGGGCACCCGCGCCTACCTGATCATCAGCGCGCCCGCCGACGTCGCCGCCGCCAAGACCGCCGTCGCCGCGAAGGGCGGTACGGTCTTCGCGAGTTACGACGCGATCGGCGTCGTCGTCGCCCACTCCACCAGCGCCGGCTTCGCCGCCGCCCTGCGGACCGTCACCGGCATCCAGAAGGTGGGCGCGACCCGCACCTCCGACGTCCCGGCCGACGCCTACAACCCGGCCCTGCCGGCCAACCCCGCGCAGGCCGCCACCACGCTGGCCGAGTCCAACCGCTGGGACATGACCCAGATCAAGGCCGACCAGGCCTGGAACGTGACCACCGGATCCCCGTCCGTCAAGGTCGGCGTGCTGGACACCGGCGTGGACGACCAGCACCAGGACCTCGCGCCGAACTTCGACGCCGCCGACTCGGTCTCCTGCGCGTACGGCAAGGCCGACGCCCGCACCGGCGCCTGGCGCGACGTCGACACCCACGGCACCCACGTCGCCGGCACCATCGCGGCCGCGAAGAACGGCAAGGGCGTCATCGGCGTCGCGCCCGGCGTGAAGATCGCCTCGGTCCGGATCGCCGAGCCGACCAGCACCCTGTTCTACGCCGAGAACACCGTCTGCGGCTTCGTCTGGGCCGGCGACCACGGCTTCAAGGTGACCAACAACAGCTACTACACCGACCCGTGGCAGTTCAACTGCCCTGACGACCTCGACCAGGCCGCCATCATCGAGGGCGTCAAGCGCGCCCAGGAGTACGCCGAGGGCAAGGGCTCGCTGCAGGTCGCCGCGGCCGGCAACGCCGACTACGACCTCGCGAACAAGACCACGGACACCGAGAGCCCGAACGACTCCACCAAGGTCACCCGGACCATCACCAACGCCTGCCTCGACATCCCCACCGAACTCCCGGGCGTGGTGACCGTCGCCGCCACGGCCAGCGGCAGCGGCAAGGCCTCCTACTCCAACTACGGACGGGGCGTCATCGACGTCGCCGCGCCCGGCGGTGACGGCGCGACCGGCGTCTACTCCACCCTGCCCGGCGGCAAGTACGGGACCAAGAGCGGCACCTCCATGGCCTCCCCGCACGTCACCGGGGTCGCCGCGCTGATCGCCAGCACCGACCCGTCGCTCACCCCGGCCGACATCCGGGCCCGGCTGGCGACCCAGGCCAACGACCTGGCCTGCCCCGCCTCGGACAGCCGCTGCACCGGCACCACCGCCAACAACGGCTTCTTCGGCGAGGGCCAGGTCGACGCGTTGAAGGCGGTCGGCGGCACGACCCCGCCCACCGGCAAGTACTTCGAGAACACCGCCGACGTGGCGATCCCCGACAACACCACGGTGGAGAGCCCGATCACCGTCACCGGCGTCACCGGCAACGCGCCCGCGACGCTCAAGGTCGGCGTGGACATCAAGCACACCTACCGCGGTGACCTGGTCCTCTCCCTGGTGGCCCCGGACGGCACGGTCTACCTCCTGGAGGACTTCCCGAACAACGACAGCACCGACAACGTCGCCAAGACCTACACCGTCAACGCCGCCGCGAGCGCGGCGAACGGCACCTGGAAGCTCCGGGTGAAGGACGGCGCCTCCGGCGACACCGGCACCGTCGACTCCTGGAACCTCACCTTCTGATCCGTCGGACGGCTCCCGGGCTGCCGCGGCACGGACCTCGTGCCGCGGCAGCCCGAACACCCGTGCTCCGCCCACCCTCCGGGGCCGGCGGAGCACGGGTGTTCGCGGCGCACGGCCGGCCGCGGTGCCAGCCTCGGCGGTGTGCACGCCAGGGCCGGTGCGCCGGGCGCCGGTCAGGGGCTCTCGGGAGCCGTGGCGCCGGGGGCCGCTCGCGGTGCGGTGGCGGCGGGGCCCGGTGCCGGGGCGGGGGCCGGTCGCGGTGCGCCGGCGGCGGGGTCCGGTGCCGGTTCCGGCCCCGGATCCGGGGGAGCGCTGGCCGTCAGGTGGAGCATGAGCAGCTCGTTGAGGTCCTGGGTGGACATGCCGGCGGGATCCACCCCGAGGTGGGCGGCGAGATCGCGGGTGCGGAGCCGGGCGGCGGCCTCGACGAGGGTGGCATAGCCGTCGGCGGCGGCCCGGGTGCGGTGCCGGCCGGCGAGGGCGAGGGCGGCGGCGACGAGGGCGGCGGGCCACCACCAGACGACGAGCAGCAGGTAGAGCAGTGCCCAGGCGCTCAGCCCGGTGGCCCGGGTGAGGCCCTGCCGGGCGGCGGTGATCTCGGTGCGCACGGTGTCGGGGAGGACCAGCCACAGGTGCGGCCAGAGCACGGCCAGGTCGAGGTGCTGGTCACGCTCCAGGCGCAGGGCCGCGGCGTTGACGCGGTCGCCGCTCCAGGTCGGGCGTTCGGGCGGCTCCGGCGAGACGCGGACCATCGCCGACCGGGCGAGCCGCAGGTCCGCGTCCTCGTCCGCCGAGTCGCCGTCCGCGGTGTCGACGTCCGCGGTGCCGGGGGCCGGCCCGGGCCGGGACAGCCGGGCGAGCGCGCGGGCTTCGCCGGCGTCGTTCCGCAGACCGTGCCACGCCCTGGCACGCGGTAGCCAGCGGTTGGTCCTGCGGTCGGTGGCCCGCCGCGCGAGAGCCCGCAGGGGCGCGGGCCAGGTGTGCCAGTCCGCGGCCAGGTGGATCCGCTCGGCCAGGGAACCGAGGGCCTGGGCGATCAGCCCGACACCCGCCGCACCGCCCAGGACGGCTCCCAGCAGGACCACCTGGCCGCCGGGTGAGCCCGCCACCGGGGCCTTGGCCCACCCGGTGATCCGGGCGGCGAGTCGGTACAGGTCGAAGGGGTGGGCCTGACCGAGGGTGCGGGCGGCGAGGGCCACGGCCAGGTACAGCGCACCGGGCAGGACGAGCAGGGAGAGCCACCGCTCCGCGAGCTTCTTGCCGAGCTCCCCCAGGAGCGCGCCCACCGGCTACAGCCGCTCACGGCACAGGGCGTCCCCGCTGACCGCACACCGCGGAACGGGGACGGGCCCCTGCTGCCACCAGAAGCGCCCGCACCGCGCGGCCGGGCCGAGCGGACAGAGGTAGACGGGCTCGGCCGACCGGCCCCGGTCGGCGCCGGCGACGTGGACACCCCGGTCGCCGGTCCGCCCGTGCTCGTCGTAGGCGTACAGGCCCTGGGGGACCCCGACCGCCACCAGCACGTTGTGCAGCGCGTCCACCCGATCCGCCACGTCCTCGCCCTGACGGACGGCCTCCAGCAGGTCCCGGACGAGGGCGTCGCTCCGAAGCGGACCGGCGCGCAGCCGCGCCCCGAGCTCCTGCTCCCGGGCACAGACGATGCCCAACCGCCGTGCGGTCTCCTCGGGTCGAGGCATGTGCTCTTCCACCCCCCTGGTACCGACGGCCCCACCTGTCGTCCCGGGCCGCCCTTTCGGAGGGTATCGGAGCAACTCCCCTCCGGGGAAAGGAATGTGCAACTAGCATCGCGAACCGCGAGCGATCTGGAGGCACGATGCGCGAGGCGCTGTTGGCGGCGATGTGGGCGCGGATCCAGCGGACGAAGGAGACCAGGGACCCGTCGTCGGTCCTGGGGCCGGACGCGCTGCGGGACGCCCGCCGGCTCGCCGCGGAGCACGGCCGGGGGGACACCGAAGTCCGGTACGCCCTCGGGTGGTTCTACTGGAGCCGCAGCGTGTACGGCCGGTACCTCGCCCCGCCCGGGGAACAGACGCTGGCCGACATGACGGCGGCCGTCGAGGCCTTCGCCCCGTGCTTCGCGCTCGGCGAGGACCGGCTGCCGGAGCCGCTGCTCCCGGCCCTCGCCGAGGCCGTGGCCCCGAGCGCCGTCCAGGCGCTCCGGCGCGCTCAGGCGTCCCCCGGCCGGATCGAGTGCATCACGGCCGTGACGATGCTGCGCAGCGTCCTGGCGGCCACGCCCGCCGACCAGCCGGCGCACGCCGAACGGCTCGCGCTGCTGGCCGAGGCGCTCCGGGACTGGGGTCCGGGCCCCCGCCCGCTGCTCCACGCCGACCTCGCCATCGCGTGCTTCCAGGAGCTCACCTCCGCCGCGCCCGCCCACCACCCCGACCGTGTGACCTGGCTGACCCACCTGGGAGGCCTGCTGCAGGCCCGCGGTCAGGAGACCGCAGCGGAAGCGGATCTGGACGCCGCCGTCCGTGCTGCGCGGCAGGCGCTGGCCGAGGCCCGCCCCGGCCACCCAGGCGCCGTCACGGCCGTCTGGGTGCTGGGCATCGCGCTGGCCAGCAGGTTCGAGGTGACCAAGGTGGACGCCGATCTGAAGGAGGCCGTCGGGTGCCTCCGCAAGGCGGCCGACGCCACCCCGCCCGACGATCCGCAGCACGCCGCGCGGGTGTCCCACCTCGGGACGGTGCTCCGGGCCCGCTACCAGCACGAGGGCGTGCCGGCGGACCTGGAGGAGGCCGTCGAGGTCGGGCAGCGGGCGGCGGACCACAGCCCGGCCGAGGGCCGCGACCACGCGGCCGTGATCTCCACCCTGAGCAGGGCCCTGTGGGCCAGGTACCAGCTCACGGGCGTGGCGGCGGACCTGGACCGGGCCATCGTGCTCGGGCAGCAGGCCGTGGACACCGGCGAGTCGGTCGACCGCGTGGTGATGCTGTCGAACCTCGGGGGCAGGTTCGCGGAACGGGCCGAACGGACCGGGGCGCTGACGGACACGGACGCCGCGGTCGAGTGGCTGCGGAAGGCGGTGGACGCGGCCCCCGAGGACGACCGCGACCGTGCGGGGATGCTGTCGAACCTCGGCACCGCGCTGTTCAGGAGGTTCCAGCGGGCCGGTGCGCTCGCGGACGTGGACGAGGCGGTGACGGTCCTGCGGGAGGCCGTGGCCGCCGCGGCCGCCGCGGCGGACCGGACCGTACGGGCGATGGTGCTCGGCAACCTCGGCAGTGCGCTGCTGACCCGCTTCCGGCGGACCGGGGTGTCGGCGGACCTGGACCGGGCGGTGCGGGTGTTGCGGGAGGCCGTCAACGCTGCCGGCGACGAGCCCGGACGCGCCGCGGCGCTCGCCAACCTCGGCAGTGCGCTGCAGACCCGCTTCGAGCGGTCCGGTGCGCGGGCGGACCTGGACGCGGCGGTGACGGTGGCGCAGGAGGCGGTGCGGCTCGCCCCCGCCGGCGCCGGCCGCGCCATGGAGTCGTCCAACCTCGCCAACGCCCTGGTCATGCGGTCGCAGCGGGACGGCGCACCGGAGGACCTGGACGAGGCCGTCCGGATCGGGCGACTCGCGGTCGAGTCCCTTCCGGCCGGCCACCCCGACCGGGCGGTCCTGCTGTCCAACCTGGGGGGCATGCTGAGCATCCGGTTCCGGCAGTCCGCGGCATCGGAGGACCTCGAGGAGGCGACCTCCTGCCACGTGGCGGCCGTGGACGCGGCCGTCACCCCCCTGACCGGCGTCGAGGCCGGGGACCGGGCCGCCCGGCTCCTGGCGGACCGCGGCGAGTACGGGAGCGCGGCGGACGTGGCCGAGGAGGCGGTGCTGCGGCTGCCCCAGGTGGCCCCGCGCCGTCTGGAACGCGGCGACCAGCAGCACGCCGTCGCACAGGTCGCCGGACTGGCGGGCCGGGCCGCCGCGCTCGCGCTCGCCGCGCCCGGCGGCACCCCGCCCGAACGCGCCCGACGGGCCCTGCGGCTGCTGGAGACGGGGCGCGCCGTCCTGCTCAGCCAGGCCCTGGAGACCCGCGGCGACCTCACCGAGCTCCGGGACCGGCACCCCGGTCTCGCGACCCGCTACGTCGAGCTGCGCGACCAGCTCGACATGCCCGCGGACACCATGACCCCCGTCCGGCTCCGCAGCGAGGCGGCCGACCAGGGGCCGTCACGGCGGGGACCGGTGCGGGACCGGCACCGCGCCGCGGGGGACTTCGCCGCCCTGCTGGCCGAGATCCGGGCCCTGGACGACTTCACCGGGTTCGCCCGGCCGCCGGCCGAAGCGGAGCTGGTCGCCGAGGCGGCCGAGGGGCCCGTCGTGGTGTTCAACATCAGCGGGTACCGCAGCGACGCCCTGCTGGTCACGACCGGGGGGATCGACAGCATCGCGTTGCCGGGTCTCACCCTCCGCGCGGTGACCGACCGGGTGAACGCCTTCCGCAACGCGCTGCACACGCTGACGGTCGGCGGGGAGGAGGCCGAGCAGCTGGCGGCGCAGCAGACCCTGGTCACCGTCCTGCAGTGGTTGTGGGACACGGCGACCGGCCCGGTGCTCGGCGCCCTCGGACTCCACGGACGCGGCGACACCGAGGAGGCCTGGCCGCGGGTGTGGTGGGTGCCCGGCGGGCTGCTGGGCCTGCTGCCCCTGCACGCCTCGGGCCATCACGACGACCCGCCGGGCACGCCGCACCGGCGCACCGTGATGGACCGGGTGGTCTCCTCCTACACCCCCACCGTCCGCGCACTGCGCCACGCCCGCGAACGCGCCCGGACCGCGGCCTCGACGCCGGCCGCACGGAACCTGATCGTGGCGATGCCGACCACACCCGGCCTTCCGGACCACGGCCGTCTGCACTACGTCGAGGACGAAGTCGCGGTGCTGCGCGAGCGGTTGCCCGACGCGGTCCTGCTCCGGGAACCGGAGCCCGGGGACGGCCCCGCGCACCGGGAGCCCTCGGTGCCGACCCGGGCCCGCGTCCTCGACCAGCTGCCGGACTGCGCGATCGCGCACTTCTCCTGCCACGGCTCCAGTGACCCGGCGGACCCGTCCCGGAGCCTGCTGCTGCTCCACGACCACGCGGAGGCGCCGCTGACCGTCGGGCGACTCGCGTCCGTCGCGCTGGACGGAGCCCGGCTGGCCTACCTGTCGGCCTGCCGCACCGCGGCCATCGACACCTCCGAACTGCTCGACGAGGCCATCCACCTCACCTCCGCGTTCCAGCTCGCCGGGTTCCCGCACGTCATCGGCACGCTCTGGGAGATCGACGACCAGATGGCCGTCACCGTCGCCAGGCTGTTCTACGCCGGCCTCGGGGCCGATGGCGCCCGCCCGGATCCGGACCGGTCGGCCCGTGCACTCCACCGGGCGGTCCGCCGGGTGCGTGACGGCCACGGCCTGCCGGCCCCGCTCAACTTCAACGACTCCCCGTGGCTGTGGGCCGCCTACCTGCACGCGGGTGCCTGAGCGGCCGAGCGCGGCCGGGTGACGCGCCTTCAAGAAATCAACACATTCAGGCTTAAGGGCCGCTTACGGTTACAGATATTGACGTGTCCCGGTCCGGGCGGGAGTCTGACGGCGAGGCAGCGCGACCCGCGCCGCCAGGCCGTCCACACCGCCCCCCTCGCCGTCCCCCCGCCGTCCCCTGACCGTTCCTCGGCCGCCCCCACCGGCCCTGGCCGCCCCCACCCCCTCGGGAGCCCCCGTGATCACTCGCCGGAAGGTGCTCGGCGCCTCCGTCGCGGCCCTGACCGCGCCCGCCCTGTTCGCCCTCGCGCAGACCGCGAACGGCAGCACCACCCCGCAACAGCTCGACGTCGACCTGGTCAACACCGTCCCCTCCCAGCCGGTCTACGCCCACGTCCTCGGCCTCGACCCGGCCCGGGGCAACAGCTGGGCCTTCCTGCGCTCCGACGGCAGCACGCTCTACCACCCGCCGTCCCCCTCCGCCCCGGGTGCGCCGCTCGGCGCCGACTGCGCCATCGCGCTGGGCGCACCCGGCGCCACCCCGCGCCGGGTCCGGCTGCCCTACCTCTCCAGCGGACGGATCTACCTCTCCGTCGGCCGCCCCCTGACCTTCCTGATCAACCCCGGCCCCGGCATCGCGCTGCCGTCGGTGAGCAACCCCACCGACCCCAACATCGCCACCTCCTACGGATTCTGCGAGTTCACCTACGGGCCGGACCAGTTGTACGCCAACATCAGCTACGTCGACTTCGCCGCCGTCCCGATCGCGTTCGACCTGACCACCGGCGACGGGCGGCAGCGCGTGAGCGGCCTGCCCGCCGGCGGTCTGGAGTCCGTCGCGAGCGCGCTGCGCACCCAGGCCGCCCAGGACGGCGGCGACTGGGCCCGGCTGATCGTCCCCGACTCCGCCGGCCGCACCCTGCGCATCCTCAGCCCCAACACGGCGATCAGCGCCGACCCGGCACTGTTCGACGGCTACCTCGACGGCTACCTCGCCGCCGTCTGGCAGAAGTACCGGAGCACCGACCTGGTGATCGACACCCAGGCCGGCTGGGGCACCGTCACGGGCCGGGTCGCCGCCGACGGCGTCCTCACCTTCCCCGGCGTCGGCGGCTTCGCCCGGCCCTCCACGGCAGCCGTCTTCAACTGCAGTTCGGCACCGTTCACCACCGGCAACGACCTGATGGGCAACCTGAGCGCCCGGATCGCCGCCGCGCTCAACCGCACCACCCTGCTGGACGATCCGCACCAGCCGACCGGCGAGAACCCGGCCGCCTTCTACACCGCCGCCCGCACCAACCACTACGCCCGCATCCTGCACGTGACCAACCCCGACCACCTCGGCTACGCCTTCCCGTACGACGACGTCCACCCGGCCGGGGTGGACTTCGAGGGCCGGGTGCAGTCGTCGAGCCCGACCCTGTTCTCCGTCACCGTCGGAGGCGGTCAGGGCCCGGTCGACCCGGGTCCGTCCCCGCAACCCGGCGGCGGGACCAGCGCGTTCGGGACGATCCAGGCCGAGTCCTACGGCTCGCAGTCCGGCACCGCGCTGGAGACCTGCGGCGACACCGGCGGGGGCCGGGACGTCGGCTGGATCGCCGACGGCGACTGGCTCGCCTACCCGGGCGTCGACTTCGGCGGCTCCGGCGCGAGCCGCTTCCAGGCCCGGGTGGCCTCCGGCGCCGCCCCCGGCGTCAGCGGACTGGTCCAGGTCCGGCTGGACAGCCCGACCGCCGCACCGGTCGGCAGCTTCGCCGTCGCCAACACCGGCGGCTGGCAGGCGTGGCGCACGGTGCCCGCCGACATCACCCGGACCACCGGGACCCACACCGTCTACCTCACCTTCGCCAGCGGACAGGGCGCCGACTTCGTCAACCTCAACTGGTTCACCTTCAACTGACGCCCGCCGCGCGGGCGATGACCCGGACGGCCCGGCCCGTACGGCCCACGCGGCGCTCGTCCGGATTCCCCCGGCGTCGCCCGAGCCCCGCTGCTCCGCCCGGCCCGTCGAGTCCCTGATCTTCCGCACCATCCTCCGATCCCGGTACGGGCGGAGAGCAGCCGGCGGTCCCGCGCGGTCGCGGGCCCGCCGGCTCCGTGCGTGCGGCCCGACGCCGAGCCGGGTGGCCCGGCGCGAGCGGGCGGGCGAGCGGGCCGCCGCCGCGTTGCGGTTCGGCCGTACGGGGGCAGGTCGCCCGACATCGCCGACGGGAACGGCCGGGACGAAAACGCCTCCGTTAGCGTCGTGCCGGGGGCAGATCACGGACTCGGAGTGTGCTGATGGACCGCTACCCGCCGATCGCCGACCACGGTCTGGTCGGCGACCTCCAGACCGTCGCGCTGGTCTCCGCCAAGGGCGTGATGGACTGGTTCGTCGCTCCCAGGGTCGACTCGCCCAGCATCTTCGCCGCCCTGCTGGACCACGACCGCGGCGGCCACTTCCGGATCTGCCCCACCGCCGAGGACGTCACCCACCGTCAGCTGTACTACCCGGACACCGCCGTCCTGGTCACCCGGTTCATGTCCCCCGAGGGCGTCGGCGAGCTGATCGACTGGATGCCGCCGCTCACCTCCGGCGGCGCCACCGACCGGCACACCGTGGTCCGCGGCATCCGCGTGGTGCGCGGCACCGTCACGTTCGACCTGGACTGCCGGCCGCGCTTCGACTACGGCCGCGCGCTGCACGAACTCCACCTCGACGACCGGTACGCCGCCTTCCGCGCCCCCGGCATCGCCCTCCACCTGCGCAGCACCTTCCCGCTGCACCGCAGCGGCGACGACGTGGCCGGCACCGTCACCCTCAGCGCCGGTCAGACGGCCGGTGCCGTGCTCACCGTCTGCGCCGCGGACGGCGCCGTGCCGCCCCCGACGAGCGAGGAGCAGATCACCGAGGGGCTCTGGGACGCCGTCAACTTCTGGCAGGACTGGGTCCGCACCGCCAACTACCGCGGCCGCTGGACGGACATGGTCCGCCGGTCCGCGATCACCCTGAAACTGCTCACCTACGCCCCCACCGGCGCGCCGATCGCCGCCGCCACCACGGGCCTGCCCGAGCAGGTGGGCGGCGAGCGCAACTGGGACTACCGCTTCACCTGGGTGCGGGACGCCTCGCTGTCCGTGCGCGCCCTGCTCGACCTCGGCTTCCACGAGGAGGCCGGTGCGTTCACCCGCTGGCTCGGCGACCGCCTCCACGAGCGGCTCGAACTGCCCGGCGAGCGGCTGCAGATCATGTACCGGGTCGACGGCGACCCGGAGCTGACCGAGGAGGTGCTGGAACACCTCGAGGGGTACCGCGGCTCGTACCCCGTCCGCGCGGGCAACGCCGCGATGGACCAACTGCAGCTCGACATCTACGGCGAGGCGATGTACGCGCTGACCGAAGCGCGCGAGATCGGCATCCAGGCGGGCTACCGCGGCTGGAAGGCCACGGCCCGGATGCTCGACTGGCTCGCCGACAACTGGGACCGGCCCGACGAGGGCATCTGGGAGACCCGCGGCGGGCGCAAGGAGTTCACCTACAGCCGGGTGATGACCTGGGTCGCCTTCGACCGGGGCATCAGCCTCGCCGAGCACTTCAGCCGCCCCGCCGACATCGCGCGCTGGCGCCGGACGCGCGACGAGGTGCTGGAGCAGATCATGACCCGGGGCTGGAGCGAGCGCGAGAAGGCGCTCGTCCAGCACTACGACGGGGACGTCCTGGACGCCTCGCTGCTGGTCGTGCCCCGGGTCGGTCTGCTCGCGCCGCGGGATCCGCTCTGGCTGTCCACCCTCGACGCGATGGAGCGCAAGCTCGTCTCCGACAGCCTGGTCTACCGCTACGACCCCGCCGCCTCGCCCGACGGACTGCGGGGCTCCGAGGGCACCTTCAGCCTCTGCACCTTCCTCCACGTCGACGCGCTCGCCCGCGCCGGGCGGCTGCGGCAGGCCCGCTACGCCTTCGAGAAGATGCTCACCTACGCCAACCACGTCGGCCTGTTCGCCGAGGAGATCGGCCCCTCCGGCGAGCAGCTCGGCAACTTCCCGCAGGCCTTCACCCACCTCTCCCTGATCATGGCGGCCAACACGCTGGACGGTGCCCTGGACGCGAAGCGGGGGTCCTGAATGGCCCAGGACCCGGCGCCGGCGGCGCTCGGCGCCGCGGAGTTCCGCGCCCTGTACCGGCGGCTGCGCCGCGACCGGCCGGGCGGCGCCCTCGCCGAGCTCACCCCGGACCGGGTGGCCGCCGCGGCCCGCGAGGTGCGGTCGGGGCTGCGGGTCTCCCTGGCCGCACCCGTGGAGACCGCTCCCGGGCCGGACAACCCCGAGCCCGCCGTCCACCGGATGACCGGCGCGGTGGCCGGCCGGCTGCCCGCCGAGGGCCTGGCCTTCGCCCGCGACCGCATCGCCATGAACGTGCACGGCGACGCCGACAGCCACCTGGACGCCCTGTGCCACGTGGTGTACGACGGAACGCTGTACGGCGGGACGGACGCGGACACCCTCACCCCGCACGGGGCCGGGGCCCTCTCCGTCGACCTGGTCCGGGACGGCATCGTCGGCCGGGGCGTCCTGCTGGACGTCCCGCGGCTGCGCGGGGTGCCCTGGCTGGAACCGGGCGAGCAGGTCGGCGCCGCGGAGCTGGCCGAGGCCGAGGCCGCCCAGGGAGTCCGGGTCGGCCCGGGCGACCTGCTGTTCGTCCGGGTCGGGCACCGCCGGCGCCGGTCCGAGCTCGGCGCCCGGGACACCGCGACGGCCCGTGCGGGGCTCCACCCGGGCGCCATGGAGTTCCTCGCCGAACGGCGCGTCGCGGCCCTCGGCAGCGACGGCAACAACGACGCCGCGCCGTCCCGGACGGAGGGCGTGGACTACCCCGTCCACGTGCTCGCCGTGCACGCGATGGGCGTCCACCTGCTGGACTACCTGCAGTTCGAGGAGCTGGTGCCGCTCTGCGTGCGGGAGCGGCGCTGGTCCTTCCTGTGCGTGGTCGCGCCGCTGCGCCTGCCCGGTGCGACCGGCTCCCCGGTGAACCCGGTCGCGATCCTCTGAAGGGCCCCGGCGGGCAGTGCGGGGTGCGGGGTGCGGGGTGCGGGGTGTGCGGCGTGCCGGGGCCCTGCCCGCCCCTCCCTGAGGTGCCGCCCGGCCGCGTCGGAGGTAGCTTGCAGAGGACGGGACTTGTCCTGCCACGCGGCGGTGCGGTGGTGTCACACCCCCCGTCGCGAGGGTCACCGCGGGGGCGGGCACACGGTGCAGGGCAGGCAACGACTCCAGATCGGACACCCTCCGTGGCAGGCGATCAGCACTACGACGTCATCGTCGTCGGCACCGGAGCCGGCGGCGGCACCCTCGCCCACCGGCTGGCGCCGACCGGAAAGCGCGTCCTCCTCCTCGAACGCGGCGACTACCTGCCCCGCGAACGGGACAACTGGGACTCCACCGCGGTCTTCGTCAAGGGGAAGTACCGGGCCCCCGAGTACTGGTACGACAAGGACGACAACGCCTTCCCGCCCGAGGTCAACTACTACGTCGGCGGCAACACCAAGTTCTTCGGCGCCGCACTGTTCCGCCTGCGCCCCGAGGACTTCGGGGAACTGCGCCACCACGGCGGGACCTCCCCGGCCTGGCCGATCGACTACACGGACCTCGAGCCCTACTACTCCCGGGCCGAGCAGCTCTACCGGGTCCACGGCCGCCACGGGGAGGATCCGACCGCGGGCCCGGCGAGCTCCCCGTACCCGTTCCCGCCCGTCGAGCACGAGCCCCGCATCCAGCAGCTCAGCGACGACCTGGAGAAGCACGGCCTGCACCCGTTCCACCTGCCGATCGGCGTCGACCTGGCCCAGGACGAGCACGGGCGGCCCCTCCACGGCAGTGCCTGCATCCGCTGCGACCGCGTCGACGGCTTCCCCTGTCTGCTCGGCGCCAAGTCCGACGCGCAGGTGATCTGCGTCGACCCGGCCCTGGAACACGACAACGTCACCATGATCACCCGTGCTGACGTGCGCCGGCTCGAGACCGACGCCACCGGCCGGACCGTCACCGGCGTGGTCGCCGACCTCGGCGACGGAGCCACCGCCACCTTCACCGCCGACATCGTGGTCGTCGCCTGCGGAGCCGTCAACTCGGCCGTCCTGCTGCTGAGATCGGCCGGCGACCGGCACCCGGACGGGCTCGCGAACGGCTCCGGCATGGTCGGCCGCAACTACCTGCGGCACAACAACCTCGCGCTGATGGCCGTCTCCAAGGAGCCGAACCCCACCCGCTTCCAGAAGACGCTCGCCCTGCACGACTGGTACCTGGGCGCTGACGACTGGGACTACCCGCTCGGCGGGATCCAGATGCTCGGCAAGTCCGACGCCGAGCAGATCCACGGCGAGGCGCCGCGCTGGGCCGGCGCCGTCTCGCCCGACCTGCCCTTCGAGGTGCTCGCCCACCACGCCGTCGACTTCTGGCTGTGCGGCGAGGACCTGCCCGCCCCCGACAACCGGGTGACGCTGGACGCCGAGGGCAACATCCACCTCGCCCTGGACGAGCGGAACAACACCGCCGGACTCGGCCGGCTGCGCCACAAGCTCCAGGGCATGCTGGGCAGGCTCGGCATGCACGAGCACCACCTGCTCCCGCACAGCATCTACCTGCACAAGGGCATGCCGATCGGTGCCACCGCCCACCAGGCGGGCACGGTGCGCTTCGGCACCGACCCGCGGACGTCCGTCCTCGACGTCGACTGCAAGGCCCACGAACTGGACAACCTCTACGTCGTGGACACGTCCTTCTTCCCCAGCATCGGCGCCGTGAACCCGTCGCTCACCGCCATCGCCAACGCGCTGCGGGTGGGCGACCACCTCGCCGACCGGCTGCGCTGAACGACCGGCCGCGCCGGACGATCCGCCGTGCCGGGCGACCGGCCGCGCCGGACGACCGGAAGTTCCGAACACCCGTACCCCACAGGAGAGTCGGCGATGACGACAGGACAGATGGACGCTCTGGTGATCTTCGGCGCGACCGGTGACCTGGCCAAGCTGGAGACCTTCCCCGCCCTCGTCGGCCTCGCCGAACGCGGCGTCCTGGACGTCCCGGTCGTGGGCGTGGCCAAGGCCGGCTGGGACCTGCAGCAGTTCCGCGACTACGCCGAGGCCTCGCTCACCCCCAACGGCATGGACCCCCGGGCGCCCGCCGCGACCAGGATGCTGGGCCTGCTGCGCTACGTGGACGGCGACCTCGGCGACGACGCCACCTACCAGGCGATGTCCGAGGCCATGGGCACCGGCGGGCGGGCCCTCTACTACCTGGAGGTCCCGCCACCGCTGTTCGGCCGGATCGCCGCCGGCATCGCCGGCGCGGGCCGCGCGAAGGACGCCCGCATCATGGTCGAGAAGCCCTTCGGCACCGACCTGGCCAGCGCCCGCGCCCTCAACGCCACCATGCACACGTACTTCCCCGAGGACGCCATCTACCGCGTCGACCACTGGCTCGGACTCGACCCCGTCGAGAACGTCCTGTTCGCCCGGTTCGCCAACTCCGTGATCGAGCCGCTGCTCAACCGCACGCACGTGGAGAGCATCCAGATCACCATGGCCGAGGCCTTCGACGTCTCCGACCGCGGCCGCTTCTACGACCGGACGGGCGCGATCCGCGACGTCATCCAGAACCACATGCTGCAGGTCCTCGCCACCGTCCTGGCGGACCCGCCCGCCGGACACGGCCTGGGCGCCTGGCGGGACACCAAGGCCGTCGCCGTCGGCTCGCTGCGACCACTCGCCACCGACCACATCGTGCGCGGGCAGTACGAGGGCTACCGGGACGTGGCCGGCGTGGACCCGAAGTCGACCGTGGAGACCTACGCCGCGATCCGGCTCACCGCCGACTCCTGGCGCTGGGCCGACGTGCCGATCCTCATCCGGGCCGGCAAGTGCCTCCCGGTGACGGCCACCGAGGTGAGCATCCGGTTCCGGCGTGCCCCGCACGACGTCTTCGGCCTGCGCCCGGCGCCCGCCACCAACATGCTCCGCTTCCGGATCTGGCCGGAGACCGAGGTGGCGCTCACCCTCGCCGGCAAACAGCCGGGCGGCGGCTGGCAGGCCAACCACGAGGAGCTCGCCTTCAGCCAGCTCCCGGGCTCGGACATGCGCCCCTACGACCGGCTCATCGGCGCCGCACTGGACGGCGACCGCTGGCTCTTCGCCCGCCAGGACACCGTCGAGGCCGCCTGGCGCATCGTCGACCCGGTCCTCGGGGACGCCGTCCCGGTCCACCCGTACGCCCGCGGCACCTGGGGCCCCGGCGAGGCCGACGCCCTCCTCGCCGACGGCGAGACCTGGTACGACCCGGCCGGCTGAGGCCCGCGCCGGACCCGCCGCCGGACGGGCCGTACGGTCCGCTCAGGGCTCGTCGTAGTAGCGCCGCTCCTCGACCGTCTCGTCGGCCCCGACCCGCCGGACCAGCCGTCGGCGCCGGAACACGTTCGCGTACGTGATCATGCCGAGCAGACCCGCGGCCATCAGGATCCAGCCCACCATGTGCAGGTCGACACCCTTCACGTGCCAGTCCGACGCGAAGGCCAGGATCGCGCCGGAGGCGAACAGTACGATGCAGCCGCCAATGCCCATGTCGTCTCACTCCTCGTCAGTCGGCTGGGTCCCCGGGTGCCCCGGATCCGGGCACCGACACCTGCCGGGTGCGGAAATCGGCGGCGGTTCCCCGGGTTTGCGACGCCGTTCACGGGTGAGACGAACGCCATGGGCAACTACGTGATCACCGTTCCGGGGACCGTCCGACGACCGGTGGGGGAGGCCGCGCGCCGCACCCTGCTGGCCGTCGTGCACGGTGCGGACCCGGAGGAGGCCGGCGTGGAGGTACCCGACCTCGACGTCCTCACCCTGGACGAACCGGAGGGCACGTTCGTGCTGCGACTGGAGGTGCAGGCCGCCGACCGCGGCGAGGCCGGCGACACGGCCCTCGGCCTGGCCCGGCGGGCCTTCGCCGCCGCCGGATACCAGGAGGACGCGGTGGACATCGGCACCCCGGCGGTCACCGGCATCGACGTCGGCTGATCCACCCGCCGGGCCGCCGCCGGGCCGTCTCCCGGGAACGCCGGGCCCCGGCGGCGGACGGCGGCCCCCCCGATCCGGCGGGCCGGGTGAGTCGGTCCCGGGTCCCGGGCGGGTGGGCGCTCAGACTGCGATTGCCGTGGACGCCGTCGCGGTCTGCCACCCGTGTGTTCGTGCCGGAAGGATCCTTCGTGACCTCAGTGACCTCAGTGACTCCTATGACCTCCGTGCCCTCCCCGACCGGCTCGCGGACCCGGCCGACCGCCGGCCGCGGCAGGGTGCGCCGCCGGGTGGCCGTGGTCGCCGCGCTCGGTGTCGCCGTGACCGTCACCGGTGCGGCCCCCGCCCACCGGGCGGCGGGTGCCGACGGCCCGTTCCCCGTACCGGCGGCGGTCGGCCGGGCCGAGCAGGTGATCACGGTCGAGGCCTCCGGGACCCGCGCCACGGTGACCACGTGGGCACGGCAGGACGGCGCCTGGCGGGCGCTCGCCTCCACCTCCGACGCGCGGATCGGGTCCGGCGGCCTCCACGACGGTCCCACCCGCGTCCAGGGCACCGGGACGACGCCGTCCGGCACCTACACCCTCACCCAGGGCTTCGGCATCGCCCTCGACCCGGGCACCAAGGTGCCCTACCACCGGGTCACCACCCACGACTGGTGGGTCCAGGACCCGACCTCCGCCCACTACAACCGGATGCGCACCGACACCGAGGGCGGCTTCCACCTGACCGATCAGGGCGCCCTCGGCAGCGAACACCTCATCGACCACCCCGTCCAGTACGAGAACGTCCTGGTGATCGACTTCAACATCTCCCCGGTGGTGAAGGGCCGCGGGGCCGGGATCTTCCTGCACGACCTCGGCCCCGGGGCCGAGGCCACCGCGGGCTGCGTCGCCGTCCCGGCCGCCTTCATGACGGGGATCATGCGGTGGATCGACCCCGCCGACCACCCCGTCATCGCCATCGGCTGAAGGGCGGGAATCCTACGGTCGGCGGCCTCCTCGGCGGGCCGGGGTCCGGGGCCGCCCCGCCGGAGATCCGCTCACATGGACATGTCCGCCGGCATGGACAGCCCCGGGACCAGGCCCGGATTCCAGGGGACGAAGCAGGCGTAGACGATCAGGGCGACGCCCAGGACGATGCTGAACGCCTTGCCGTGGCGCCAGGTCTTCTCCAGGAACACGGCCGCGGCCAGACCGGCCATCCAGGCGAGGTTCATCACGCCGACCACGATCAGGACGACCATCAGGCCCCAGCAGCAGCCGACGCAGTAGCCCCCGTGGTAGACGCCGACGCGGACGTCGCGCAGCCGACCGGAGTAGCCCCCGAAGCGCATGAGGAAGCCGATGGGGGAGCGGCAGTGCCTCAGGCAGCGGTCCTTGAGCGGGCTCATCTGGTACAGGCCGGCCCCCGCCAGCAGGACGGCGGCGACCCAGGGCGCGGCGTCCGGCGCCCGGGCGGCGAGTTCGCCGCCCGCCCAGGCCACGCCGAACGCGGCGAGACCGAAGGCCTCCCAGGCGAGCAGGTAGCCGACGACCAGACCGGTGCTGCGGCCCGCGCGCGTCCACCCCGTCGTCCGGGCGCTCAGCGTCCGCAGGTACAGGGAGACGACGGGCATGACGGAGGGCAGCATCATCGCGGCCATCATCAGGCCCCACAGGACCAGGAATCCGGCCAGGTCGCGGCCCATGGTGCCCGGTCCGGGCGCCATGCCGGACGCACTGCGGACCGTCAGGATCCAGGCCAGGGCCGCCACGGCGAGCAGCGCCGCCCAGCTCGCCGGGACGACGGCCCGTCGAGTCAGCAGTGACGACATTCAGGCCGCCCAGGAGAACGGCGCCGA
Organism: Kitasatospora sp. NPDC051702; assembly: GCF_040681575.1. Classification (NCBI taxonomy): domain Bacteria; kingdom Bacillati; phylum Actinomycetota; class Actinomycetes; order Kitasatosporales; family Streptomycetaceae; genus Kitasatospora; species Kitasatospora sp. NPDC051702. The sequence continues at coordinate 38,241 of NZ_JBFAZB010000054.1, forward strand.
GAAGGCGTTCTTCCCTTCGTTCCCGAACTCGAGACCGAAGGCGTTCACCCGCGACGTCGTCGCGACTCCGGCCGCGAGGGTGTCCGCGGGGAACCCCACCCCGCTGACCTTGACGCCCCTGCCGGTCGCGTCGAGGGGCGAGACGAAGTCCTCGACCTCGATGTCGACCGCGTCCCCGATCCGCACACGGTGGTTCCGGCCGTCGTCGGCGTAGTCGATCCGGGCGACCTCCAGGCCGAGCATCTCGCCGACCAGCGGACCCAGGGCCTCCATCGGGCCCCCGCGCTGGCCGGAGAAGACCGCCCCGAGCGCTTCGGCCTGCTCGGGTGAGGCGGCCTCGTCCATGATCACGCCCATCCGCCAGCCGCCGTCGCTCATCAGCGGCGGGGTGTCGGCCACCACGGCGACCGTCAGACCGCTCACGTCGACGTCGTCGACCTGGCCGGACCCGACGTGGAAGGCCAGGAAGACCCGGCAACGGTCGTAGTCCGCCGGGGCCGTGAGGCCGGAGGTGGAGCAGGGGCACACCATGTCGCAGTTGCAGTTCTCGAAATACGTACCCTCGATACGCCATGCCATCGGAAGCTCCCTTCCTAGGCTGAGGCACACGTCTCGTGATCCATTCTCCTCCCCGCGGGATCACCCGGCAACGCGCCGGCGTGCGATCCGCCACCAGGCCGCGACCCGGGTCTTCGAGTTGAAGGCGGTCGTCACGGCGCGCTCGGCCATGGAGCCGCGGCGCGGCAACAGCCCGAGCTGACGGGCCCACTGCGCACCGTCGAAGGCTATTCGGTCATGTCGGATCCGGCCGCCGTCGATCTCCAGGAAGTCGATGCCCCGGATGTCGAAGCCGCGTCCGTTCGGCTCGAACCCTTGGAACGGCTCGCCGTCGAACGTGCCACGGATCCGCCACTTCACGGCCGCACGCCGCTCGTCTCCCGTGATCGCCTCCGCGGAGAACGACAGGTCCGGCAATGCCGCTCGGAGTTCCTCGAAGAACCCGCGGACCGCGACACGCCCGCGCTTCTCCCCGAAGGGGACCACCTCGAAGACGGCGTTCTCGTGGACCAGTCCGCTGTACCGGTCCAGGTCGCCTGCCTCGAGCGCCTCTGCTGCGACGCGGGCGACCTCCACGGGTGCGAGAGGTGACGTGGGCGTGTTCATGGGGCCCTTCCGGCAGTGAGCGGCGAGGTCCGTCCCGGTGGACCGGGGCGTCTTGTTCCAGCCTTGCGCGGTACCGACGGCCGTGCCATTCACGCACGCCGGTCCGCTGAGGCTCCGCTCCCGTGCAGGGTTGCGGTCAGTGCAGGAAGACGCTCACTGTGCCGCAGCCCGAGGCGCAGCGGTGATCCTGCCCGGGGCATCGCCCGGGGCGACTGCACGAGGGTGCCGGTGCTCGGTGCGGTGGCCGGTGGTGTGCCACCGGGCGGCCAGCGGTGACCCGGCCAGTGCCAGGGTGAGGCCGGCGCCGAGCGCTGCCAGCAGGAGTGACCAGCGCAGCGCGGCGCCGTGGACGCGGGCCGGACCGTGGCGGGAGGCGCGCAGTCGCAGGTCGGCGCCGATCAGGGCGGGCAGGCGCCACGCGTGGGCGAGGACGTGGACGCCGGTTGCCGCCGCCCAGCAGACGAAGGCGGCTTTGTGGAGGAACAGTACGGGGACCGTTCCCGTGTCGCGGCCGGCCAGGGCGAGGGCGCCGCCGGTGACCAGGACGGCGAGGGTGGTGGCGACGACGACCGGGCCGAGGAAGCGCAGCAGCGGATGGGGCGGTCCCTGCCGCCGGTAGGCGGCATCGCCGGCGTAGTAGCGCATGATGCGGTAGCCGGTGCTGGCGAGCTTGAGGGCCACCGGGCCGGCCAGCAGCATTCCGAGGAAGAAGTGCCAGGTGAGGAGCCGGTCGAGGAACAGGACGGTGACGCCCTGCGCGGCGAGGAGCACGAGCAGGAGGGCGCCGGTGACGGCGGTCAGCCGCCGGTTGCCCTCGGGGCCGCCGAGGCGCCCCGCGAGCAGCGGCGCAGTGGTGCCCGTCGGCGCCGTGGTGCTGCCTGTCGAGGGCATGGGTGGCCCGCCTTCCACTGGTGCAGGACCGCGCCGGGCGCGCGGGGACGTGTCCCGGCTGGTACGGGGTCGCGAGCAGTGTGCCGGGCAGGTCACTAAGAAGTGGTTCAGGTCACGTCCGGGCGGGGCCGCCGGGGGTGTGCACCAGCCTCAGGGCCAGGACGGGGCAGGCCGCCACCGCGCGTCGGGCGTCGGACAGGAGTCCGCCGGGCACGTCGGACCGGGGCACGATCGGGTAGCCCCACTCGTCGAGGGCGACCAGTTCGGGCAGCAGTTCGGCGCAGAGCCCGCGGCCGTCGCAGGCGATGCGGTCGACGGCGAGCCGGTGGTGCCGGGTCACCGCCATCCCCCGTTCTCCGGGGGCACGGGATCGGGTACCGCGAGGACCGTCCGGCGCCCGGCACGGGCGCACGGCCCGTGCAGCACGTGGTGGTCCACGTCGTCGGCGAACACGTCAAGGGCGCTGGCGGCGAGCCGGGAGGCACCGTCGGGATGACGGCAGGCTCCGCGGCCGGCCAGCAGCCCGGTCCGGCGCCGGAGCCGTTCGAGCAGGTGCGGGTCGGTGTGGCCGGTCGCCAGCCGGGTGAAGTCGTCCGCGACGGCGGGCAGCCCGAACCGGCACGGCCCGCACTGACGCGCGCTCTGGGCGCCGAGGTAGCCGAGCACCCGTGCCGTCTCGGCCAGGCCGCAGGCGTTCGCGGGGAGTGCGGCGAGCACGCCCGCGCCCGGCGCGGCACCGGCCTCGGCGAGCCCGGGGGCGCTGAACGGCAGGTCCGCCGCCGCGAGCGGAAGCCAACTGCCGAAGTACCCGCCGACGAGCACCGCCCGGAGCGGCTCCGAGGGCCCGCCGGCGGCGTCGAGGACGGCCCGGACCGGGGTGCCGAGGGGAATCTCGCGGACGCCGGGGCCGCGCACCGTACCGCAGACGGTGACCAGGGTGGTCCCGGGCGCATCCGGGGTGCCCGCGGCACGGAACCACTGCGGCCCGTAGCGGGCGATGAGGGCGAGGTGTGCGAGGGTCTCCACGTTGTCGACGAGGGTGGGGCGTCCGCCCACGCCCTTCTCGAACGCCCTCGGCGGTGCGGCCGAGGGGCGGGCGTCGCCGCCGTTCAGCCAGTTCACCAGCGAGGTCGCCTCACTGGAGACGTAGTGGTGCGGCAGGGCGTGCACGCGGACGGGCAGCCGGTCGACGCCGGCCCGGCGGCGTTCCTCGGCCGCCTCGGTCAGCCGCTCCACCTGCCCGGGCCGGGTGTGGGGCAGGCAGAGGTGGACGGCGGAGGCGCCGGTTGCGGTGGCGGCCAGGGCGGCGCCGTCGAGCACGAGGTGCGGTGCGAGGTCGAGCAGAGCCGCGTCCTTGTCACTGGCGGGCTCGCTCTCCATGCCGTTGGCCACCACCACGGCCCGGCCGCGCCGTTCGGCGACCGACCGAAGCTTGCGGCCGGTGGGGAACGCGGCCCCGCCCCGCCCGGTCAGTCCCGCCTCCTCCACGGCTCCGATCACCCATGCCGCGGCCCGGCGGCCGGACGCCGACGGTGGAGGCCCGTACCGCTGCAGGTGCTCGGCCAGTCCGGCCGGTGCGCCGGTGGTGTACCAGCCGTGCAGCAGCCGGGCGCCGGACGGCCCCTCAGCGGCGTACGGGGGCTGCGGGGCACGGGCGACGGCGGGTCGCGGCCTCACCGGTCGTCTCCCCCGCCGGTGTCGGCCCCGCTGTCGCCGCTGCTGCCGTCCTCGGTGGTGCGCTGCTCCGTGACGACCGTGCCCGACCGCGTGGAGCCGCCGTGGTGCGCCCATCCGGTCCGAGCCGGACCGGCCGCGAGCAGCGCCAGCACCAGAACGGGCACGGCGGCTGCGGACAGGGCGGCCCACAGACGGCCGGTCCGGTGGCCGGGGCCGGCGCGCAGGAGGCGCCACCACACCGCCGCCACCACGGAGATCAGACAGCCGGCCACCAGGACGAGTTGCAGTGTCAGCCGGGTGTCCGTCCCGGTGCCCGCGCCGTGGAGCAACGCCAGCGGCCACAACGCGTAGGCCGCCCAGTGGACCGCCTTCCACGCCCTGCGCCCGATCCGCAGCCGCAGCGCGCTGGTCGACAGGACGGCCAGCAGCAGGTCCACGGCCAGGGCTCCCAGACCCAACCAGATCGGCCGGTAGGAGGAGACGAACGGTACGAGGGCGTCCGGCCACGTCAGATGGACGAACGGGTCGGCGATCGCGGTCGCGATGTGGAGTCCGAGGAAGACCACGGTGAGCAGCGAGAGGTTGCGGTGCAGGGCTCCCAGCTCGAACCGGGCGATCCGCCGGGGCGCGTACCGGCCGCCGGCCGCGATCCCCAGGACGACGGTCGCAGTGAGCAGCAGCAGGGCGACGGTGCCCCCGGCCCTGGTCGCGTACCAGAGCGGACTCGGTGCGGCTGTGAGGGGGACGGTGGCGCTCATCGGGGACCTCTCCGCGAGTCGGCGGGCGGGCGGGCGGGGGAGGAGTCCTCGGGCCAGCCGCAGACGACCGTCACGGAGCCGTCCGTGCGCACCAGCCGGGCCGGCAGACCGAGTCCGCGCAACCAACCGAGGGCGCGCGTGCCGCGGACGATCGCCGCGGTGGCCGCGGTGTTGGCGTCCACGCAGGTCGCAGCGGCGACGCTGACCGTCCGCCAGAGCGGGGCCGGGACGTCGCCGGTGGCGGGGTCCACGATGTGGTGGAGCGTGCGGCCCCCGCGGCGCCAGCTCCGTGCGGCCGTGCCCGAGGTGGCCAGGCCTCCGCCGGTGACGGACACCACCGGGCCGGCCCCGCTCGGCGGGGTCGCGTGGTCATCGGCGATCGCCACCTGCCAGCCGTCCCTCGGGGCGGGGCCGGCAGCCGCCAGGTCACCGCCGAGACAGACCAGCACACCGCACCCCGCCGCCTGCGCGGCGCGTTCGGCCGCGCGGTCCGCGGCCAGCGCCTTTGCCGTCGCCCCGAGGTCGAGACCGGTACCGGGGGGCAGGCGCAGACGGCGGGTCCGGGAGTCCCAGTCCACGGTGCACCAGCCGGCCGGTCGGACCGGGGTGACCGGGCCGTCGTCGACTGGTCGGACGGAGGCGAAGCTCCGGTCGTAGCCGAGCGCCGCCATCGAGGGGCCGACGGTGGGATCGACCGCGCCCTCGGTGGCCCGCGCGGCCCGCAGGGCGGCGTCGATCGCCTCGGCGAACAGGGGACCGGCGGTGACCGGAGCGGTCACGTGGTTGGCCCGGGAGAGCTCGGAGTCGGGCCGGAACCTGCTGCAGGCGAGGTCGATCGCCTCGAGTTCCGCCCTCAGCACCCGCAGGGCGTCCGGGGTGCCGTCGGGGTCGGCCACCAACAGGACCGCCGTGGTCCCCAGCGCGGGGAACGTCGTCGTCGAGTGCCGGACGGCGTGGGCGGTCATGACGCCCCCGAGGTCGCGGAAGGCGCCTGGGAGGGCGGGGCGACCGGGACCGGGGCCTGGACCGGGGGCCGTAGAGTGCTGCCCGCCGGCGGGGTCGGTGCGGACGCGGGCGCCGTGGCAGGGGGAGGGACCACACCCGGCGGCTGACCGCGGTACTCGGCGCCCAGAACGGCAGTGCCCGCGGCGGCCGTGGTCAGCACGGCGGCGGTGACCACGCCGACGCGCCGCAGCCCCCGGTCGCGCCGACGGACGGCGGGGTGGTCGTGCAGGGGGTCGGAGTCCGGCATCGTGCACCTCCCGGCGGCGGCGCCCCCGCACCGGCGTCGAGGGTGCGGCGGGGGCCGCCTGCGTCTCATCCGGTTTCCAGCGTCCGCCACAGGAGGTCGGAATCCCGTTCAGAAATCCTTCGGATCCGGTAAAGATCGGCGCAGCGCCGGGCCAGAGCGGGCCGCGAGTACCGCCACCGCCGGCTCGGGCGGGGGTGTCCGGGCGCCCGGACGGACATGACGTCCGGGGGTCAGCCGGGTGCCTGGGCGGGGCGGCCGGGCTCCTGCCCGCGCGGCACGGCGGGAAGTTCCAGTACGACGGTCAGCCCGCCGCCCGGGGTCTCCTCCAACCGGGCCGTGCCGCCGTTGGCGGTCGCCAGCCTGTGCACGATGGCCAGGCCCAGGCCGGTGCCGCGCGCCTGGGCGTTGCCGAAACGCCGGAACGCGGCCGCCCGTGCCTCGGGGCTCATCCCCGGCCCGTCGTCGATGACCCGCAGTTCCGTCCCCGTCCCGAAGGAGGGCGCTGCAGGTGCCGTCTCCAACCGGACGGTGCCCCCTGCAGGTACCGCGTCCAGGGCGTTGGCCAGCAGGTTGTCGAGCAACTGTTCGAGGTGGCCGCCGCTCAGGAACACGACGGGTCGGCCCGGGCAGTGCGCGGCCAACCCGACCCGTCGTTCGGCGGCCACCGGCTCCCAGGCCGCGATCCGCTCGGCGACGACGTCGTCCAGCCGCACGTGGACGGGCGTGGGCACGGCGTTCTCCGCCCGCGCCGCGGCCAGCAGGCCGTCCACCAGGCGAGACAGCCGGGCGATCTCCTCCTGGGCGCCGGCCAGCTCGGCCGCGTCCTCGCCCTCGGCGTCCGCGGCCAACAGGTCCAGCCGTAGGCGCAGCGCCGTCAGCGGGGTCCGCAGTTGGTGGGACACGTCGGCGGTCACCGCCCGGTGCCCGTGCACCAGGGCCTCGGTCCGAGCGGCCATGGTGTTGAAGGTGGCGGCGAGCCGGCGCACCTCTTCGGGCCCGGAGTCCGCCGGGGCACGGACGTCCAGTGCCCCCTCGCCCAGGCGGCGGGCTGCGGCGTCGACCGCCTGGAGCGGACGCCCCACCCAGCGGGCCAGCCGCACTGAAACCAGCGTCCCGAGGCCGAACCCGACGACGCCGATGAGCGCGAGCCAGCCCCAGACCGCGGCGATCCGGTCGTCCAGCGGGTCGGTGGACCGCACCAGGACGGCCACCCCGACCGGGGCGGCCTCGTCGCCGATCGGCGTGGCCGCCGTCAGCGCGTCGCCGGACCGTCGGGTGACGGTGTCCGGGTGGGCGAGGGTCGAGGCCACCAGACGGTGGGCGGTTGCGGAGGTCGCGGCGGCGCACGAGGTGCGGGCGATCACTCGGGCCGACGCGTCGTACACGGCCGCGCACCCGCCCTCGTCCTGCGTGTCGTCGAGCAGTTCGAGCATGTCCGTGTCGGGCTTGTGATCGGAGAGGTGCTCCTCGGCGGCGGAGGCCAGGGTGCGCGCCGCGGCCTGGGCGGTGCCCCGGAACGACGTCTCCTCCCGCTGGGTCAGCAGGGCGCCGAGCGGGACTACCGCGAGTACCAGCAGGACGGTGACCAGGGCCAGGACGGTCAGGGCGATTCGCCGGGTCATCGCTGCTCAGCCCGGTTCGCCGAGCCGGAAGCCCCGGCCGTAGACGGTCTCCACCAGGCCGGGTACGCCGAGCTTGCGTCGCAGCGCGGCCACGTGGACGTCCAGGACCTTGGTGGGACCGTACCAGTGCTCGTCCCAGGCCCGTTCCAGGATCTCCTGCCGGGAGACGACCCGGCCGGGGTCGGTGGCCAGGCACTCCAGGATGTCGAACTCCTTCGGGGTGAGGGCCACCTCCTTCCCCTTGACGGTGACCCTGCGCGTGCGCGGGTCGACGACCAGTACGCCGTGCCGCAGCAGTTCCGGTTCGGCCGGGCGCGTGCGGCGGAGCACCGCGCGGATCCGGGCCAGTAGCTCGGCCAGACCGAACGGCTTGACCAGGTAGTCGTCCGCGCCCTCGTCCAGGGCCGAGACCCGGTCGCTCTCCTCGCCCCGCGCGGTCACCACGATGATCGCCGCGTCGCCGCGCTGCCGAAGTCGGTGGCACACCTCGACCCCGTCCAGATCGGGCAGGCCGAGGTCGAGCAGGACCACGTCCGGCTGCGGTGTGACGGCGAGAGCCGCACGGCCCGTCTCCACGGTCTGCGCCGCGTACCCGGCGCGCTGCAGGCCCCTGACCAGCAGCCGGGCGATCCCCGCGTCATCCTCGACCACCAGGACCCGTACCGCCGCCGTGCTCTGCATGGCCCCAAGCCTAGGGGCGTGCGCGGGCCCGACCGCGCCCCGCGCCGTGACCGGCGGAGGGGCCCGTCGAATCGGGGGCACGGTCCGGCCGGGCGATGCCCGGCGGGCCGTCCGCTCGTCGGCCGGCCCGGAGGTGCCGGCCGGAGCCCCGGCGCCCGGCACCGTGAGGCCGGTAACACCGGCCGGAGCGTCTCCTACGGTCGGTCGTACCCGCGACGTCCCTGGTCGGGGGCACTGTCGGGAGGCCCGCGCGGCGGCCGCCTACGGTGCATGGTCGTACTGAGGGGCCTTGGGCCCCGCCGCGAGCCACGCTAAGAATGGGCCCGTCATGCCTCGCCGCCCGCACCACCAGGGGGCGGCACCCCCCGTGCGGGTCGGCTGACGCCCTGCCGCGGTCCCGGTTCCGGAACGAGCCGCGCGACCCGGGCCCGCGAAAGAAGGTTCCCCGATGTTCGGCTACGCCCTGTCCGCCGCGCCCGCGCTCCACCCGTCGCCTCCAGCAGTCGTCCGGGTCCAGGCCTTCCTGGACTACTTCGCCGGCGTCTTCACCTTGCTGTCGCTCACCGCGGTGGTGGTGTGCGGGCTGGTCGCCACGGACCGGCTGCTGCTGACACCGCGGATGCGGGTGGCCGTGCAGTCGGCACACCGGGCGACGGCCGTCGCAGCCCTCGGATTCCTGGGCGTCCACATCGCGGTCAAGGTCGCCGAGCGGCACGCCGACCCGTGGGCCGTGGTGGTCCCGTTCACCGGAGGCACCGGCGTCGAGGTCGCCCTGGGGACCGTGGCCGCCGACCTGATGGTGTTGGTCGCGGCCACGGGCGCGGTGCGCGCAAGGTTCGCGGGCAGCCGCCACGCCTGGCTCTGGCGGGTCCTGCACTCCACCGCGTACGCCTGCTGGCCGGTCGCCCTGGCCCACGGGCTGACCGCGGGCAGACCGGCACACGCCTGGGTGTGGTGGGGCTACGGGCTGTGCGCGGCGGCGGTGGCCCTCGCCCTGCTGGTGCGCACCCTCGCCGGCGTGGGCCGGCGACGGGCCGTCGGCCTGCACCGGCGCAGGACGCGTGCCCGCCGCCCCGCCACCGCGCGCGCGGTCACGTTCGCCGATCTCACCGCCCGGGCCTCCCGGGTGGACAGCGGTGCCCGCCCCCTGGCTCGACCGGCCCCGTCCGCAGCCGGCCTCTCCTCCGCGGGTCGACTGCCGCGCCAGCCGCGGCACGCCGGGCCGCCTGCGGCCGGCCCGTTGCGTCTGGCCCGGCCGGGCGGTGGCCGATGAGCCCGGCGCCCGCGCTGCCCGAGGTGCGCTGGCTGGCACCCGCACGGCTCACGGCCGGCCTGGACCGGAAACGGCGACTGGACCTCGCGGCACACAGGTCCGTCCACCCGTTGCCGCCGTCCCCGTCCCGGGACGACCTGCTTTCGCTCGCCGAGCGCGTGGACCTGCGGGGTCGCGGCGGCGCCGGATTCCCGTTCGCCCGCAAGGCGCGCGCCACCCTCGTGGCGTCAGACCGCTCGGGCGCGCGCCCCGTCGTCGTGGTCAACGGCGCCGAGGGCGAGCCGCCCAGCGCCAAGGACACGATGCTGCTCGCCCGTGTGCCGCACCTCGTCCTGGACGGGGCGCGCGCGGCGGCGGCGGCGTTCGACGCGGAGGAGATCGTGATCGGCGTCGCGGCGGGTGGCCCCGGCGAGGGCTCCGTCACCGCGGCGCTCGCCGAGCGCGAGGACGACCTGCCGTGCCCGGCCCGTGTGGTGTGCCTGCCCGAGCGGTTCGTGTCGGGCGAGTCCAGCGCGCTCATCCGCGGCGTGAACGGCCTCGCGGTCGTGCCCGGCACGGTGCGGGCCCGCGCTGCCGACGGTGGGCCGGGCGGTGTCCGGCGGCGCCCCACGTTGCTGTCCAACGCCGAGACGTGGGCCCAGCTCGCGCTGGCCGTGCGGCTCGGTGCCGCAGGGTACGCGGCGGTCGGCACCGCTGCGGAACCCGGCACGGTGCTGCTCACGGTCAACCGACCGGATGCCGGCCCCCTGGTGGTCGAGGTTCCGGCCGGGGAGGCCATGGGACCGGTGCTGGAGGCCTGTGGCACCCCCGTGGACGAGGGTGTGCTCGTCGGCGGTTACCACGGGGCGTGGCTGCCAGCACGGGACGCCGTCGGCGCTCCGCTGTCCCGCGCCGGTCTGGCGGGGCTCGGCGGCACCTTCGGCGCCGGAGCGGTCGTCGCCCTCCCCGGGGACACCTGCCCACTCGGCGAGATCGCCCGGGTCGCGGCCTGGCTGGCGGGCGAGTCCGCCGGACAGTGCGGACCCTGCCGGCGGGGGCTGCCGGACGCTGCCGACGCACTGGCGGACCTGGCCGCCGGTGCCGCCGGGCCCGCCGTCCTGGAACGGGTCCGCTCGGCCCTCGGGGCGGCGAAGGGCGGCGGCGCCTGCGCCCACCCGGACGGCACGGTCCGCTTCGTCCTGACCGCGCTCGACGTCTTCGCGGAGGACGTGGCAGCGCACGTCGCCGGGCCCGGGTGCCGTCGGCCGACGCTCGGGGTGCTGCCGCTCCCGGGGGAGACCGGGCCCCGCCTGGAGGTGGACTGGTCCCGCTGCACGGGACACGGCCTGTGCGCCGTCGTGGCACCCGGGCTGGTTCGGCTCGGCCCGCACGGCTACCCCGCGTCGACCTCGATGCCCGTCACACCGTGGCAGCAGCACGCCGCGCGACGGGCGATGAGCCAGTGCCCGGCGCTGGCGTTGCGGCTCGACCGGCGCGGCTGACGGCCGAGCCCGGCGACCCGGCTGTCGGCGGTCACACGGCGCGACCGGCTCATGGCGGGCCACCGATCCCGCCCGGTGAGGGCACCGACGGCCGTGCCGGGCGGGGTCAGTGGCCCGCCAACGGGACCCGACCGGCCCGTGCCCACCCCCCGTCGCGGCCCGGGCCCGGGCGGCCCCCGACCCGGGGCCGCCCGGCCCATGCAGGATCCCGCGACTCGTCGGACAGTGGAACGCAGCGTGCCGCCCACCCCGGACGGTGCCGGACACCTGACCGAGGACGGCCCGATGGACACCACCACCGCACCCCTCGCGGAAGGATCACCGCGGCGATCGCGATCGCCAGGTTCGGCGCGCCTCCACCGGATGGTGCTGCTCGCTTCCACGGTAGGAGGGGATCGCGGCGGACGGCAGGGCCGACCGGTCCCTCGGCCGGGGCCGGTACAGGCCCTGCTCGACGCCTTGCAGCCGGCAGGGAGCGCCCGACCGATCCTCCCCGCCCGCAGCTACGGCGGCAGGGGCGGGTGATGACCCGATCGCCTGAGCACGTGACGGCGATGATCCGCGGCAGCGCCGTCACCCGGCCCACCTGCCGCCGGCGGCGTCCGACCCCGGACCTGCCCGCCGTCAGGCCGGTCGCTGCCCTACCGGCGCCGGGAACCGTCACCGCGTCGGGGCGTGTCCGGGCTGCCGTAGCCGCCACCACCGGGCGTGCGGATCTCCAAGGCGTCACCGGCCGCCACGTCGGCGCTGACGCAGCCGGGCAGGTCCTCGACGGTGCCGTCGCCGCGCAGGATCCGGTTGACGCCGAGGGCGCCGGCGGAGCCGCCGGCCATGCCGTAAGGGGGGACCCGGCGGTGGCCGGAGAGCAGGCTGACGGTCACCGGTTTCCGGAAGCGCAGGCGGCGTAGAGCGCCGTTGCCGCCGTGCCACCGGCCGGTGCCGCCGCTGCCGTGGCGGACGGCGAAGTCCTCGACGAGGACGGGCAGGCGCCATTCCAGGACTTCGGGGTCGGTCAGGCGGGAGTTGGTCATGTGGGTCTGGACGACGTCGGCGCCGTGGAAGCCGGGGCCGGCACCGGAGCCGGAGGCGACGGTCTCGTAGTACTGGTGGTGCTCGTTGCCGAAGCTGAGGTTGTTCATCGTCCCGGAGCCCTCGGCCTGGACACCGAGGGCGGCGTAGAGCGCGCCGGTGATCGCCTGGGAGGTCTCGACGTTGCCGGCGGCAACGGCGGCGGGGTAGGTCGGTGCGAGCATCGAGCCCGGTGGGACGACGATCCGCAGCGGGCGCAGGCAGCCGTCGTTGAGCGGGATGTCGTCGGCGACGAGGGTGCGGAAGACGTACAGGACGGCGGCGTTGACGACGGCGGAGGGGGCGTTGAGATTGCTGTCGAGTTGGGGTGAGGTGCCGGTGAAGTCGATGGTGGCCGTGCGGTCCTCGCGGTCGATCCGGACGTGGACGGCGATCACGGCGCCGGAGTCGGTCTCGTAGCGGTAGGAACCGTCGCTGAGGTCGTCGATGGCCTGGTGGACGGCCTGTTCGGCGTTGTCCTGGACATGGCGCATGTAGGCCTGGACGAGGTCGAGGCCGAAGTGATCAATCATCGCGTTGACTTCGTCGACGCCCCTGCGGTTGGCGGCGATCTGGGCACGGAGGTCGGCGAGGTTGGTGGCCGGGTCGCGGGAGGGGTACGGCGCTTCGGTGAGCAGGCGGAGGGTCTCGGCCTCGTGGAGCCTGCCGTCCGTCACCAGCGGCCAGTTGTCGAAGAGCACGCCCTCCTCGTGGATCTCGCGGCTGGAGGCCGGCATCGATCCGGGCGTGATGCCGCCGATCTCGGCGTGGTGGCCGCGGGAGGCGACGAAGAACAGGACGTCGCTGCCGTTCGGGTCGAAGACCGGGGTCACCACGGTGACGTCGGGCAGGTGGGTGCCGCCGTGGAACGGGTCGTTGACGGCATAGGTGTCGCCGGGGCGCATCCGGGGGCCGCTGCGGCGGATCACTTCCTTGACGGTGGTGCCCATCGAGCCGAGGTGCACGGGGATGTGCGGGGCGTTGGCGACCAGGTTGCCGTCCGGATCGAAGAGCGCGCAGGAGAAGTCCAGCCGCTCCTTGATGTTGACCGACTGGGCGGTGGACTCCAGTCGGGCGCCCATCTGTTGGGCGATCGCCATGAAGAGGTTGTTGAAGACCTCGAGCAGGACGGGGTCAGCCGTCGTCGGGGCGGGCGACTCGGTGCGGGACCGCTCCTGCTGGACGAGTAGATGTCCGTGCGACGTCATGGTGGCCCGCCAACCGTCGTCCACGACGGTGGTGGCATTGGCCTCGGTGATGACGGCCGGGCCGGTGACGGTGTCGCCGGAGCGCATCGACTCCCGCTCCCGCAGTGGGACTCGGCGCCAGTCGCCCCCGGTGTACAGCGACACCGTCTTGAGTCCGGACCCGGCTACGGGTCCGGGGCGGAGCGCGTCCAACTCCGGCTGCTCGGTGAGGCCGGTGCCCTCGACGGCCAGAGCCTCGATCACGAGCGGGCGGTCCAGCAGGAAGGAGTAGGTGGCTCGGTGCCGATCCTCGAACTCGGCCCGCATGTCGGCCGGTTCGCCCAGCGGGACGCCGATCGTGGTGTCCGTGCCCTGATAGCGCAGCCGGGCCCGACGGGCCAGTCGGATCCGCTCCTTCGGCGCGCCCTGGTCGAGCAGCTGCTCGGTGGCTGCCCCGGCCAGCGCCTCGGCCCGCTCCCGCACGGCGGCCATCTCCTCCTCCGCCAGCGGGCGTTCCACGGCCTGCTCGCGCAGGACGGTGGTGTCGGCCAGGCCGATGCCGAGTGCGGACAGGACGCCGGCCATCGGCGGGACCAGCACCGTGTGGATGCCCAGTGCCTCGGCCACCGGGCAGGCGACCTGGCCACCCGCTCCGCCGAAGGTGGTCAGGGCGTAGCGGGTGACGTCGTGGCCCTGCTGGACGGAGATGCGCTTGATCGCGTTGGCGATGTTTCCGACCGCGATGCGCAGGAATCCCTCGGCCACCGCCTCCGCCGAACGGTCGCCGATCGCCCCTGCCAGTTCGACGAACTGATGTCTCGTCGACTCCTCGTCGAGTGGCAGGTCGCCGCCGGGCCCGAAGACGTGCGGGAAGTGCTCGGCCTGGATCCGACCGAGCAGCAGATTGGCATCGGTGACGGTCAGCGGCCCGCCGCCCCGGTAGCAGGCCGGCCCGGGGTCCGCGCCGGCCGAGTCCGGCCCCACCCGCAGGCGTTCACCGTCGAAGCGCAGCACCGAGCCTCCGCCCGCCGCCACGGTGTGGATCGCGAGCATCGGCGCCCGCAGCCGTATCCCGGCCACCTGGGTGGTCACCACTCGCTCGTACTCGCCCGCGAAGTGTGACACGTCGGTGGAGGTGCCGCCCATGTCGAAGCCGATCACCCGGTCGTAGCCGGCGAGTCCTGACATCCGCACCATGCCGACGATGCCGCCGGCCGGGCCGGAGAGGATCGCGTCCTTGCCCCGGAAGTGCCCGGCCTCGGCGAGTCCGCCGTTGGACTGCATGAACATCAGCCGGACACCGCCCAGTTCGTCCGAAACCTGCCGCACGTAGCGGCGCAGGCCGGGGTTGAGATAGGCGTCGGCCACGGCGGTGTCGCCGCGCGGTACCAGCTTCATCAGCGGGCTGGCTTCGTTGGACAACGAAACCTGTTCGAAGCCGAGTTGCTCGGCCAGCCGTCCGATCCTGCGCTCGTGCGCGGGATGGAGGTAGCTGTGCAGGCATACAACGGCGACGGAGCGGATGCCGTCGTGCAAGCAGGCCCTCAACTCCGCGGCGAGCCGGTCGAGGTCGGGCGGGCGAAGCACCTCGCCGTCGGCGGTGATCCGTTCGTCCACCTCCACCACCCGGGCGTACAGCGGCTCGGGCAGTTCGATCCCGCGGGCGAAGATCTGCGGCCGGTTCTGGTAGCCGATCCGCAGCGCGTCCGCGAATCCCCTTGTGATGACCAGGACGGTCGGCTCGCCGGTGCGCTCCAGCAAGGCGTTGGTGGCCACCGTGGTGCCCATCCGGACCGAGTCGACGTCCGCCTCGAGGTCCGCGTCGGGCGGCAGCAGGGCCCGGATCCCCGCCACGGCGGGATCACGGTGGCGGGCTGGGGCGTGCGAGAGGAGCTTGTGGGTCAGCAGACGGCCGTCCGGGGCCAGGGCCACCACGTCCGTGAAGGTCCCGCCCCGGTCCACCCAGAACTGCCAGCCCCTGGATGCCATGACCGGCTCCCTCCGCTGTGCCGCGTGGCGCCCCGCGCGTGAGTGGCCCTGCGTACGAGTATCCGACCGGGCGAACTGGCCGGGCAAACGGAACATACTGGTCCTGCCGGCCGACCTGGGAGGCAGTGATGGCGATTTCGGCGGTGGGAGTGCTCCGGGAGACGGCGCCGGGCGAGCGTAGGGTGGCCCTCGTGCCGGACGTGGTCCCAGCCGTGGGCGGCCTCGGCGTGACGGTCCTGGTCGAGTCCGGCGCCGGCTCCCCCCTCGGCTACGACGACGCCGACTACCGCATGGCCGGCGCCGCCGTGACCGGGCACGCTGAGCTGCTGGACCGTGCGGACGTGCTGCTCGGCGTCCATCCGCCGAACGTCGACCCGGTGGGTGATCTGCGCCCCGGGCAGGTACTGGCAGCGCTGCTGCGACCGCACCGGATCCCGTACCTGGTCCGCAAGTGGGCGGACCGGGGCGTGACGGCGATCGGCCTCGACCTGGCGCCGGACCTGCCGGCCGCGTACCCGCTGGACGCCGAGGCCTCCCAGGCGAGGGTGGCCGGTTACCGGGCGGTGCTGCTCGCCGCTGCCCGGATGGACCGCTGCCTGCCGCCGTGGGGATCGACGGACGGGTTGTTCGACCCGGTCCGGGCTCTGGTGGTGGGTGCCGGACACGCGGGCCTGCAGGCGATCGACACGGCCCGTCGCCTGGGCGCGTCGGTCCGCGCCGTCGAGCTGCGTCGGCCCAAGCGCGCAGCGGTCGCCGCCCTCGGGGTCGAGCTGCTGGCGCTGCCGGGTCTCCACCCGGTGGCGGACGACCGGGAGCTGTGGGACACCCTCGACCACGGGCGATCCGCGTGGACGGCGGGGCTCGCCGAGGCCGTCGCGTGCGACGACCTCGTGGTCACCGCTCTCGGGCTTGCCGGCCGAAACCCCCCGGTGCTGCTCGGCGCGGGCACAGTGGCGGCGATGCGGCCCGGCTCGGTCCTGGTGGACCTGGATGTCGAGCCGGACGGCGGCAACACCATCGAGGGCGCACTCCAGGGTGTCACCGTGCCGGTCGGCCGCGGAGTGACGGTGATCGGAGCGGGTGAACTGGCGGAGGAGGTACCGGGGAGCGCCTCGCGCGCGTACGCCCACAACGTGCTGGCGCTGCTCGGCCGGCTCCTGCGGGGCGGGGCACTCGCGGCCGACCCGGTACTCGGCCCGATGCTGGTGACCGACCGGGGCACGGTGCTGCACGAACCCACCAGGAGGCTGCTGTTGGAGGCGACCGCTGTCGCCGGCCTGCCCTGACCTCAGGCCCCGGTGTGCGAGAACAGCATCGCGTGGCGGGCGATCGACCCCGCGTGGTCGGCGCAGTGCAGGTAACAGCAGGACAGCAGCACCAGGTCGGCCGAGTCGACCGGGTCCACCTCCTCCTCGTGGATCAGCAGCTCGTACAGGAGCCTTTGCCGTTGGCCGACCTCGTGCACGTCCGCCAGCAGGTCGGCGACGTCCTCGGGCGCACCGGACTCCAGGACATCGGCCGCACGGGCGACCACGTCCAAGGCCGTGTCGGCGATTCCGCGCAGCGGAGCCCGAAGCCGCCCGTCGACCGGTTCACGTTCCTGACGTGCCCAGGCCGCCTCCAGCAGCCGTTGTGCGAGCTGTCCCAGGGACTCCACCTCGGTGCCCACATGGACGCCCATGACGACCCCGGCCTGCCCGCCGAGCGTGCCGGCGGCGTCCTCCTCGATCCGGGCCCGCAGCTCCGCCAGGGACTTCTCCGCGGCCGGAATCCCGTCGCGGCCACCGACCGGTTCCGCCAGCGCGGCCGTGGCGCCTCGCAGAGCGGTGTGCGCCAGCCGGACCAGTCCGGCCAGCTCGGCGATCAGCGCGCGGTACGTCCCGTCCCTGCTTCCGGACATCGCCGACTCCCGTCCTCGTCGGAACAACCCGTACCGTCGGCACCCTGTCCCCGGAGTGCGGTGTGCACGCGCGCCGACCTCACGGTGGCCCCCAGATCAGTGTCACACCCGCCGTGGCGTCCAGCCGCCCGGGTCGTCGTGGACACGGGCCCGCGACTCACGACGGCTGTCCCACATCACCGGGCCTGGCCGGTGCTCCGTCCGGCCTTCGCGGACCGAGAGGGACCGCGATCGTGGACGCGGTGCGGCTGGAGCCCGCCGCAGACCCCGCCGTCCGGATCCACAACGCGGTCGAGCACCCGGTGGTCGTCGGCCGTCTGCCGGTGCCTTTCGGCGCGTGCGCCGCCGGTGTCCTGGCGACTCCGAGCGGTCGTGGCGGCGTTCGCGGAGTCAGCGCGAGGTCCACGGACCAGGTGGCAGACGCCCACACTGTGACGCCCGACATATGTGTCGCCGCCATAGGGATGGCACTCCGGCATCCGTAACGTGTCGCGCACGGGAGCCGAACGAGGAGGAGCGACGCACATGCGGAGGAACGGACGTGGTGGGCGGAGAGGCTGGGGCTGGCTGCTCGCGAGCGTGCTGGCGCTGATCGGTGCGGTCGTTCCGGCGGGGTCGGCCTCGGCGGCGGTGCCGCCCTACCTGACCCTGGAGGCGACCTACAGCGGCGTCGCCAACGGCTGGGACCGCGTCGAGCGCTACCTCGACACCACCTCCGGCTTCCGCCAGGAGCAGTATCCGCCGGACGGCCGCGGCAACCAGGACGGCCAGCGGCTCACCTTCTTCGGCGGCGTCAAGCAGCCCTTCTCCGGCCGTTTCCTGCTCTACTCGGCCCCGGGCTGGAACACCGGAGCGCGCCAGGTCCCCGTGCTGCTGGTGCACGGTGCCAACGACAACCCGGACCGGGCCTGGGCCAACCCCGGCGAGTCCGGCGGATACGGCTGCGGCGCCGCCTCGTGCCCGAGCACCGGGCTGATGCAGAAGCTGGCCGGGCAGGGCTACCGGGTCTTCGCGATCGGCTTCGCGCACAAGCAGGGCGACAACCTGATGCAGGCCCAGGAGGTCGGCGACGCGGTCGCGTTGATCCGCGCGAAGCTCGGTGTCCCGCAGGTGGACGTGGTGGGCTGGAGCAAGGGCGAGATGTCGGCCCGGGCCTACGTCTCCTCGGTCAAGCCCGCCTGGGGCCGCGCGTACGCGGGCGACGTGCGCAAGCTGATCACCCTGGGCGGTCCGAACGGTGGCTACGACTACCCCTTCGCGCACGGGTGGGCGCACGACTTCTCGATCTGGCCGCAGTGCGGCGGTGCGATCAACGCCCCCTCTCCGCACCTGCACATGACCTGCTACGGCACCTACACCGCGCACCCGGAGTTCTCCTTCACACCGACGAGCGGCTACGACGACTACCCCGGGCAGCGGCAGATGCTGGCCCGCTGGGACTCGGTCTTCGGCGTCGACCAGACCCAGCAGGACTGGTACACGACCTACTACGGCGGGCAGGGCTTCTACACCGACGGCGGCGGCATCCAGGCCGCGATCGACGCCGGCTCGCTGATCGCCCCGCTGCGCCAGGCCGGGGTGCCCTCCTCGGTGAAGGCGTACCTGCTGGCCGGCGGGACGCCCAACATCCTCGGGATCTTCAACGAGGATCGCGGCCCCAGCGACGGCGTGGTCTTCGTGGCCAGTGCGCTGGACACCACCGGCTTCGGCACCGTCGGCGGCACCGCGCTGATCGCCTCCGCCAACCACCTGGAACTCGGCTGGGACAGCGCGGCGAGCGCGCAGGTCGCCGGCTGGCTGAACTGAGGAGATCCGGATGATCACCGATCGACTGGTGGCCACCGACCGGCTGACCGTGAACTACGCCGAGGTCGAGGGCCGGACCGGGGAGCCCGTGGTCCTGGTGCACGGCAACGTCTCCTCCGGCGTCTTCTGGCACTCGACGATGACCGAACTTCCGACACGCTACCGGCCGTTGGCTCCCGACCTGCGCGGCTTCGGCGGCAGCGAGCCGCTCCCGGTGGACGCCACCCGGGGTCTGCGCGACCACAGCGAGGACCTGCTCTCCTTCGTGGCGGAACTGGCACTCGGCCCGGTGCACCTGGTCGGCTGGAGCATGGGCGGCGGGGTGGTGCTGCAACTGCTCCGCGACCGGCCGGAGCTCGTCCGCTCGATCACCCTCGTCAACCCGGTCTCCCCGTACGGCTTCGGCGGCACCCACGGGGTGGACGGACGGCTCAACTCGCCCGACGGAGCGGGCTCCGGCGCCGGCGGTGCGGCCCCCGAGTTCGTCCGGCTGCTGCGTGAGGGCGAGCCGGGCGCCGGGTCGCCGTTCGCGCCGCGCTCGGTGCTGGACACCGCCTACGTCAGCGAGCCGCTCGCCGAGCCGGACCGCTACGTGGCGGCGATGCTGACCACCCGGACCGGCGAGGACCACTACCCGGGCGACAGCCGTACGAGCGAGGCCTGGCCCGGCTTCGGACCCGGCGAACGCGGGGTGCTCAACTCGATGGCACCGACCCACTTCCGGATCGACGACCTGGAAGTGGTCGAGCCGAAGCCGCCGATCCTGTGGATCCGCGGTACGGCCGACGTGATCGTCTCCGACGCCTCGCTCTTCGACCTGGCCCACCTGGGGGCCATCGGTGCGGTTCCGGGCTGGCCCGGCGCGGACACCTGCCCGGCGCAGCCGATGGTGGCGCAGACCCGCGCCGTGCTGGACCGCTACGCGGCCGCGGGCGGGCGGGTCCGCGAGGTCGCGGTGGAAGGCGCCGGGCACAGCGTGCAGTTGGAGCGCCCGAAGGAGTTCCTGGCCGCGCTGGTGGAGACCCTGGGCGGGGTGTGACGGCGAGGCCGCCGCTCCGGAGGTCGCACCGCCCGGGGCGGCCGGCACCTGCGCCGACCCCGGGTGCGTGCGCACACCACCGGGGGAGCACCGGGTACCGGCCTCGACTCTCGTTCATGCCGGACGTCGGCTTCGGCGTGCCCGGCCGCTGAGTTCCGGCTCGCCGCGGAGTTGTTCCGCCGCCTCAGCGGGCCTCCGCTCCCGGCGGCGAGATCGCCGGAGACCTCGTCGAGCGGCCGACCACCCCTGGCTCCGGCCCGGCCCGCCGGCTGAAGGCCGCCGACCGAGGCGTGAGCCCGTCAGAGCGTGCCGAGGGCGGCTTCCTCCCGGTCGAGGTCGTGCTGGACGCGGCGGCGGGTGGTGTCGCTGATCCGGTGCTCGTCGTAGAGACGGTGCAGTTCGGCGCCCTGGACGGCGATGACCTCGCGGCGCAGCTGGCGGTAGGCGGTGTCGGCGGTGGTGCCGTCGGGGGTCTCCGGGGTGCGGTCGAGGCGGGCGGTGAGGGCGCGGCGGACGCGGTCGAGGGCGGTGTCCGGGACGGCTTCCAGTTCGGCGAGGTGTTCCACGTGGTGGAGGGCGGCGCGGTTGAGGGCGTCGCGGGTGTCGTCCTCCTCGCGGGCGGTGTGCTCGGGTTCGAGGGCGAGGCCGGAGCGGTTGACGACGGCGGCGAGGGTCAGGCCCTGGACGACGAGAGTGAACACGACGACGGCGGTGGTGAGCACCAGGACCAGCGGCCGCCCGGCGAGCTTGGTGCCGTCGTCGGCGAGCAGCGGGATGGACAGGGCCGCGGCAAGGGGCATGACGCCGCGGGTGCCGGCCCACGTGACCACCCCGGCGACCCGCCAGGAGAGCCGGTCCCGGCCCCGGCTGGGCTTGACGGCGCGGGTCAGCGGCAGGGTGGAGAGGACGCGTACGGCGATCAGCACCGCGGCGAGCGCCAGCGCCTGTAGTGGCCACCAGCCGGTGCCGGCGGGCAGGTCCCGCACCAGGGTGGGCAGTTCCAGGCCGACGATGGAGAAGACGACGCTCTCCAGCAGGAACACCACCACCGCGTACACGGCGTGCAGCTGCAGCCGGATGTGGGCGTCGGTGAGCCGGTGGCCGGAGCGCCCGAGCAGCACCCCTGCCACCACCACGGAGGTGACGCCGGAGGTGTGCGCGGACTCCGCGAGGACGTACGCCGCGTACGGGGTGACCAGCGCGATGACCGTCTCCAGCACCGGGTCGGTGGTGCGGCGGCGCACCAGCCAGACCAGGCCGGCGACGGCGGCGCCGACCACGCTGCCGCCCCCGCCGAGCAGCAGGAACTCCCCGCCCGCCGCCGGCACGCTCACCGAGGCGCCGACGGCCACCGCGATGCCGACGGCGACCTTGAACAGGACGAGCGAGGTGGCGTCGTTGAACAGGCTCTCCGCCTGTACCAGCACCTGGAGCCGCCCCGGCAGCGCCAGCCGGCGGCCGAGCGCGGTGACGGCCACCGGGTCGGTGCTGGAGAGCACGGCGCCGAGGACGAAGGCCATCGCGGGCGGGAGTCCCGCGACGGCGACGGCGGTGAAGCCGACGGCGGCGGCGGAGGCGAAGACCAGTCCGAAGGAGAGGATGGTCACCGGCCGCCAGACCGTGCGCAGGTCGCGCAGCGACAGCTCCTCGGCGGAGGCGTACAGCAGCGGCGGCAGGACCACCATGCCGATCACCTGCGGTGGGACGTGCAGCGCGGGGACGCCGGGTATCAGCGCCACCCCGATGCCCGCCAGGACCAGCAGGGACGGCGCGGGAACGCGCAGCCGGCCGGCGAAGGTGGCCACGGCCGTGGCCAGCACCACCAGGACGAGAACGATCGCCACAACGTGCATCGGTGGAAAGGACCCCATCGCAAGAACCGGGGTCACCGCCGCCGATCGCCGCAGTCGTCCCCCGCGCCGACCAGGCTTCCCGGCACACCTGTGGTCATCTTATCGGAGCATTAGCGGGGAGTGGCAGAGCAGAACCGCGAGCCACCGGAGCTCGACCAGCGCGAACGAGGCGTGATCGCATCGGGCCGCGTCCGGCACGGCAGCCGTTCACCGCGCTTCTACGACTGCGGACGGCGAACGGCCATGAGCCAAGGGCGCTGCGGCCCGTGTCCCCCGTCAGACGAACTCGCGCAGGCGCGGCCGCACTCCCAGCACAGTCAGGGCGAGCGCCATCGCCAGTGCCACCGCGCCGAGGGCGGCGGTGGTGGCGTCCAGGTCGTCGTCGGTGGTGGCGACCGCGGCCTCGAAAGCACGCTGGTTGATCGCCTGGTTGTCGTCCAGCGCGGCGCTGAGCACGCCGAAGTCGGCGTTGGACTGGCCCGGGTTGAGGCCGGTGTTGAAGGTGACGGCCTCCTTGAGTTTGCCCTGGGCGTTCAGCTCACGGATCTTCCGGTCGTCGCGTTGGTACTGCTGGAACGCGGTCAACACCCGCTCCGCCGCGTCCTGCTCACCGGCGAAGGTGATGTTGCGAAGCTCGTCGCCGAGGTACCCGCCGAAGCCCACCTGACTGTGGTCGGCCCGGTGCTGGCCGGCCAGTGCGGCGAGCCGGTCGTTGTATGTGGCGAGGGTGGCGCCGTCGACCCGGGCGAAGGACTGGGTCTTGTCGAGGAAGCCCTGCTCGTAGGCGGCCGCCCGGGCGGGGTCGGTCAGGTAGCGGCTCTCGTCGGCGTTGAGGTCGTACGCGACGGCGCGGGCCCGGCTGAGGGCGATCAATGAGTCGAAGGAGTTGCTCTTCGCGACCACCAGTTGGTCGTCCGCCCGCGAGGCCAGTGCCAACGCGCTGACCAGGCCGACGACGGTGAGCAGACTCGTGACGGCCAACGGCACGTTCACCAGTCGCCGGAACCGCACCGCCAGCAGCCGCTGCAGCAGCCCGAGGGCAACCAGGGCCAGCAGTCCCGTGAGCAGGATCCACCACCAGCCGCCGGCCAGGGCGTCGCGCTGGTCGGCGTAGTTGCCTTCCACGACCGCCGCGTTGGCCTTGGTCACCTCGTCGACGGCCGGCAGCAGCTGCTGGCGCAGCAGGTCGCTGGCCTGCCGGTAGGCCGCGAGGCCGTCCGCGGACGGACGACCGGCCGGGGCGTGTGCCTGCTCCTCCAGCAGCTGCGCACGGGCCACCAGCGCTTCGTAGCGGCCGAGTTCACCGATGACGGTCTGGACGGCCCGCTGCCCGGCCGCGTCGCCCGCGACCGCCTCCGTGACGCGCTGCAGGTCGGTGTCGGCCTGGGTGCGCCGCTGTTCGTAGCTGTCCAGGGTCTCCTTGCGCAGCGCGGAGTAGTCCGGGTCGGCACCGAACAGCAGCAGGTTGGCGGCCTGGGCGTCCATGTCGTTGAGCGCGAAGTAGAGGTCCGCCGAGCGCACCACCTGCGGCGCGGCCTGGTGGCCGATGACGTCCGTGCCGTCCCGGGCCCCGCCCAGGACGGTCCCCGTCGCCGTTGCGGCGACGAGAAGCGCGGCGAGGCAGAGTCCGGTGAGCCAACGCACCAGGCGCGGGGTGTTCCACCAGTCCCGGCTGCGCCAGGAGCGGCCGAGCCAGTGACGGGGGGCGCGCGGCGCGGGGAGTGGTACGGCCGTCTCCTGTCGCGCCGTCTCCGACGCGACCGTCTTCCCCATGACAGCCGTACCGCCCGACGTTCCCGTTGGCATCGCCGTGCGCCCCCTCCCCCTGTTTTTCACTGGCCGCCGAACCCTCCCCGGAGGAACCCGCCGGAGGTCGGGGTTCGGCAAACGGTCCGCCGCCAGGCCCCACGCCCGGGCAGCGAACCGTTTCCTCGCAGCTCACACTAGGTGCGGACGAACACCCGTCCGCCCGCCCTGACGGGTCCTTGACGCTGCCGACGGCCGTCTTGACGGACCATTGGCGCGGGATCCGTCCAGGTGCGCGGACCCGGCACGGTGCGTGCGGGGCTGCTGTCTCTCAGTGCGCGATCGCCACCGCTGTTCGGTGGCCCCGAGACCGAGGTGTTCTGGGCCGGGTTCCGCGTCCTTCGCGCGAGCGTGGGCTGACCGGGGTCCGCCTGGTGATCGGCGATCACTGCAGCGGCCTCGTCAAGGCGATCCGCAAGGTCTTCGCCCAGCCCTCCGAGACTTGCGGTCCTGGCCCAGCTCGACACCGTCGCAGAGGTGCTCGGCAAGCGGGTCCGCAGGGTCTGCCTGATCCTTCTGGAGGCCGAGGACGCGGATCAACCGCGAGATCGAGCTCGCACCGACGTCGTCCAGCTCTTCGCGAACGACGACGCGCTGCTGTGGCCGGTCATCGCCGCTGTCGAAGAACGAGATCGCACTACCCGCGTTCAAGGCTGGAACCGGTAGCCGATCCCGGGCTCCGTGATCAGGTGGCGCGGCCGGCCCGGGTCGGGTTCGAGTTTCCGCCGCATGCTGGAGAAGTAGACCCTCAAGTAGTTGCCGTTGGCCGCCGCGTCCGGACCCCAGACCTCGGTCAGGATCTGCTTCCCGGGCACCAGCCGACCGGGGTTGGCGAGCAGCAGGGCGAGGATCTTCCACTCGGTCGGGGTCAAGCGGACAGGGCCGTCCGGACCGACGACCGTGCCCGCGCCGAGATCGACCTCGTGCGAACCGATCCGTGCCGACGGCTCGGGAGCCGTCGGGACACCGCCCAGTGGCCTGCGCAGAATGGCTCGTAGGCGGGCAAGGAGTTCGTCCACGACGAAGGGCTTGGTCACGTAGTCGTCCGCGCCCGCGTCGAACGCCCGGAGCTTGTCCTCGATGTCGGTTCGCCCGGTCAGCACGATGATCGGCGCGGTCAGTGTGGAGCGGATGCCCTTGATCACGTCCACGCCGTCGAAGTCCGGCAAGCCGAGGTCCAGGACGATGGCGTCGGGTGGCGCCTGGCCCGCCGAGTCCAGGGCTTCCTGGCCGGTGGCCGCGGTGAGCACCGAGTAGTGCCGGGCCTGGAGGGTGATCCGCAGGGTACGTAACAGCGCCGGTTCGTCGTCGACGACGAGGATGTGGCTCACCGGTCCGCGCTCCTCTCCAGCAGGGCGATGTCGGGTTCCTCGATCCGCGTCTCCGGTGCTGCGGGCAGGGTGAGCAGCATGGTGGTGCCGCCGCCGGGGGTGTCCTCGACCTCCAGGCTGCCGCCCATGGCTTCGGCGAGGCCGCGGGAGAGGGCCAGGCCGAGGCCGACGCCGGTGGTGTTGTCGGTGTCGCCGAGGCGCTGGAAGGGCAGGAAGACCCGGTCGCGGTCCTCGGGCGCGATGCCGGGGCCGCGGTCGATCACCCGGATCTCCACCTGGTCGGCGTGGTGGCTGGCGGTCACCAGGACGGGTGCGCCGGGGGCGTTGTGGCGCAGCGCGTTGGTGATGACGTTGGCGAGGACGCGCTCCAGCAGCGGGGGGTCGGCGAGCACCGGCGGGGCGGTGTCGAGGTCGAGGGGCTGGATCGGCGCGTACGGGTCGGGGAGCGAGTCCATGGCGCGCATCAGGACGTCCTCGAGCGGGACGGGGGCCAGGTGCAGGGTGAGGGCGCCGGCCTGGAGGCGGCTCATGTCGAGCAGGTTGTCCACCAGACGGGTGAGTTTGACCAGTGATTCGTCGGCGGTGGCGAGGAGTTCGGCCTGGTCCTCGGGCGAGAACTCGACGTCGGGGCTGCGCAGCGAGCCGACCGAGGCGAGGGCGGCGGCGAGCGGGGTGCGCAGGTCGTGGCTGACGGCGGCGAGCAGGGCGGTGCGCATCCGGTCGGCGGCCTTGATCGGTTCGACCTCGGCGGCGGCCACGGCGAGCCGGTCGCGTTCCAGGGCGGCGGCGACGTGGGCGGCGAAGGCGGTGAGCACGCGCTGGTCGGCGGCGGGCAGCCGGCGGCCGGTGAGGACGAGCACGGCCCGTTCTCCGACTGACACCTCGGTGGTCTCCTGGCCTTCGGTCTCGTCGGCCCCGGCCGTCTCGGCATCGCTGCGGGCGATGGTCTCTCCCGTGAGGCTGTCGAGCAGGGCCACGGAGTCCATGCCGAAGGCCGTCCGGGACTTCTCCAGCAGGGCGGGCAGCGCGTCGGCGCCGCGCAGCACGCTGCCGGCCAGGGTGGAGAGGGTCTCGGCCTCGGCTGTGGCCCGGGCGGCCCTGCTGGTGAGCCGGCCGGCGTGGTCGACGACGGTGGAGACGGTGAGCGCGACGGTGGCGAAGACCACCAGGGCGACGATGTTGTTGGCCTCGTCGATGGTCAGAGTGTGGAGCGGCGGGATGAAGAAATAGTTCAGCAGCACTGAGGCGATGAGCGCAGCCAGCAGGGCGGACAGCGCGCCACCCAGCAACGCCACGGCCACGACACCGAGTTGGAAGATCAGCGCGTCGGTGGTGAGGTTGAGTGTGCTACGGAACGGCGACAGCGCGAGGGTGAGCAGCAGGGGAACGATCAGGCCCGCTGCGTATCCGGCGATGGTGCGGCGCTTGGAGTGGCGGCGGCCGAGGGCGGGCAGCCGGCCGCGGCCGGTGAACGCGTGGGTGACCATGTGGACGTCGATGTCCTCGGAGGCGTCCACGGTGGTCTGTCCGGTGCCGGGGCCGGTGAGGAAGCGGTTGACCCGGCCGCGGCGGCTGGTGCCGAGTACCAGCTGGGTGGCGTGGTGGGCGCGGGCGAAGGCCAGCAGCGCGGTGGGGATGTCGTCGCCGACGACCATGTGATAGCTGCCGCCGAGGGACTCGACCAGTTGCCGCTGCTGGGCGAGCGCACCGGAGGAGGCGCCGGCCAGGCCGTCGCTCCTGGTCACGTGGACGGCGAGCAGCTCGCCGCCGGCGGT
>NZ_JBFAZB010000055.1:0-60298 GCF_040681575.1 Kitasatospora sp. NPDC051702
TCCGCCGCGAACGGAGCGATCTTCGCCTCGGCCAGCGAACGCACCGCCTCACGGAGCATCCCGTGCTCCTCGGAGATACGGAAGAGATCGAAGTCAGCCGCGCCTGCGCCGCCCGCCATGTTGCCCGCCTCGCCAGTGGTCGAAGTCAATTCGGGTTAACTACCGTTCAGTAGAGATCCTAGGGCTCCGACCTGCGGCTGCCTAGCGTTCCCCGTGACCGGGCGATCCCTGCCGACTCCGGCGGGCGGATAGCATCAGGTGCACCCGTACAGGTCGAGTCCGCACAAAGGGGAACCCGTGACCCTCCGCATCTCCGTGATCGGCACCGGCTACCTCGGCGCCACGCACGCCGCCGCGATGGCCGAGTTCGGCTTCGAGGTGCTGGGCCTGGACATCGACCCCGACAAGATCGCCACGCTGACCGCCGGCCGGGTGCCGATGTACGAGCCGGGCCTGTCGGAGCTGTTGCTCAAGCACGTGGCCGGACACGAGGGCTCGACCGGCCGGCTGCGCTTCACCAGCTCCGTCCAGGAGGCCGCCGAGTTCGGCGACGTGCAGTTCATCTGCGTCAACACCCCCCAGCGCAAGGGCGAGTTCGCGGCCGACATGTCCTACGTGGACACCGCCATCGACGACCTCGCGCCGTACCTGACCCGCCCGGTCCTGGTGGTCGGCAAGTCCACCGTGCCGGTCGGCTCGGCGAGCCGGCTGGCCGAGCGGCTGGCCGCCCTGGCTCCGGTCGGCGCGGGCGCCGAACTCGCCTGGAACCCGGAGTTCCTGCGCGAGGGCTTCGCCGTCCGGGACACCCTGCGGCCGGACCGGATCGTCGTCGGCGCCCACAGCGAGAACGCCGAGCGGCTGCTGCGCGAGGTGTACGCCGAGCCGATCGCGGCCGGGGTGCCGTTCATGGTCACCGACTACGCGACCGCCGAACTGGTCAAGGCCGCCGCCAACTCCTTCCTGGCCACCAAGATCTCCTTCATCAACGCGATGGCCGAGGTCTGCGAGGCGGCCGGCGCGGACGTCACCCAGCTCAGCAAGGCCCTCGCCCACGACGAGCGGATCGGCGGCAAGTTCCTCAACTCCGGCCTCGGCTTCGGCGGCGGCTGCCTGCCCAAGGACATCCGCGCCTTCATGGCCCGGGCCGGCGAGCTCGGCGCCGACCAGGCGCTGACCTTCCTGCGCGAGGTCGACTCGATCAACATGCGCCGCCGCTCCCGGATGGTCGAACTGGCCCGCGAGCAGTGCGACGGCGGCTTCCTGGGCCGCCGGGTGGCCGTCCTGGGCGCCGCGTTCAAGCCCAACTCGGACGACATCCGGGACTCCCCCGCGCTCAACGTCGCCGCCCAGATCCAGCTCCAGGGCGCCCAGGTCACCGTCTACGACCCCAAGGCCGTGGACAACGCCCGCAAGATGTTCCCCTCGCTCGCCTACGCCTCCTCGGCCCTGGAGGCCGCCGAGGGCGCCCACGTCGTCCTGCACCTGACCGAGTGGAGCGAGTTCCGCGAGCTGGACCCGGCGGCGCTGGGCGCCGTCGTCGCCGAGCGGCGACTGCTCGACGGCCGCAACGTGCTGGACGCCGAGGCCTGGCGCGCCGCGGGCTGGACGTACCGCGCCCTCGGCCGCCCCAGCTGACGGCGCCCCCACCGCCGGTCGCGGGGGCGGCCGGATGGCTCATCCTCGTTGGCACCGCCGCCCGGCGCGCCGGATGCTCGTCGCACCGGGCGTCGGCTCCACCGTCACCGGAGCGGGCCGGATGAGGTGAGGGCATGGCCGCAGCGGACGCGTCGAGCGTCGTCCACGACGTGGTGACGTCGGCGCTCCCGGCCGTCGTGGCCGCGCTCCTCGGCGCCGCGGGGCTCTGGTTGCGGGACTGGCGCGCCCGGCGGAGCGCCGCGACCAGGCGGCGGCAGCAGCTGGACGAGGCGCAGGCCTACCTCGGCTTCCTCGGCCAGTGGTTCAGCACCTACGCGGCCGTCGCCCCGGGGGCGGACGCCGCCCAGGCACGGGCCTGGGCCGCCGGGTACCTGGAGGACCAGCTCCGGGCCCTGCAGACACCGGAGGCCGAGGCGCCGCGGGGCGAACCGACCCCGTTCCGGACGAGGACGAGGCTGGTGCTCCTCCTCTACCCCCTGCACTCCTTCGCCGGCTCGATGGTGCGACTCCTGTACTACGCCGCGCTGGGGCTCACGGTCGAGTTCACCTCGGCCTCCCTCGTGACCTCCGACGAGTGGCTCGTCAGGGTCGCGCTGGCCGCGTTCTTCCTGGTGGCCGGGCTCGTGGTGCTCGGCGTCCTGTGGCGGCTCGCCGTTCAGCTCTCGCCCGGGAACGCCGTCCCCGGGAGCCGTCACGAGGACCGCGCGCGGCGGGCCGGCCCGGCGCCGGACGGGAGCGGTGCAGACCACGACCGGGCGCCTCCCCCGCCGCCGTCCGCACCGCCGCCCGGGCCGCCGCGCTGATCTCCGGGATCCGCCCGCGTCCGCCGGACGGGCGCTAGCCGAACCGGCCGGCCAGGCCGAGGCGGGGGATCTCGATGGCGGGGCACTTGTCCATCACCATCGCGAGCCCCGCCGCCCGCGTCCGCTCGTACGCGGCCTCGTCGACCACGCCGAGCTGGAACCAGACGGCCGCGGCGCCGATCGCGGCCGCCTCGTCCGCGACCCCGCCGGCGAGGTCCGAGCGGACGAAGACGTCCACCACGTCGACCTCGAACGGGACGTCCGCGAGCGAGGCGTACCCCTGCTCGCCGTGCACCGTCTCCGCCTTCGGGTGCACCGGCACGATCCGCTTGCCGAAGCGCTGCAGCACCTCGGCGACGCCGTACGCCGCTCGCCGCCGGTTGGACGAGAGGCCCACGACGGCCCAGGTGTCACCCAGCTCGGTAAGGATCCTCCGGACCGTCTCCGGGTCGCCGTACATGTCCTGCCTCCTCGCAGCCGGGAACTCACCGGAGCCAGCGCCACCGCGGCCCCGGCCATTCCCGGCCGCCGTCAGCACGGGTCGGCGCGGGTCGGCACCGTCGACCCGGACGGTCGGGTCAGGCCTCCCCGTCCCCGGCGCCGTCCAGCTGCGCGATGGTGGCGATGGACGGGCGGCGGCGCGCCCGCAGCCCGGCGGCGGCCGACTCGGCGTCGCGCAGCACGCGGACGGCGTTGTGCCAGGTGAGCTTGGCGAGGTCGCCCTCGGACCAGCGGCGGCGCAGCAGCTCGGCGACCAGGTTGGGGTAGCCGGCCACCGAGTCCAGGCCCTCGGGCAGGAAGGCGGTGCCGTCGAAGTCCCCGCCGATGCCGATGTGGTCGATGCCGGCGACCTCGCGCATGTGGTCGAGGTGGTCGGCGACGGTGGCCGGGGTGGCGGCCGGCCGCGGGTTGTCGGCCTCGAAGGCGCGCTGGCGGTCCATCGCGGCCGGCGTGGTGTCGAGCGGGTGGAAGCCGTGGGCACGCATGTTGGCGTCGGCGGCGAGGGTCCACTCGATGGCGGCGGGCAGGATGAACTTGGGCACGAAGGTGGCCATCGCCACGCCGCCGTTGGCGGGCAGCTGGGCGAGCACGTCGTCGGGGACGTTGCGCGGGTGGTCGCAGACGGCGCGGGCGGAGGAGTGCGAGAACACCACCGGGGCCTCGGTGACCCGCAGGGCGTCGCGCATGGTGTCGGCGGAGACGTGCGAGAGGTCGACGAGCATGCCGAGCCGGTTCATCTCCCGGACGACCTCCTCGCCGAAGCGGGTCAGGCCGCCGGCCGCCGGCTCGTCGGTCGCGGAGTCCGCCCACGGGGTGTTGTCGTTGTGGGTGAGCGTCAGGTAGCGCACGCCGAGCTCGTACAGGGCCCGCAGGGTGGCGAGCGAGCAGTCGATGGAGTGGCCGCCCTCGGCGCCCATCAGGGAGGCGATCCGGCCCTCGGCGCGGGCGGCCTCCATGTCGTCGGCGGTGCGGGCGAGCCGGAGCCGGTCGGGGTAGCGCTCGACCAGGGCGTGGACGAAGTCGATCTGCTCCAGGGTGGCGCTCACCGCGTGGTCGCCGGCCAGCCGGGTGGGCACGTAGACGGACCAGAACTGGGCGCCGACCCCGCCCTCCGCGAGGCGGGCGAGGTCGGTGTGCAGGCGGTCGCTCTGGTCGGCGGCGAGGTCGAGCGCGCCGAGGTCGTACCCGGCCTGTTCGCGCATGGCCCACGGGAGGTCGTTGTGGCCGTCCACCACGGGGGCGGTGCGCAGCAGGGCCCGGGCGCGGTCCAGCGGGGCGGGGGAGTCCGGCTCAGAAGTCATGTGAGCCGTTCTACCCCACCCGCCCCGGTGGTCGGACTACTTGCCGAAGCCGAAGGAGGAGGATCCGGCCACCTTGGCCCGGAGCTTCTTGCCCTTCTCGGTGGCCTGGTTGTTCAGCTCGGCCTGGAACTCGGTCATCCGCTCGGTCAGCTCGGGGTCGAAGGCCGCGAGCATGCGCACGGCGAGCAGGCCGGCGTTGCGCGCGCCGGCCACCGAGACGGTCGCGACCGGCACGCCGGCCGGCATCTGGACGATGGAGAGCAGGCTGTCCATGCCGTCGAGGTAGCGCAGCGGCACCGGCACGCCGATGACCGGCAGCGGGGTGACGGAGGCGAGCATGCCGGGCAGGTGGGCCGCGCCGCCGGCGCCCGCGATGATCGCCTTCAGGCCGCGCCGGTGGGCGTTCTCGCCGTAGGCGACCATCTCGCGCGGCATCCGGTGCGCCGAGACGACGTCGACCTCGTAGGGGATCTCGAACTCGTCGAGGGCCTGGGCGGCGGCCTCCATGACGGGCCAGTCGGAGTCCGAGCCCATGACGATGCCAACAACCGGGGATGTCATTCGGTGATCGTTCCTCGCAGGTAGGCGGCCGCGTGGCGGGCTCGCTCGCGGACGTCGTCGAGGTCGTCCCCGAAGACGTTGACGTGGCCGACCTTGCGGCCGGGCTTCACGTCCTTCCCGTACATGTGGATCTTCAGCCCGGGGTCGCGGGCCATGCAGTGCAGGAAGGCGTGGTACATGTCCGGGTAGTCGCCGCCCAGGACGTTGACCATCACGGTCCACCGGGCGCGCGGCCTCGGGTCGCCGAGCGGGAGGTCGAGGACGGCCCGCAGGTGGTTCTCGAACTGCGAGGTGACCGCGCCGTCCTGGGTCCAGTGCCCGGAGTTGTGCGGGCGCATGGCGAGCTCGTTGACCAGGATCCGGCCGTCCCGGGTCTGGAACAGCTCGACGGCGAGGTGGCCGACGATGCCGAGTTCGCCGGCGATCCGCAGGGCGAGCTGCTGGGCCTCGTCGGAGAGGGCGGGGTCGAGGTCGGGCGCGGGGGCGGTGACCTCGGCGCAGACGCCGTCCTCCTGGACGCTCTCCACCACCGGGTAGGCGACGGCCTGGCCGCTGGGCGAGCGCACGACGTTGGCGGCGAGCTCGCGGACGAAGTCGACCTTCTCCTCGGCCAGCACGGCGACGCCGGCGAGGAACGGCGCGGCCGCCTCCTCCTCGCCGTCGACGACCCAGACGCCCTTGCCGTCGTAGCCGCCGCGGACGGTCTTCAGCACGACGGGGTAGCCGTCGCCCTCCGCGGCGAACGCGGTGACGTCGGCCGGGTCGGCGACGATCCGGTGCCGGGGGCAGGGCACGCCGATGGAGTCGAGCCTGGCCCGCATGACGCCCTTGTCCTGGGCGTTGACGAGCGCGTCCGGGCCGGGGCGGACGGCGATGCCGTCGGCCTCCAGGGCCCGCAGGTGCTCGGTGGGGACGTGCTCGTGGTCGAAGGTCACCACGTCGCAGCCGGCCGCGAAGCGGCGCAGCGTGTCGAGGTCGCGGTAGTCACCGAGGACGACGTCGGAGACCACCTGCGCGGCGGAGTCCTGGGGCGTGTCGGCGAGGAGTTTGAACCTGACTCCGAGCGGGATGCCCGCCTGGTGTGCCATGCGGGCCAGTTGCCCGCCGCCGATCATGCCCACCACTGGAAAATTCACATTGCCCGGGGAAGTCACGCCGCCAGGATATCCGGGCCGGTCGGGGGTGGTGGAGCCGCTGGTGGGCGGCATGGAGCGGACGCGCGTAGATGTCAACCCGGCGCCCTCGCGGCTGAGCCGTTCGGCGGAAGCGGGTAGCCTGGACGGCTAGGTCCTGGTCTACGCGGTCCGATCATGTGCGTGCACGCAGGGCTCAAGGGACGACCGCGATGCCGCGATCCGCCCTCTCGACCCGCACGCACATGGAGGCAGCCCGGTATGGCGACGACCGCAGCTTCGAGCACCTCGCTCGCGCAGAAACTGCGCGGGCTCTCGGGCGAAGTGGTGAAGTTCGGCCTGGTCGGCCTGAGTGGCGTGGTGGTCAACTTCGCCGTCTTCTGGATCTGCATCAACGGCCTGCACCTGGCCTCGCTGCGGTCCAACATCGCGGCCACCCTGGTCGCCATCGCCAGCAACTACCTCGGCTACCGCTACTGGCTGTACCGCGACCGCGACGCCGCCTCGCGCAAGCGCGAGATCACCCTCTTCCTGGTCTACAGCGGCATCGGCATGCTGATCGAGACCGGCGTGCTCGGCTTCTCGGTGTACGTGCTGGGCCTGGACTCGCACTACGAGCAGCTGGGCGCCAAGGTCGCCGGCCTCGCGGTGGCCACCGTCTTCCGCTTCGTCTCCTACCGGACCTGGGTGTTCAAGGAGCTGCCCGGGACGGGGCAGCCGGCGGACGCCGCCAGCGGGCAGGAGCTCGCCGAGCAGGCCGAGATGATGCTGGCCGCCGAGCAGATCCGGTACGCCAAGGCCGAGTAGGCCCCCCGCTTGCCGGACCGCCGTCCGCCGGAGGACAGTGGTGACCGAGGGCGAGCGCGGCAGGCGGACGATCGAGGCCGAGGGGGGTCCCCGGGAGGATCGCCATGGCGTTCGTCCAGATCATCGACTGCAGGACCGACAGGCTCGACGACCTCAACCGGCTGATGGACAGCTGGGCCGAGCAGACCAGGGGCCGGCGGACGGCCGGCCACGCGGTGGTCGCCACCGACCGCGCCGACAGCAAGCACGTCGTGGAGATCGTCGAGTTCGCCTCGTACGAGGAGGCGATGAGGAACTCGGGCCTGCCCGAGACCGATCGGATCTTCCGCGAGATGGTCGCGCTCTGCGACGCACCGCCGACCTTCACCGACCTCGACGTGGTCCGTGACGCGGCGTTCAACAAGGCCACCGCGGGCCGGGTGCTCGACGGGCTGGCCGCGGGCGACCTCGGCGTGATCGACGAGTGCATGACCGCCGGCTACCGCGACCACGACTACGCCAGCGAGGGCGACGCCGTCGGCCGGGCGGCCTTCAAGGAGCGCTGCAGCGGCTACCTCGCCGCCTTCGACTTCACCTTCGACGTGGAGAGCCAGATCGCCGAGGGCGACGAGGTCGCCACCCGGTGGACCTGGCGCGCCACCCAGAAGGCCGACTTCATGGGCACCACGAACACCGGCCGGTCCGTCACCGGCCGCGGCACGACGACCTTCCGCTTCGAGCAGGGGATGATCTGCGAGGGCTGGTGGCAGTGGGACGTCATGGGCCTGATGCGCCAGCTCGGCATGATGCCCGGCTGACGGCCGCGGCTCCCGCCCCGGTGATCAGTCCGTCTGGCTGCGGCCGAGGAAGATCGCGAACACCGGCGGCCGCAGCGAGAGCAGTTCGAGCCGGCCGCCGTCCGCCTCCGCGAGGTCGCGGGCGACGGCGAGGCCGATGCCGGTCGAGTTGCGGCCGCTGACCGCGCGTTCGAACACCCGGTTGCCGAGGTCCGGCGGCACGCCGGCGCCCTGGTCCTGCACCTCGACCACCACCGAGGTGCCGGAGGGCCGCACCCGCAGGGTGATCGTCCCGGCGCCGTGCATCAGCGAGTTCTCGATCAGGGTGGCCAGCACCTGGGCGACCGTCCCCGGGGTGCCGACCGCGGTGACCCCGTGCAGGCCCTCCAGGGACAGCACCCGGCCGGTCTCGCGCAGCGACGGGCCCCACTCCTCCACCTGCTGCTTGATCACCTCGTCCAGGTCGAAGGCGACGGCGGTGGGGCTGCGCGGGTCGCGCTGGGTGGTGAGCAGCCGCTGGACGACGTCGGTGAGCCGCTCGACCTGCTGGAGGGCGATGGTCGCCTCCTCCTTGACGGTCTCCGGCTCCTCGGCGAGGGCGGTGATCTCCTCCAGCCGCATGGAGAGCGCGGTGAGCGGGGTGCGCAGCTGGTGCGAGGCGTCGGCGGCGAGCCGGCGTTCGGCGGTGAGCATCCGGGCGATCCGTTCGGCGCTGGTGTCCAGCACCTCGGCGACCCGGTCGAGCTCGGGCACCCCGTAGCGGCGGTCGCGCGGTCGCGGGTCCCCCGAGCCGAGCCGTTCGGCGGTCTCGGCGAGGTCGGTGAGCGGGCGGGCGAGCCGCTTGGCCTGCCAGACGGCGAGCGCCACCGCGGCCTGGACGGCCAGCAGGGCGACCACGCCGAGCAGCAGCAGCATGTTGGCGATCTGGTGGTCGACGTCCTCGCGGGACTGCTCGACGGTGACGACCTCGCCGCTGTTGCCACGCTCGACGGCCTTCAGCAGGTGGTCCCCGGCCGGCCGCTCACCGGTGGAGACGACCTCCTGGCCGGGGATCTGCACCTCGACGTAGCTGCCCTCGGTGACCTGGTTGTCGAAGGCCCGGCCGGTGACCGGTTCGCCGGCGTTCAGCCGGTTCTCGACGAGCGCGAGCACCCGGACGGCGGCCGCGTCCACCCGGTCCTGGGCCGAGTTGACGATGGTGCGCTTCTCGACGAGGGCGAGCGGGACGCAGAACACCACGACCACCACCAGGACGACGCCCAGCAGCGAGTTGATCATCCGGCGTTTCACGCTGCCGCTCCCCGAGGTGTGCTGCTCCACCGGCCGGTGCCCGGCCGCGATCTCCGTACGGGGCTAATTCTTCTCGAACCGGAAGCCCACCCCGCGCACGGTGGCGATGTAGCGCGGGTTCGCCGCGTCGTCGCCGAGCTTCTTGCGGAGCCAGGAGATGTGCATGTCGAGGGTCTTGGTGGAGGTCCACCAGGTGGTGTCCCAGACCTGCCGCATGATCTCCTCGCGGGTGACCACCCGGCCGGCGTCCCGGACGAGCACGCGCAGCAGCTCGAACTCCTTGGCGGAGAGGGTGAGCTCCTCCTCCCCGAGCCAGGCCCGGTGGGACTCGATGTCGATCTTGACGCCGTGCGCGCCGGTGGTGAGCTGGTCGACGTTGCCGCGCCGGAGCAGGGCCCGGACCCGGGCGAGCAGTTCGGCCAGCCGGAAGGGCTTGGTGACGTAGTCGTCGGCGCCGGCGTCCAGGCCGACCACGGTGTCGACCTCGTCCGCACGGGCGGTGAGCACCAGAACGGGGCAGCTCTTGCCGTCGGCGCGCAGGCGGCGGCAGACCTCCAGGCCGTCCATCTCGGGCAGCCCGAGGTCGAGGACGACGAGGTCGACCTCCTCGGTCAGGCCGGCGGCGAGTGCGGTCGGACCGTCCTCGCGGACGAGCACCTCGTAGCCCTCACGTCGCAGGGCCCGGGCGAGCGGTTCGGAGATCGCCGGATCGTCCTCGGCGAGCAGCACACAGGTCATGTGGTGATGGTAGTCCGCCGGGGTATGCCCGACCGCCTTGTGAGGTAGTTCACAGAGTGTGATCGTTATACAAGGACTTCCTAGCACTCAACAGACCGTTGCCAACCGCCCGTTCGGCGAAGAATTCACCTTTGGATCTTGAAACCGAAGGAAGAGGTGCCCATCTACCATGGATAGACCGGGCAGATCTTCTGCAGGCTTTACCATTCCCATACCTAATTCGTGGCTTTTGTCATCCGATAACTCCAAATATGGCCACGTAGAGTGGTTCCGTCCACGTCCGCCGCCACCCCCCTTGGCGGACGCTGTCAGGCAAGGAACCCCTACACATGGCGTCTACGACCCTGGACGCCGACCTCGCGTCGGCCTCTCCCAGCGGCAAGACCTTCCTCGGCCACCCCCGAGGTCTCGCCACTCTCTTCATGAGCGAGATGTGGGAGCGCTTCAGCTACTACGGCATGCGCGCCCTGCTGGTGCTCTACATGACCGCCTCCATCGCGGACGGCGGCCTCGGCATGAAGATGGCCGTCGCCACCGCCATCTACAGCGTCTACACGGCGATGGTCTACCTGCTCGCCCTCCCCGGCGGCTGGATCGCGGACCGCTTCCTCGGCGCCCGCAAGACCGTGGCGGTCGGCGGCACGATCATCATGATCGGCCACTTCCTGCTGGCCGTGCCGTTCAGCGGCTCGTTCTTCGCCGGCCTCGCCCTGATCGCGATCGGCTCCGGCCTGCTCAAGGCCAACATCTCCACGATGGTCGGCCACCTGTACGACGGCCCGAACGACCCGCGCCGTGACGGTGGCTTCACCGTCTTCTACATGGGCATCAACCTCGGCGCCTTCGCGGCCCCGCTGGTCATCGGCACCATCGGCCAGAACGTCAGCTGGCACCTCGGCTTCGCCCTGGCCGGCGTCGGCATGGCCCTCGGCCTCGGCCAGTTCCTGCTCGGCACCCGCCACCTGAGCCCCAAGAGCGACGTCGTCGCCTCGCCGATCTCCGCGGCCGAGAAGCGCGCGATCTTCACGAAGGCCGGCATCTGGCTGGGCATCGCCGCGGTCATCTACGGCGCGCTCGTCGCGAGCGGCTCCTTCACCATCGACTGGGTGCTCTGGCCGCTGTCCATCGCGGGCATCGCGATCCCGGTCTTCGTCTTCGCCAAGGTGAAGCGCGACAAGGACCTCGACGCCACCGAGCAGTCCCGGATGAGCGGCTACATCTGGTTCTTCGTCGCCGCCGCCGTGTTCTGGATGATCTACGACCAGTCCGGCTCGACGCTGAGCATCTTCGCGGACGACCACACCGCGTCCACGCTGTTCGGGTTCGACTTCCCGTCCAGCTGGTTCCAGTCGCTCAACCCGCTGTACATCATGGCGCTGGCCCCGGTCTTCGCCTGGTTCTGGGTCGCCCTGGCCCGCCGGTCGAAGAACCCCAGCACCACCACGAAGTTCGCCTTCGGCCTGCTGATGATCGGTGCCTCCTTCATCGTCATGATGCTGGCGATGGCCGCCGCCACCGGCGGCACCAAGGTCACCCCGCTCTGGCTGGCCATGGTCTACCTGGTCCAGACCGTCGGTGAGCTCACGCTCTCCCCCGTCGGCCTGTCCGTCACCACCAAGCTGGCGCCCACCAAGTACGCCAGCCAGATGATGGGCGTCTGGTTCCTCGCCGTCACCGCGGGTGACTGCGTCGCCGCCATCTTCCAGCTCGTGCTGGGCGACGACGTGGTCGGCAGCACCTCGTACTTCGCGGTGCAGGGCGCCATGGCGATACTCGCCGGTGTCGCGCTGTGGCTGTACCGCAAGAGGGTCGTCAAGCTCATGGGCGACGTCCACTGACGTCCTGACGACCGGGCACACGCTCCGGGGCCGGTGCGGATTCCTGAGATCCGCGCCGGCCCCGGCCGTTTTCCCCCACCTCCCGCAGCCCCCCGCACGGCCCGACCGGCGGGTCCGGAAATCCACTCGACCGCGGCGGGCCCGGTCTGCCTATGGTGCCCGCCATGCCGACCGACTCCCTCCCCCGCCAGCTCGCCCGCACCCGGCGCCTCACCCTGGGCGCGCCCACCCAGCCCCTGATCACCGCCGACGGCACCACCGTCCTGTTCCTGCGCAGCCGGGGCGGCACCGACCCGGTCGCCCGGCTCTGGGCGCTCGACACCGCCACCGGCGCGGAACGCCTGGTCGCCGACCCGGCCGCGCTCGGCGAGGGCGGCGGCGGGCTCCCCGAGGCCGAACGGATCCGCCGCGAACGCGCCCGCGTCGCGGGCTCCGGCATCACCGCCTTCAGCACCGACGCCACCGGCCGGCTCGCCGCCTTCACCCTCGGCGGCTCCCTCTGGCTCGCCGACACCGCCGCGGGCACCGTCCGCGCCGTGCCGACCGCCCCCGGGGTGTACGACCCGCGGATCGACCCGACCGGCCGCCGGATCGCCTACTCCTGCGACGGCGCCCTGCGGGTGGCCGACCTCGACGGCGGACCAGATCGGGCGCTCGCCGAACCGGAGGCCGAGGAGGTGACGTACGGCGTCGCCGAGCACGTCGCCGCCGAGTCGATGCACCGCGACCGCGGCCACTGGTGGTCCCCGGACGGCACCGCGCTGCTGGTCGCCCGCGTCGACCCGCGCCCGGTCGGCCGGCTCTTCCTCGCCGACCCGGCCGAGCCGCAGCGGCCGCCGCGCGCGATCCGCTACCCGCTGGCCGGCACCGCCAACGCGGAGGTCTCGCTCTGGCTGCTCGGCGTCGACGGCGGCCGCACCGAGGTCCGCTGGGACCGCGAGGCACACGAGTACCTCACCGCCGCCGGCTGGGACGCGCACGGCCCGTACGCCGCCGTCCAGAGCCGTGACCAGCGCACCCTGCGCACCCTCGCCGTCGAACCGGACGGCACCACCCGGCTGCTCGCCGAACGGCGCGACGAGCACTGGGTCGAACTCGTCCCCGGCCTGCCGGTGCGCACCGCCTCCGGAGCACTCGTCGACGCCGCCGACGTCGACGGCACCCGGCACCTCACCGTCGACGGCGTGCCCGTCACCCCGCCCGGGCTGCAGCTGGCCCGGGTGCTCGGGACGGACGGCGAGCAGGTGCTCTTCACCGCCCAGGACGATCCCGTCGAGACCCACCTCTGGAGCCACCACCCGGCCGAGGGCGTCCGGCGGCTCAGCGAGGGCCCGGGGCTGCACACCGGCACCCGGCGCGCCGGCACCCTGGTGCTCACCACCCGCCGGGCGGGCCACCCCGCCGGCCTCGGCACCGTCCACCGCGACGGCCGGGCCTTCCCGCTCACCTCGTACGCGCAGCCGCCGGTGCTCACCGCCCGGCCCGAGCTGCTCCGCCTCGGCCCGCGCGACCTGCGCGCCGCGCTGTACCTGCCCACCGGCCACCGGGCCGGTGCGGGGCCGCTGCCCGTCCTGCTCGCCCCGTACGGCGGGCCCGCCCAGCAGATCGTCGACACCGGCGGCCAGTGGTACGACCTGCTCGCGCAGTGGTACGCCGACCAGGGCTTCGCGGTGCTGGTCGTCGACGGCCGCGGCACCCCGGGGCGCGGCCCGCACTGGGAGAAGAGCGTCCGGGGCGACAAGGCCGGCCCCGCCCTGGAGGACCAGGTCGACGGCCTGCGGCAGGCCGCCCGGCTGCGGCCCGGCCTGCTCGACCTCGACCGGGTCGGCATCCGCGGCTGGTCCTACGGCGGCTACCTCGCGGCGCTCGCCGTGCTGCGCCGCCCGGACGTCTTCCACGCGGCCGTCGCCGGCGCGCCGCCCACCGACCAGCGGCTGTACGACACCCACTGGCAGGAGCGCTTCCTCGGCCACCCCGCCGAGCACCCCGAGCACTACGACGCCTGCTCGCTGATCGCCGACGCGCCGCGGCTGGTCCGCCCGCTGCTGCTGGTGCAGGGCCTCGCCGACGACAACGTCCTGCCCGTCCACGCCCTGCGGCTGTCCGGCGCCCTGCTCGCCGCCGGCCGCCCGCACGAGGTCCTCCCGCTCTGCGGCACCACCCACACCCCGAGCGACGAGTCGGTGGCGGAGAACATCCACCACCACCAGGTGGAGTTCCTGAAGCGCTCGCTGGGGCTCGCCCGCGGCTGACCGGCCCCGGGCGTGACGGAGCCCCCGCGCCGGCCACCCCGGCGGCGCGGGGGCTCCCCCGTGCGGTGCTCAGACCTCCCGCACGCCCGACCGCCAGACCGCC
Organism: Kitasatospora sp. NPDC051702; assembly: GCF_040681575.1. Lineage (NCBI taxonomy): Bacteria > Bacillati > Actinomycetota > Actinomycetes > Kitasatosporales > Streptomycetaceae > Kitasatospora > Kitasatospora sp. NPDC051702. The sequence goes on from NZ_JBFAZB010000055.1 coordinate 13,760, forward strand.
GCCGTCAGCGGCACGCCCGGCCGGTAGGCCAGGTGGACGTGCGAGGGGGCGTCCAGCAGCAGCAGGTCGGCGCGCGCACCGACGGTGACCGACCCGACGTCGGTGCGCCGCAGCGCGTGCGCACCGCCGGCCGTGGCCGCCCAGACCGCCTCGTCCGGCGTCATGCCCATCTCGCGCACCGCGACCGCGATGCAGAACGCCATCGAACTCGTGAAGCTGGAGCCCGGGTTGCAGTCCGTGGAGAGCGCCACCACGGCGCCCGCGTCGAGCAGCCGCCGGCCGCTCGGGTACTCGGCGCGGGTGGAGAACTCGGCGCCCGGAAGCAGCGTCGCCACCGTCCCCGAGCCGGCCAGGGCCGCCACGTCCTCGTCCGTCAGGTGGGTGCAGTGGTCCGCCGAGGCGGCACCCAGCTCGACGGCGAGCTGCACGCCGGGGCCGTGGGAGAGCTGGTTGGCGTGCACCCGGGGGGTGAGGCCGCGCTCGATGCCCGCGGTCAGCACGGCCCGTGCCTGGTCGCCGTCGAAGGCGCCCTTCTCGCAGAACACGTCCACCCAGCGGGCGTGCGGCGCACAGGCGTCCAGCATCTCGCCGGTGACCAGGTCGACGTACCCGGCCGGGTCGTCGGCGTACTCGGGCGCGACCACGTGCGCGCCCAGGTAGGTGGTCTCCGGGGTGTACTGCGCGGCGATCCGCAGCGCCCGGGCCTCGTCCTCGACGGTCAGCCCGTAGCCGGACTTGCACTCGATGGTCGTGGTGCCCTGCCGCAGCGCCTCCCGGACGAACCGGGCCAGGTTGGCGTCGAGTTCGGCGTCGCTCGCGGCCCGGGTGGCCGCCACCGTGGTGCGGATGCCGCCCGCGCTGTACGACTGCCCGGACATCCGGGCGTTGAACTCGGCGGTGCGGTCGCCCGCGAACACCAGGTGCGCGTGCGAGTCGACGAAGCCGGGCAGCAGCGCCCGCCCGGCCGCGTCGAACCGCTCGTCGGCGGCCGGTGCCTGGGCCGCCGGGCCGACCCAGGCGACGGTGGCGCCGTCCAGCACCACGGCCGCGTCGGTGAGCAGGCCGAGCGGCCCGGTGCCGGACCCGGGGTCGTTGGTGACCAGGCTGCCGATGCCGGTGATCAAGGTGCTCAAGACAACGCCTTCCGAACGGGGTTGGGGATACGGATCAGCAGCTCAGCGCGCCGATGGCGGCGCCCAGGGCGCCCGGCACGTCCGCGACCAGCTGGTGCACGCCGTCCCGGACGACCTGCCGGCCGCCGACCACCACGTGCCGCACGTCGGCGGCGGAGGCCGCGAAGACGGCCGTCTCGGCGCCCAGCCGGGGCGGCGGCCCTGCGGTGCGCACCGAGTCCAGCGCGATCACGGTGAAGTCGGCCAGGGCGCCGGCCTCGACCCGGCCGGCCTCCGGCCAGCCGAGCGAGGCGTGCCCGTCCTCGGTGCCGGCCCGCAGCAGGGCGGCGGCCGTCCAGTGCCCGCGGGTGCGGGTGCGCAGCCGCTCGTCCAGCTCCAGGGCGCGGGCCTCCTCGAACGGGTCGATGACGGCGTGGCTGTCACTGCCCAGGGTGACCGGGCAGCCCGCCGAGGCCAGCCGGCGGGCCGGGCCGATGCCGTCCGCGAGGTCCCGCTCGGTGGTGGGGCACATGCAGATGGTGGTGGACGTGTCGGTGAGGAGCCGGACGTCCTCGTCGGTGAGGTGGGTGGCGTGCACCGCCGAGGTCCGCGGGCCGAGCGCGCCGTGGTCTGCCAGCAGCCGGGTCGGGGTGACGCCGTGCGCGGCGAGGCAGGCCTCGTTCTCGGCGGTCTGCTCGGACAGGTGGACGTGCAGCGGCGCCTTGCGCGCCGCCGCCCACTGCGCGACGGTGCCCAGCTGCTCGGCCGGCACGGCCCGCACCGAGTGGATGGCGGCGCCGATCCGGGCGTGCTCGCGGGGCTTGAGCGCGTCCGCCCGCTCGGCCCAGGCGTCGGCGTCGCCGTCGCTGAACCGCTGCTGGGGCTTGGTCGGCTCGGCGCCGAAGCCCGCGGACAGGTAGCAGGTGTCGAGCAGGGTGATCCGGATGCCGGCCCGCGCGGCGGCCTCGATCAGCGCCTCGCCCATCGCGTTGGGGTCGTCGTACCGGGCGCCGCCGGGCGCGTGGTGCAGGTAGTGGAACTCGCCGACGGCGGTGATCCCGGCCAGCGCCATCTCGGCGTAGACGGCGGTGGCGAGCGCCAGGTAGCGGTCCGGGTCGAGCGCCCCGGCGAACCGGTACATGGTGTCGCGCCAGGTCCAGAACGTGCCGGAGCCGACCTGGACGTGGCCGCGCAGCGCCCGGTGGAAGGCGTGCGAGTGGGCGTTCGCCTGGCCGGGCAGCAGCAGCCCGTCGAGGCGGACGGCGCCGGGCGGGCAGGGCCCGCTCTCCGGCGTCACCGCGGTGGTCCGGCCGTCGGGGCCGACGGCGATCAGCACGTCCCGCTCGACCACCGGACCGTTCGGGTGGGGCAGCCAGGCGTACTGCGCCCAGTAGGTCACTGACACGCCAGGTCCTCCAGTACGTCGGCGAGGGCGGTGACGCCGGCCAGGCAGTCCGCCTCCTCGGCGTGCTCGGCCGGGGAGTGCGACACCCCGGTGGGGTTGCGCACGAACAGCATGGCGGTCGGGATCGCCGACGCCAGGATCCCGGCGTCGTGTCCCGCCCCGGTGGGCAGCACCGGGGCGTCCAGCAGCTTGGCGAGCCTGTCGCGCAGCGGGCCGTCGAAGTCCACCACCGGGGTGTAGGACTCCCGGGTCAGCTCGACCCGGACACCGTCGCGCTCGCCGCGCTCGGCGGCGGCCTGCTCGATCTCGTCGACCAGCGCGGCCAGGGTGCGCTCGTCGGCGGCCCGGGAGTCCAGCCAGCCGCGCACCAGCGAGGCGATCGCGTTGGTGCCGTTGGGCTCGACCGCGACCTTGCCGAAGGTGGCCAGGGCACCCGCCAGCCGCGCCTTCTTGCGGGCGGAGAGCACGGTGTTGGCGTACGTCAGCATCGGGTCGCGGCGGTCCTCGATCCGGGTGGTGCCGGCGTGGTTGGCCTCGCCGTGGAAGTCGAACCGCCAGCGGCCGTGCGGCCAGATCGCGCTGGCCACGCCGACCGGCTGCTCCTCGGTGAGGAGGCGGCCCTGCTCGACGTGGAGTTCGACGAAGGCGCCGATCCGGGCCAGCCGGTCGTCGTCCGCGCCGAGCGCGGTCGGGTCGTAGCCGGCCCGCTCCATCGCGTCGGGCAGCCGGACGCCGTCGGCGTCGCGCAGCTCGTACGCCTGCTCGCGGGAGAGCACGCCGGCGGAGAGCCGGGAGCCGATGCAGGCCACGCCGAACCGGGCGCCCTCCTCGTCACCGAAGTTGACGATCGCCAGCGGCCGGTCGAGCTCCGCTCCCCGGCCGCGCAGCTCGTCCAGCGCGGCGAAGGAGGAGACCACGCCGAGCGGGCCGTCGAAGGCGCCGCCGTCCGGGACGGAGTCCAGGTGCGAGCCGGTGACGACCGCCCCGCCCGCGGCCGGATCGCCCAGCCAGGCCCACTGGTTGCCGTTGCGGTCCAGCTCGTAGGTCAGGCCGCGGTCACGGGCCTGCTGTTCGAACCAGGCGCGGCACTCGGCGTCGGCGGAGTTCCAGGCGAAGCGGCGGTAGCCGCCGGAGGCGGCGGAGCGGCCCACGGGGAGCAGCTCCGCCCACATCTCTTCGAAGGAGGACGTCACGCGACCGCCTCGCCGCGCCCGGCACCCGTGTCGCGCACCGCGCGGCTCTTCAGGCTCCGCTCGCTCACAGCTCGCCCATCGGGACGCGCACGCCGCGCTCGTCGGCGACCTCGACGGCCCGGTCGTAGCCGGCGTCGACGTGCCGGATGACGCCCATGCCCGGGTCGTTGGTGAGCACCCGGCGGATCTTCTCGCCGGCCAGCGCGGTGCCGTCGGCGACGGTGACCTGACCGGCGTGGATCGAGCGGCCGATGCCGACGCCGCCGCCGTGGTGGATGGAGACCCAGGACGCGCCGGAGGCCACGTTGACCATGGCGTTGAGCAGCGGCCAGTCGGCGATGGCGTCGGAGCCGTCCAGCATCGCCTCGGTCTCGCGGTACGGGGAGGCGACCGAGCCGCAGTCCAGGTGGTCGCGGCCGATCACGAGCGGTGCGGACAGCTCGCCGGAGGCGACCATGTCGTTGAAGCGCTCGCCGGCCTTGTCGCGCTCGCCGTAGCCGAGCCAGCAGATGCGCGCCGGCAGGCCCTGGAAGTGCACCTTCTCCTGGGCCATCTTGATCCAGCGGGCGAGCGACTCGTTCTCCGGGAAGAGGTCGAGGACGGCCTTGTCGGTCTTGTGGATGTCCTGCGGGTCGCCGGACAGCGCCGCCCAGCGGAACGGGCCCTTGCCCTCGCAGAACAGCGGGCGGATGTACGCGGGGACGAAGCCGGGGAAGGCGAACGCCCGGTCGTAGCCGGCCAGCTGGGCCTCGCCGCGGATCGAGTTGCCGTAGTCGAAGACCTCGGCGCCGCGATCCTGGAAGCCGACCATGGCCTCGACGTGCCTGGCCATCGACTCGCGCGAGCGGGTGGTGAACTCGGCGGGCTTCTCGGCCGCGTAGGTCGCCATGTCGTCGAAGTCGACGCCCACCGGCAGGTAGCTCAGCGGGTCGTGCGCGCTGGTCTGGTCGGTGACGATGTCGATCGGCGCGTCCATCGCGAGCAGCTGCGGGAACAGCTCGGCGGCGTTGCCCAGCAGGCCGATGGAGAGCGGCTGGCGCTTGTCGCGGGCGGCGGTGGCGAGCTCCAGGGCGTGGGAGAGGTTCTTGGCCTCGACGTCCAGGTAGCGGTGCTCGATCCGGCGGGAGATCCGGGACGGGTCGCAGTCGATGCAGATCGCCACGCCGCCGTTCATGGTGACGGCCAGCGGCTGGGCGCCGCCCATGCCGCCGAGGCCGGCGGTGAGGGTGATGGTGCCCTCGAGGGTGCCGTCGAAGCGCTTGTTGGCGACGGCCGCGAAGGTCTCGTAGGTGCCCTGCAGGATGCCCTGGGTGCCGATGTAGATCCAGGAGCCGGCGGTCATCTGGCCGTACATGGTGAGCCCGAGGCTCTCCAGGCGGCGGAACTCCTCCCAGTTGGCCCAGTCGCCGACCAGGTTGGAGTTGGCGATGAGCACCCGCGGCGCCCACTCGTGGGTCTGCATGACGCCGACCGGGCGGCCGGACTGGACCAGCATGGTCTCGTCCTGCTTGAGGGTCTCCAGGGTCCGGACCATGGCGTCGAAGGAGCGCCAGTCCCGGGCCGCCTTGCCGGTGCCGCCGTACACCACCAGCTTGGAGGGGTGCTCGGCGACCTCGGGGTCGAGGTTGTTCATCAGCATCCGCAGGGCAGCCTCCTGCTGCCACCCCTGCGCCGTCAGCCCCGTACCGCGTGCCGCACGCACCTCGCGCGGACCGCTCACCTGCTGCTGCACCATGTCCTGGCCTCCCTGCGGATGATTTCATTCAGACTTGGTTCGACTGAATATATCCAAACATTCAGTCCTCGACCAGACCCCTGGGCAATCCGATCAGCCCCGGCCCGCACCGGCCCCCAGGCACGCCGAAGCGCCCGTCCCGACACGTCGGAACGGGCCTGCCGGGCGGGCCTCAGGCGGCCGCGCCGCCGTCCCAGTCGATGCCGATCTCGGCGAGCCAGCGGCGGTCGTCGGCGTCGGGCGCGGGCGGGGACGGCGGGCGGGGGATGTTCTGCACCGGGCCCAGGCCGTACTTCTCGACCGCCTCCGCGGCGGCCCGGGCGTCCGGCTCGATGACGCCGACGTGGACGGCGGAGTCGTCTCCCGGATCGAGGACGGTCAGTTCGGGATCGGGCAGGCGCCGCAGGGTGACGCGGCGTCCGCAGGTGGGGCAGGACCATTCGTCGGCCCCCGAGGCCAGGCGGGCGACGAACTTCATCTCGTGGATCACGCGCATGGGCGGCACCCCCTGCAGTAGGGGATGCCCGGGTTCGTGACGACTACTCACGATCCGGCCCACTGCGGGCGCGCCCACCGGGCGGAGCCGGCGCCCGGGCGGGGTCGCGCCTACTCCAGGAACAGGCCGCGCGCCGCCGCCGACTGCTCGATGGCCTCCAGCCTGGCCTCCGCGCCCGGGATCTCGTCGCACATGCTCTGCAGCAGCACCCGGCCGAGCATCATCGGCGCGCACGCCGTGTCGAAGACCAGCCCGGTGCCGACGGCGGCCGGCAGCATCAGGTCGGAGAGCTTGGCGACCGGCGCGAAGGCGCTGTCCGCGACGGTCAGCACCGTCAGACCGCACTCGCGGGCCACCGCCAGCGCGTCCATCAGCTCCCGCGGGTAGCGCGGCAGGGCGAAGCAGAGCAGCGCGGTGGCGCCGGCGGCGCTCGCCTGCTCCAGCCGGTCGGCGAGCATGCTGCCGCCCTCGTCGAGCAGCCGGATGTCGGGGTGCACCTTGGCGGCGAAGTAGGCGAAGCCGCGCGCCTGCGCGGAGGCCGCCCGCAGTCCGAGCACCGGCAGCGGGCGCGAGGCGGCGAGCAGCCGGGCGGCCCGGATGATCGGCTCGGGGTCGGCGAGCAGTTCGGCGAGGTGGCGCAGGTGGGCGATCTCGGCGAGCACCGCCTGCTGGTGCTCGTTGCGCACCGCGTCGTCCGGGGTCTCCGGGGCGACGGCCTCGCCCGCGCCGAGTTCGCGCAGCTGCCGGCGCAGCGCCGGGTAGCCGTCGTAGCCGAGGGCGACCGCGAAGCGGGTGACGGAGGGCTGGCTGACCCCGGCCAGCTCGGCGACCTCGACGCTGGAGAGGAACGGCGCCTCGGTGGCGTGCCGGACCAGGGAGTGCGCGATGCGCCGCTGGGTCGGGGTGAGCCGGTGGCCCTCGAACAGCTGGAGCAGCCGGGAGGAGGGGCCGACCGAGCCGGCCTCGTCGATGGCGGTCATCAGCGGTACCTCCGGGTGCGAGCGGTTCGGACGACGACTGTGCAGCAGCGCGTCGCGCCTGGCAAAGACGTCTCGTACGGCGGAACGTCGCGTGGGACGTCCCGAGGGGTGGACGGCGGCTCGGGGTAACCCTGATTTCCCCCTGAGCCCGCCCGGATTCCCCGGCGAACGGATGGACCCGGCTCCGCCGCGGATTGCAGGCTTGCCCGTATGAACACTCGCCAGGACGAACTGCGCCGCGACCTCGACGCCACCCTGCAGGCCCGCAAGGAACTCGGCAAGGAGTACGAGTCGGAGCTGGTCGACTCGTTCCTGAGCCGGATGGAGTCCCGGATGGACGCCCGTCTGGACCGCCGGGTGGACGAGCGGATGGACGAGTACGGGCCCGCCCACCGCCACCACCCCCGCCGACAGGGCCGGGTGCCCGGCCGCCCGGGGACCAGGCTCGCGGTGATCTCGCTGGTCCTCGGCATCCCGCTGACCGGGATCGCGAGCAGCCCGTCGGGCGGCGGCTTCGTCGGGATCCTGGTCAGCTGGGCGGGCATCGTCGGGGTCAACTTCGCCGCTGCCTTCGCCGACCGCCGGGAGCACCGCGACGAGGCGCGGCGCTCCCCGCGGAGCGACTGGGACTGACGGGGCGGGGCCGGTCGGCCTGTTCAGCGCCCCGGCGGGTGGTCAGGCCAGCGGCCCGGTGACCCCCTCCACCGCCCGGACCAGCCCGCCGGAGGCGACCAGCGCGGCGGCGGCCTCCAGGTCCGGCGAGAGGAAGCGGTCGCGGCCGGCGCCGCCGACGCCCGCCTCCCGGGCGGCGGCCATGGCGGCCGCGGTGGCCGGGGCGACGCGGCCCGACTCGTCGGCCTGCTGACGGATCTCCAGCGCCCGGGCGGCCGCGGTGAGTTCCACGGCGAGGATCCGGCCGAGGTTGTCGACGGCCTGGCGCAGCTTGCGGGCGGCCGACCAGCCCATCGACACGTGGTCCTCCTGCATCGCGGAGGACGGGATCGAGTCGACCGAGGCCGGGACGGCGAGCCGCTTGTTCTCGCTGACCAGTGCCGCCTGGGTGTACTGCGCGATCATCAGGCCGGAGTCCACGCCCGGGTCGTCGGCCAGGAAGGCCGGCAGGCCGTGCGAGCGGGCCTTGTCGAGCAGTCGGTCGGTGCGGCGCTCGGAGATCGACCCGAGGTCGGCGGCGGCGATGGCCAGGAAGTCCAGCACGTACGCCACCGGGGCGCCGTGGAAGTTGCCGTTGGACTCGACCCGGCCGTCCGGCAGCACCACCGGGTTGTCGACCGAGGCGGCCAGTTCGCGGGAGGCGACGAGCTGGGCGTGCGCCAGGGTGTCGCGGCCGGCGCCGGCCACCTGCGGGGCGCAGCGGATCGAGTAGGCGTCCTGGACGCGCGGCGCGTCGTCCTGGTGGTGGCCGGTGAGGCCGGAGTCCTTGAGGACGGCCAGCATGTTGGCGGCGCTCAGCGCCTGGCCCGGGTGCGGGCGGATCGGCGCGTGCAGCTCGGGGGCGAGCACCTTGTCGGAGCCGAGCAGCGCCTCCAGGGTCATCGCGGCGGTGATGTCGGCGGTGGTGAACAGGCGCTGGAGGTCGGCGATCGCCATCACGAGCATGCCGAGCATGCCGTCGGTGCCGTTGATGAGGGCCAGGCCCTCCTTCTCCAGCAGCTCGACCGGCTCGATGCCGGCGGCGGCGAGCAGCTCGCCGGCGGGCTTCTCCACGCCGTCCGGGCCGGTGGCCACGCCCTCGCCCATCAGGGCCAGCGCGCAGTGCGACAGCGGCGCGAGGTCACCGGAGCAGCCGAGCGAGCCGAACTCCCGGACCACCGGGGTGATGCCCGCGTTGAGCAGGGCGGCCATGGTCTGCGCGACCAGCGGGCGGACCCCGGTGCGGCCGGAGGCCAGCGTCTTCATCCGCAGGAACATCAGCGCCCGGACGACCTCGCGCTCGACCGCGGGGCCCATGCCGGCGGCGTGCGAGCGCACCAGCGAGCGCTGCAGCTGCGCACGCAGTTCGGGGCTGATGTGCCGGACGGCGAGCGCGCCGAATCCGGTCGACACGCCGTAGACGGGGCGCGGCTCGGCCGCGAGGGCGTCGATCCGGGCCCGGGCGGTCGCCATCTCGGCCAGGGCGTCGGGGCCGATCTCGACCCGGGCGTTGCCCCGGGCGACGGCCAGCACGTCCTCCGCACTGACGTCGGCCTTGCCGACCTGGACCAGCGGAGCGTCGGGGGCCACAGCACTGTGCATATCCATATACACTATCACATCAGGTGAATGGGAATATGACAACAGCTGCTCGCCATTCGGATTTTCCGCCGCCCCGTCCCGCGCCGCACGCCGGGCCGGGACGGGGCCGTTGGCCGGCGGCCGCCGCCATGCCGCAGGCTGGTGGTCACGGGACACGTACGGAGGTGGCGGGGCGATGACGCGGGCGACGGCGAGGCGGCGCGTGGTGCGGCTGCGGGGGGACGGGCGCGGAGTGCGGCCGGACGCCCTGGCGGCGGAGGAACCGCTGGAGATCAGGCTCGGCGGCGAACCGCTGACCGTCACCATGCGCACCCCCGGGCAGGACTTCGACCTGGTGGCCGGGTTCCTGGTCGGCGAGGGGCTGGTGCACACCGCGGAGGAGCTCGCCGCGCTGCGCTACTGCGCCGGGACGGACGAGGCCGGCGCCAACACGTACAACGTCGTCGACGCCACCCTGCGCGGCGCGGCCCGCCCCCTGCCGCTCTCCGCGCACCGCAACCTGCTCACCACCAGCGCCTGCGGCCTCTGCGGCCGGGACACCGTGGACGCGGTGCGCACCCACGTCCGCCACCCCGTCGGCGAGGACCCGCTGACCGTCCCGCCGTCCCTGCTGTACGGCCTGCCGGACCGGCTGCGGGCCGCCCAGCGCACCTTCGAGTCCACCGGCGGCCTGCACGCGGCCGGCCTGTTCGACGCCGCCACCGGGGAGCTGCTCTGCGCCCGCGAGGACGTCGGACGGCACAACGCGGTGGACAAGGTGGTCGGCTGGGCCCTGCGCGAGGGCCGGCTGCCGCTGACCGGGCACGTCCTGCTGGTCAGCGGCCGGGCCTCGTTCGAACTGACCCAGAAGGCCGCGCTGGCGGGCGTGCCGCTGCTGGCGGCCGTCTCGGCCCCGTCCTCGCTCGCGGTGGACCTGGCCGAGGAGCTGGGCCTCACGCTGGTCGGCTTCCTGCGCGGGGAGAGCGCGAACGTGTACACCCGGCCGGACCGGATCAGCGAGCCCGCCGCCGCCCCGCCCGTCCCGGCCTGAGCCCGGACGGGCCCCGGGGGGCGCCGGCCCGGGGAGGCCCTAGGACCGGCCGTCCCGGCGCCTGAGCCGCACCACCAGGACCACCAGCACGGCGACCAGCAGGAGCACCACGAGGAAGCCGATGACCTTGCCGATCACCCCGGCGAAGAAGCCCTTCTTCTTCTTGCTCTTCGACTTGGACTTGGAGCCGGCCAGGTCCGAGATCCGGTGCGCCCCGGCCACCACCCGCACCTGTCGGGCGCCCTCCGCCGGCGTACCCGCCGCGCTGCCCGCACCCGCACCCGCTGTCAGCGCGTCCGCCGTCCGCACCACCGGCGCCGCCGAGGCGGGCGCGGCCAACGCCACCCCGCCACCGAGCACCAGCGCCCCGGCCACCGCCACGCCCACCAGTCGTCTGCCCACGGCCCGCACCCCGTCCCCGGCGCGCCCGCCGCGCCGATCCAGCGGACACCGTCCCACCACCGGGCGGCCCCCACCACCCCCCGGGCGCGGACCGCGACCCACCCGCAACACGGCGGTCACCGAACCGGCACAGAACCGCCGGGGGCCGGCTCCCGCGGCCCGCCGTCAGCCCGCCGGCGGCGAGGTCGGCCCGGACAGCGCCACGGCCACGAGGGCCCGCATGGCGCAGGCGGCCTGACCGAGCGGGAGGGTGGCGTCGTCGGCGAAGAGCTCGACCAGCCAGCCGCCCGCCGGGTTCTGGCCGCCCGCCGCGACCATCCCGCGGTAGCCGGAGACGACGAGCATGGCCTCCTCGGCCGGGTCGTTGCCGGCCGCGCCCGCCCGCAGGGCGAAGGCGCCGCCGCGGACGGCCCGCCGGGTCATCGGGTAGTGACGCAGGTCGAAGACGGCGTCGGGGGCCTCGATCTGGGCGCGCTGGGTCTCGGCCCGGACGCTGCTGGGGCCGCTGGTCATCCGGTAGACGGCGTGCTGGGCGGTGCGCATGAGCTGGGAGCCGGGCGGGACGTAGGAGATCCACCAGCCGACGGCGTCGAGCAGCCGGGCGGAGGACTCGGCGACGACCACGAGCTTGGCGAGGGTGTCGGCGGGGTGGACGGCCCTGGCGCCGGCGGCCCGGTCCAGGCCGGCGAGGACGGCGGTGAGCAGCTGGCCGGGGTCGGCGCTGTGGGCGGCGCCGCGGAACCGCCGCCGGTCGCCCGCGCCCGCCCGGCCGCCGCCGCGGGGCCGCCCGTCGGCCCGGTGGTGCGGGTCGGCGGCGTCGGCCAGCAGCACGGTCGGGTCCGGGGCGAAGCCGGGGCCGTGGCTGCGCCCGGCGACGACGGGGTGGGCGGCGCGGGCGGCCTTGGCCCGGTACTGGGCGGCGTCGGCGAGCCGGAAGAGCCGGTCGGGGGTGGTGACGGGGCCGATGGAGTCGCCGGTGGAGGCGACGCCGCAGGCGACCCCCTCCCCCTCGGACAGGGCGAGGGCGCGGGCGCACAGCTCCTCGGCGACGACGACCACCTCGTCGGCCTTCTGCCCCTCCGCCAGCAGGCAGAACTCGTCGCCGCCGAGCCGGGCGGCGAGGCTGCCGGGCAGCTTGGCGGCGGCCAGCGACAGCTGGTGGGCGAACCGTTCCAGCAGCCGGTCGCCCATCTCGTGGCCGAGCTGGTCGTTGACCCGCTTGAGCCCGTTGACGTCGCAGACCACGAGCGAGACCACGGTGTTGTCGCGGTTGTGGGCGGCGAGGGCGCTCTCCAGCCGGGCGTCGACGGCGCGCCGGTTGGCGAGGCCGGTGAGCGGGTCGGAGAAGGCGAGCTTGCGCAGGTCGGCGAGGCGTTCGGTCTGGGCCAGACCGGCCGACACCTGGGCGGCCAGCAGGGTGGCGTAGTCGGCGTCGGCCTCGGTGAACTCGGGCATCCCGACGCTGCGGGCGAGGTAGAGCTCGCCCCAGGCCTGCCCGTGCAGGACGATCGGCGCGACCACGCAGCAGGCCCGACCGCGCCGGCGCAGCGCCGCGGCGCGCTCCTGGCAGTACGCGCCGGCGGTGGGGTGCGCGTGCCCGGTGTGCGGTTCGGTGTTCTCGGCGGTCTGCAACCAGGCGCGCGGAAGGCGCCCGGTGGTCCAGCGCTCCTCCAGGTAGGTGACGATCTCGGGGAAGTCGGCGACCGGGTAGGACTCGTCCTCGGGCAGTTCCTCCTCGCCCGGCGCGAGCTCCCCGTGGTTGACGAGGACCCTCAGCCGGCCCGATTCGCGGTCCCAGACGGAGACCGCCGTCATGGTGGCGCCGAGCGCCTCGGTGGCCCGGACGGCGGCGGCCCGGACGGCCTCCAGCGGGGTGAGCGCTCCGGCCATGTCCTGGGCGAGCTCGACCACGGACTGCAGCCGCAGGTCGGGCAGCGGGTCGGGGTGCCGCGAGCCACCGCAGTCGCAGCCGCGGTCCGTCATGATCGCCTCGCCGCCCACCGGTTCGCCTCGCTCCCTGTGTCCGGTCCTGCCAGACCCCCGTCACGACCGCACCCGTCCGGCCGCTTGCAACCAAGACTATGGCGGTTTCGTTCGGTTATGCCCCGTTTGCGGGGACGAACCCGCACCAGGCCGTACGGGTTTCAACCATTCGGCACCGGGAGCACGCAACCCCCGGACCTACTCCGGCTTGAGCCGCCGCGACAGCAGCCACGGCTCGACCAGCCCGAGCCCGCGCACCGGCCGGCGCCACATCGGCTGGAGGTGGAAGCGGTGCCCGGCGTCCGGGCCCGGCACCGGCAGGCCGGAGGCGGGCATCCCGGCCGCCGCGGACAGCGCCTCCGCCAGGCCGGGCCCGTCCACGTCGGCCGGGGCGACGCTGCCGTTCTGCTCCAGCGCGGCGGCGAACTCGCCGTCGATCAGCACCGCGTCCTTGGGCGCGATCGAGGTGAGCCGGCTCGCCAGGTTGACGGTGGTGCCGAAGACGTCGCCCATCCGGGAGGTGACGGTGCCGAAGGCCATGCCGACCCGCAGCGCGGGGATGGTGTCGTCCTCGGCGAGCGCCTCGATCAGGCTGAGCGCGATCTCGGCGGCGGTCACCGGGTCCTCGGAGACGTAGAGGATCTCGTCGCCGAGCGTCTTGATGACCCGGCCGCCCTGACCGGCGATCAGGTCGGAGCAGGTGTTCTCGAAGGTCTCGACGAGCTCGCCGAGCTCCTCCTCCTCCAGCCGGCGCGACAGCCGGGTGAAGCCGACCAGGTCGGCGAAGCCGACCGCCAGCCGGCCGCTGGTGATCTCGTGGTCCTCGGCGGCCTGGACGACCCGGCCGGTGACGGCGGCGAGCTGCCGGCGCCAGACGTAGACCAGGAACTGCTCCAGCTCCGGAAGCAGCAGCTCGACCAGCGGGTACGCCACGTCGGCCCGGGTCAGCCCGGGTTCGACGGACTGGGTGAGGTTCTCCAGGAAGGTGTCCATCTGCCAGCCGGCCAGCCGCGCGGTGGTCTGCCCGGTGGACCGGGCCACCTGGATCGCCATCGACTCGCTGAGCAGACCGGACTCGACCAGGCCGGCCAGGCGGCGCAGCGCGATCACGTCGCCGTCGGTCAGCGCCCGGGACTGCCCGATGTCGGGGAAGCCCATCGCCCGCCAGAACCGGGTGGCCAGCTCCATCGGGACGTCGGCGGCGCGCGCGGCCTGGTACGGGGTGTAGCGGCGTGGCGCGTCCAGGATCAGACGTTCCAGTTCGAGCGCGACCGTGGGGTCGTGGGTGCCCGCCGTTCCGCCGCTGCTGCCGTCCTCTGCCACCGGTCCGTCCCCGTGCGGTCGCCGCACTCGCCTCGTGTCCTGCCTGTCCGGGCGCGCCCGCCACCCGGCGGGCAGTGGCGCGCCTCACACCGCTGCCAGGTGGAATGTTCGCACGGAATCACGTGATCCGGGGCATCAGCCCGGGTCAAGGGGAGGTGAAGAGTGCCGTTCAGCGGGGCTCGGGGCGCACGTGGACGACGTCCCCCGCGCCGACCGCCTGCCGTGCGCCGTCGGGGGTGCGGACCACCAGCCGTCCGTCGCCGTCGATCGCCACCGCCTCGCCGGTCAGCTCGCGGTCCCCCGGCAGGTGCACCCTCACCTGCCGGCCGAGCGTGGTGCAGCGGTCCGCGTAGGCCCGGAGCAGTTCGCTGGCGTGCGGGTCCCCGGCGGCCGCCGTCCAGTCGCGGTACAGCTCGGCGAACTCGCGCAGCAGCGCCCGCAGCAGGACGGACCGGTCGGTGACCGCGGCGCCGGCCAGCGCCAGCGAGGCCGCCGCGGGGACGGGCAGCTCCGCCTCGCGCAGCGAGACGTTGAGGCCGAGGCCGGCGACCACGGCGCCGCCGCCCAGCTCGGTGAGGATGCCGCCGAGCTTGCGCTCCCGGCCGTCGATCTCCACCTGGAGGTCGTTGGGCCACTTCAGCCCGACCTCGACCCCGGCCACCCGGCTCAGCGTGCTGGCCGCGGCCACCCCGACCAGGATCGGCAGCCAGCCGTACCGCTCGACCGGCACCTCCTCGGGGCGCAGCAGCACCGACAGGAACAGCCCGGAGCGGGCCGGGGCGGTCCACTGCCGCTCCAGCCGGCCGCGCCCGGCGAGCTGCTCCTCGGCGACCAGCACCGCGCCCTGCGGGGCCCCGGCCCGGGCGCGGGCGGCGAGGTCGCTGTTGGTGGAGCCGGTCTCGGGGACGACGTCCAGCGAGGTCCAGAGCCCGCCCGGCAGCAGCAGGTCGCGGCGCAGCGCCGCCTCGTCCAGCGGCGGGCGGTCCAGGTCGGCCCAGGGCGACGGCCCGGTGCGGCCGAAACCGCGCAGTCCACTGCGGCGGGGGGTGTCGGGTGCGGTCATGGGGGCCACCCTAGGACCTGGCCGCGGGCAGGGGGCGTAGGCCGCCCCATCGTCCCTCAGAACGGCCGTTGACACACTGTGTCGATGGCCATAACGCCAGGACGTGCCCTACCGCCCCGCGTGCTGGCTACGCTACTCAACGGTAGTTCGCAGCGCCGCCCTGCCCTCATGCCCGGGACCCACTCCGGCCCGCGCGCACTCGAACAGGTCGCGGCCCATGGATCAGGGAGAGCCACCGGATGACCGAGGCGCCGTACGACCCCCACACCACCGCCGGCAAGCTCGCCGACCTGCGGCGCAGGCTCGACGAGGCGGTGCACTCCGGCTCCGCCAAGGCCGTGGAGAAGCAGCACGCCAAGGGCAAGCTGACGGCCCGCGAGCGGGTGGTCGAGCTGCTGGACGAGGACTCCTTCGTCGAGTTCGACGAGTTCGCCCGGCACCGCTCGACCAACTTCGGGCTGGACCGGACCCGCCCGTACGGCGACGGCGTGGTGACCGGCTACGGCACCGTGGACGGCCGCCAGGTCGCCGTGTTCGCGCAGGACTTCACCGTCTTCGGCGGCTCCCTCGGCGAGGTGTTCGGCGAGAAGATCGTCAAGGTGATGGACTTCGCGCTGAAGACCGGCTGCCCGGTCATCGGCATCAACGACTCCGGCGGCGCCCGGATCCAGGAGGGCGTGGTCTCGCTCGGCCTGTACGGCGAGATCTTCCGCCGCAACGTGCACGCCTCGGGCGTGATCCCGCAGATCTCGTTGATCATGGGCCCCTGCGCCGGCGGCGCGGTGTACTCCCCCGCGATCACCGACTTCGTGGTGATGGCCGACCAGACCTCGCACATGTTCATCACCGGCCCGGACGTCATCAAGACCGTCACCGGCGAGGACGTCGGCATGGAGGAGCTGGGCGGCGCGCGCACCCACAACACCAAGTCGGGCAACGCGCACTACCTCGCCACCGACGAGAAGGAGGCCGTCGAGTACGTCAAGAGCCTGCTCTCGTACCTGCCCTCCAACAACCTCTCGGACCCGCCGTCCTACCCCGAGCAGGCGGACCTCACGGTCACCGACGAGGACCTCGAACTCGACACCATCGTCCCGGACTCGGCGAACCAGCCGTACGACATGCGCAAGGTGATCGAGCACGTCGTCGACGACGGCGAGTTCCTGGAGACCCAGCCGCTGTACGCGGGCAACATCATCACCGGCTTCGGCCGGGTCGAGGGCCACCCCGTCGGCGTCGTCGGCAACCAGCCGATGGACCTGGCCGGCTGCCTGGACATCGCCGCCAGCGAGAAGGCCGCCCGCTTCGTGCGGACCTGCGACAGCTTCAACATCCCGGTGCTGACCTTCGTCGACGTGCCCGGCTTCCTGCCCGGCACCGGCCAGGAGTGGGACGGCATCATCCGCCGCGGCGCCAAGCTCATCTACGCCTACGCCGAGGCGACCGTCCCGCTGATCACCGTGATCACCCGCAAGGCCTTCGGCGGCGCGTACGACGTCATGGGGTCCAAGCACCTGGGCGCCGACCTCAACCTGGCCTGGCCGACCGCGCAGATCGCGGTGATGGGCGCGCAGGGCGCGGTGAACATCCTGCACCGGCGCGAGATCGCCGAGGCCGAGGCCGCCGGGAACGCCGAGGAGCGCCGGGCCGAGCTGCTCGCCTCGTACGAGGACACCCTGCTCAACCCGTACCTGGCGGCCGAGCGCGGCTACGTGGACGCGGTGATCGCACCGAGCGAGACCCGCCGGCACATCGTCCGGGGCCTGCGGGCGCTGCGCGGCAAGCGCGAGGTGCTGCCGCCGAAGAAGCACGGCAACATCCCCCTCTAGGCCCCGTCGGGAGAGAATCTAGCCATGGCCCCGATCCACGTGCTGCACGGGCAGCCGACCCCCGAGGAGCTGGCCACCGTCCTGGCGGTGGTCCAGGCCCGGGCCGCCGCCGCGCAGGCCGCCGCGGAGGCGGCGCGCCTGGCCGGTGTCGGCCCGGCCTCCCCCTGGAACGACCGCTCCCGCCTGCTCCGACCCGCCGTCCACCCGGGCGTCAACGCCTGGCGGACGTCCGGGTGGGCGGGCTGATCCGAGCCGAGCCGAGGTGTGCGGAGTGGGAAGTCGACCCGGTCGACTTCCCACTCCGTACGCGTTCCACCGCCGTCCCCGCCGCCCTGACCGCCGGAAACTGAGTACGGATACTCAGGCGCCCGGGCCCCGGCGCGGCGCACTCTGGACGGGTGCTCTGGTCAGACCCTCGCGACGAGCCCTCCCCGGAGGCCCGCCGGATGCTGGAGCGGCTGCACCGGGCCGGCCGGGTGCTCGCCGCCCTGTTGCTGGTGGGCGCCGTGCTGCTCATGATCTTCCCCTCGTTCACCTGACCGGCGGACACCCGCACCCCCTACCCTGGTGGGCATGACCGACCAGCGCCCCCTCGTCCTCGCCTCCGCCTCCCCCGCCCGCCTCGGGCTGCTGCGCCAGGCGGGCCTCGACCCGCGCGTGGTGGTCAGCGGCGTCGACGAGGACGCGATCAGCGCCCCCACCCCGGCCGAACTCGCGCTGGTCCTGGCCGAGGCCAAGGCCAAGGCGGTCGCCGCCGCACTGACCGGCGCCGAGCTGGTGATCGGCTGCGACTCCGTCCTGGAGCTGGACGGCCTGGCGCTCGGCAAGCCCGCCGACGCCACCGAGGCGCTGGCCCGCTGGCAGTCGATGCGCGGCCGGTCCGGGGTGCTGCGCACCGGCCACTGCGTGATCGACACCGCGACCGGCCGGCAGTCCTCGGCCACCGCCTCCACCACCGTCCGCTTCGGGACCCCGGACGACGCCGAGATCGCCGCCTACGTGGCCTCCGGCGAGCCGCTGCACGTCGCCGGGGCGTTCACCCTGGACGGGCGCTCCGCGCCCTTCGTCGAGGGCATCGACGGCGACCCGGGCAACGTCATCGGTCTCTCGCTGCCGCTGCTGCGCACCCTGCTCGCCGACCTCGGCGTCCGGATCACCGACCTCTGGAGCCGGTAGCCCGCCCGGCGGCCCGCCCGGGCCGGTGACCCGCCCGGGCCGGCGGCTCACCCGGCGGGGGCGTTCCTCGCCAGGAAGGCCAGCACGTCCGGCAGGGCGCCGTCCGCGAGCAGGTCGGCGCCGTGGTCGCCGCCCGGGTAGATCTTGAGCTCGTTCACGGGGGACCTCCCGAAGTCGTGCATCTGCCGGGCGTTCCCGGCGAACGGGGAGTCGTCCTCCTCGGCCGCGAAGAACTCCGGGGCCCGGAGGGCCTTCAGGGCCTCGTGCGCGTCCTCGCCGTCCCAGGACCACGGGCCGCTGAGCGAGACCACCGCCGCCACCGGCAGCGGGGTCGGCGCGCCCGCCGCGACCAGCGAGCCGGTGGCCCCCTTGGAGGCCCCCAGCAGCACCACCGCGGTGACGCCCTTGGTGCCCAGCCAGCTCAGCGCGGCCGGGATGTCCCTGGACGGGCTGCCCCCGACGGTGGCGGCCAGCACCGCGTAGCCCGCCCGGGTGAACGCGGGCAGGTAGGGCAGCCAGTCGCAGAGCGAGCCCTCCGCCTGGTGCGAGAACACCACGGCGACCTTCGCCGCCCCGCCGTCCGCCTGCTGGAAGTACGCCGGCCGGACGCCCGAGGCGCCCTGCAGGTCGATGCTGCCGGCCCTGGCCCGGTCCTCGCCGAGGCAGCCGTCCGTCCGGTCCGGCCGCGGGGTCGCCCCGCCCTGCACCGCCCCGGCCGCCGTCGTGCCGCCCCGGGCCGACGCGGTCGCCGCCGCGTCCCCTCCCGGCCCGGGACCGCCGCACCCCGCCAGGGCGAGCAGTGCCAGCAGTGCCACCGCCTTCGCCGACTTCCCCGTTGTGTAGGTCATGTGACGAACGCTAGGGAGACCGTCACGCACGGTCAATGGTCGTGCGGGGCGGGCGCCGCTAGGGTGATGGCCGTTCGAACGGGGAGGGGACGCGGCGATGACCGACGGCGTGCTCAACGTGCTGCTGGGGCTGGTGGCCAGTGCCATCAGTGCCGCGCTCGGCTGGCTGGGGCAGGCGCTGCGGCGCCGCCGCCGGGTCGAACGGGTCCGGGAGTTCCTCGGGCTGCCGGCGGGCGGCGAGTGCCTGATCGTGGTGCCGCGCAGTGTCGGGACGGGCTCGCACGCCAACACCGTGACCCGCCGGGACGCCTACGCGCTGATGTGGTTGGCCGGGCTGGTCGAGGAGTGCGGGGCGCGCCCGGAGCTGGTCGCGCACGACGCGGCGCACCGGGGGCTGGGCGTCAAGACCGAGCTGTGCCTGGGCGGCCCGGTCAGCAACGACCGGATGGCCGCGCACCTCGCCTGGGGCCTGCCGGGGGTGCTGGTGACCTCCGGTCCCGGTCCGGGGAGCAACGTCATCGTGGTGGGCGAGCGCGAGTTCGCCGCCGACCGCGACCAGGTGCACACCCTGCTGGCCCGGATCGCCACCCCGGAGGGCGGGCGCCCGGTGTTCCTGATCTCCGGCCAGACCGGCACCGCCAACCAGGCGGGCGTCCGGTACCTCGTCGCCCACCACCGCGAACTCGCCCGGAAGTACGGCCGCAACGGAAGCTTCGCGATCGTCCTGCGGGCGCTCAACCCGGAGGCGTACGGGCCGGACATGGTGGAGGTCGCCGCGGACGTCACGGCCGAGGCCCTGCAGCGCCCGGCCGCCCGCACGACCGCCGCTTGAGCCCGCCGGGCGAGAGTGTGTCCGATGCCACCGGGGCGCCACGCCGCCGCACCGTCACCCGCAGCGAACCGGGCCTCCCCGGCGGCACCGGCCGCGACCTGCGACGTCACTCGGAGGGCGGCCGCGGAGGCCGCGAAATCCATCACCGTCCGTGTGGGATAGTTCACAACCTGGGGCTACTCGCCGGTACCGCCCAGGAATCCATAAACTCGACCAGGTTCAAGAAGGGAGCCACAGTGCGCAAGGTGCTCATCGCCAACCGCGGGGAAATCGCCGTCCGCGTCGCCCGGGCCTGCTCGGACGCCGGTATCGCCAGCGTCGCCGTCTACGCCGAGCCGGACCGGGACGCGCTGCACGTCCGCGCGGCCGACGAGGCTTATGCGCTGGGAGGCGACACCCCCGCTACCAGTTACCTGGACATCAGCAAGGTCCTGAAGGCCGCCGAGGACTCCGGTGCCGACGCGGTCCACCCCGGCTACGGGTTCCTGTCGGAGAACGCCGAGTTCGCCCAGGCCGTGCTCGACGCCGGTCTCACCTGGATCGGCCCGCCCCCGCAGGCCATCCGCGACCTCGGCGACAAGGTGACGGCCCGGCACGTGGCGCAGCGCGCCGGCGCGCCGCTGGTCGCCGGCACGCCGGACCCGGTCTCGGGTGCCGACGAGGTCGTCGTGTTCGCCCGCGAGCACGGCCTCCCGGTCGCCATCAAGGCGGCCTTCGGCGGCGGCGGCCGCGGCCTCAAGGTCGCCCGCACGCTCGAGGAGATCCCGGAGCTGTACGAGTCCGCGGTGCGCGAGGCGGTCGCCGCCTTCGGGCGCGGCGAGTGCTTCGTCGAGCGCTACCTGGACAACCCGCGGCACGTGGAGACCCAGTGCCTCGCGGACAAGCACGGCAACGTGGTGGTCGTGTCCACCCGTGACTGCTCGCTGCAGCGCCGGCACCAGAAGCTCGTCGAGGAGGCGCCCGCGCCGTTCCTGACCGCCGAGCAGAACGCCGAGCTCTACCGGGCGTCCAAGGCCATCCTCAAGGAGGCCGGCTACGAGGGCGCCGGGACCTGCGAGTTCCTGGTGGCGCTGGACGGCACGATCTCCTTCCTGGAGGTCAACACCCGTCTGCAGGTCGAGCACCCGGTCACCGAGGAGGTCACCGGGATCGACCTGGTCCGCGAGATGTTCCGGATCGCCGACGGCGAGGAGCTCGGCTACGGCGACCCGGAGGTGCGGGGTCACTCCTTCGAGTTCCGCATCAACGGCGAGGACCCGGGCCGCAACTTCCTCCCCGCGCCCGGCACCGTGACGCTGTTCGCCCCGCCGTCCGGCCCGGGCGTCCGGCTGGACTCCGGCGTGGAGAGCGGCTCGGTCATCGGCCCGGCCTGGGACTCCCTGCTGGCCAAGCTGATCGTCTCCGGCCGCGACCGCAAGCAGGCCCTGGAGCGGGCCCGCCGCGCGCTGAACGAGTTCAAGGTCGAGGGCATGGCCACCGCCATCCCGTTCCACCAGGCGGTCGTCACCGACCCGGCGTTCGCGCCCGAGGTGCACGGCGACGAGGGCCCGTTCAAGGTCTTCACCCGGTGGATCGAGACCGAGTTCGACAACACCATCCCGCCGTTCGCGGGTGCGGCCGGCGACGGTGAGGAGGCCGAGGGCCGCGAGACCGTCGTGGTCGAGGTCGGCGGCAAGCGGATCGAGGTCTCGCTGCCGTCCTCGCTGGGCGTCGCGGCGGCGCCGGCGGCCGGTGCCACGGGTGCCGCGAAGGCCAAGCGCCGGGTGGGTGCCAAGAAGGCCGGTTCGGCGGTCAGCGGTGACACCCTGGCCTCGCCGATGCAGGGCACCATCGTCAAGGTCGCCGTGGAGGAGGGCCAGGTCGTCGCCGAGGGCGAGCTGATCGTGGTCCTGGAGGCGATGAAGATGGAGCAGCCGCTGAACGCGCACAAGGCGGGCACGATCGTCGGCCTCAAGGCCGAGGTGGGTGCCAGCGTCAGCAGCGGTGCCGCGCTCTGCGAGATCAAGGACTGACGCCCGCAGGGGCTTCACCCGGCCGGTCCGTACGCCCCTCGGGGTGTGCGGACCGGCCGCGTTCCCGGGCCCGTCCGGCCGGGTCGCGGGCCCGTCCGAGCTGCCTCCCGGGCCCGTCCGGCCGTGGCTCAGCGCCCGCGCGGCAGGCCCATCTCGGCCAGCCGGACGGGCATGCCGCCGCCCGGGCCGGCCGGGCCCCCGTGCGCTCCGGGCCGCCGCTGGCCGGGCAGCGGGGCCCCGCCGGGGGGCGGGCCGGCCCGCCGGGGCAGCGGCCCGGGCTGGGTCTGGTGGACGGGGCCGCTGCCGGTGCCGTGCACCGGGGCGTCGCCGGTGGGGGCGGCGCCGAGCGGCGCCAGGTCGATCTGCACCCCGCAGTCGGCGAGCGCGTCCAGTTCGCGGGCGGTTGCGTCGTCCGCGGTGGCGTGCTCGTCGGTGACCAGCCGGGTGATGGTCTCGGTGGGCACGGTCTGGAACATGGTGTCCGCGCCGAGCTTGGTGTGGTCGGCGAGGACGATGACCTCGGAGGCCGACTGCACCAGCGCCCGGTCCACGCTCGCGGACAGCATGTTGGTGGTGGACAGGCCCCGCTCGGCCGTCAGCCCGCTGCCGGAGATGAAGGCCTTGGACACCCGCAGGCCGTGCAGGGACTGCTCGGCACCGCTGCCGACCAGTGCGTAGTTGGAGCCCCGCAGGGTGCCGCCGGTCATCACCACCTCCACCCGGTTGGCGTGCGCCAGCGCCTGGGCGACCAGCAGCGAGTTGGTGACGACGGTGAGGCCGGGCACCCGCGCGAGCCGGCGGGCCAGCTCCTGGGTGGTGGTGCCGGCGCCGACCACCACCGCGTCGCCCTCCTCCACCAGGCCGGCGGCGAGGTCCGCGATGGCGCTCTTCTCGGCGGCGGAGAGGTGGGTCTTCTGCGGGTAGCCGGGTTCGCGGCTGAAGCCGCCGGGGAGCACCGCGCCGCCGTGCCGGCGGTCGAGGAGCCCTTCTGCCTCCAGTGCCCGTACGTCGCGGCGCACGGTCACTTCGGACGTCTGGACGACGCGGGCCAACTCCCGGAGCGAGACCGCTCCGTTGGCGCGCACCATTTCGAGGATCAACTGGCGACGTTCTGCTGCAAACACAGAACCGACGGTAACCTGCGTGACCGTCTGCTTTCAGGCGTTTGCAGCTAGTAGCGGGAATTGCTCGCGTCCGAGCGGCGCGTGACCGTACAATACGCGCCGTCAGCAACCCGGCACTGCGCCCGCCGTCCGGGTGACGATCACTCCTGCGCGAAGGGCGGCCGCCGGTCGGCAGCCGCCCTCAACTGTGCGCCGGAGGCTCAGGATTCGCCGCCGGCCCGCTTGCGGATGTGCAGCTGCCGGGCGGCCTCGGCGGTCGAGCCGGAGACGGACGGGTAGACCGTGAAGGCGCTGGCCACCTGTTCGACCGTCAGATTGGCGTCCACCGCGAGCGAGATCGGGTGGATCAGTTCGCTGGCGCGCGGGGCGACGACCACGCCGCCGACCACGATGCCGGTGCCCGGGCGGCAGAACAGCTTCACGAAGCCGTCCCGGATGCCTTGCATCTTGGCCCGCGGGTTGCCGCGCAGCGGCAGCTTGACCACGACCGCGTCCATCTTGCCGCACTGCACGTCCGCCGCGGTGTAGCCGACGGTGGCGATCTCCGGGTCGGTGAAGACGTTGGAGGCGACGGTCTTCAGGTTCAGCGGCTGCACCGCGTCGCCCAGCGCGTGGTACATCGCGATCCGGCCCTGCATGGCCGCCACCGAGGCGAGCATGAAGACGCCGGTGCAGTCGCCGGCCGCGTACACGCCCGGGGCGCTGGTGCGGGAGACCCGGTCGACCTGGATCTGGCCCCAGTCGTTGAGCTTGACCCCGGCCTCCTCCAGGCCCATCTCGGCCGTGTTGGGGATCGAGCCGACCGCCATCAGGCAGTGCGTGCCCTCGATCACCGTGCCGTCGGAGAGGGTCACCTCGACCTTGTCGCCGATCCGCTTGGCGCTCTCGGCGCGGGAGCGGCTCATCACGTTCATGCCGCGGCGGCGGAAGACGTCCTCCAGCACCTCGGCGGCGTCCGGGTCCTCGCCGGGCAGCACCCGGTCGCGCGAGGAGACCAGGGTGACCTTCGAGCCGAGCGCCTGGTAGGCGCCGGCGAACTCGGCACCGGTGACACCGGAGCCGACGACGATCAGCTCGCGCGGCAGCTCCTCCAGGTCGTACACCTGGGTCCAGGTCAGGATCCGCTCGCCGTCCGGCTGGGCGTCCGGCAGCTCGCGCGGGTGGGCGCCGGTGGCGATCAGCACCGCGTCGGCGCGCAGCGACTGCACGGTGCCGTCGGGAGCGTCCACCAGCACCTCGCGGGAGCCGTCCACGGCCTGCCCGCCGGAGCCGAGCCGGCCGCGGCCGCGCAGCACGGTGACGCCCGCGCGGGTGACCGACTGGGTGATGTCGTGGGACTGCGCGATCGCCAGGCGCTTCACACGGCGGTTGACCTTGCCCAGGTCCACGCCGATGACCCGCGCCGCCTGCTCGGCCGGCGGGGTGTCGTCCGCGACGATGATGCCCAGCTCCTCGAACGAGCTGTCGAAGGTGGTCATCACCTCCGCGGTCGCGATCAGGGTCTTCGACGGCACGCAGTCGGTGAGCACCGCCGATCCGCCAAGACCGTCGCGGTCGACGACGGTCACCTCCGCGCCGAGCTGAGCGGCCACCAGGGCCGCCTCGTAGCCGCCGGGTCCGCCACCGATGATCACGATCCGAGTCACGCTCACCATTGTCCCGCACGCCGGGAGCGCCGCCACGCCGGGGTCGGGGCTCCGGTGCGATCGTCCAGGAGCCCCGGAGCGTCCGCCGACCGGGCTACTCTTCCCCCCATGCCCCTTTACGCCGCGTATGCCACCAACCTCGATGCCCGGCAGATGACCCGCCGCGCCCCGCACTCCCCGCTGCGCGGCACCGGGTGGCTGGACGGCTGGCGGCTCACCTTCGGCGGTGAACACCTCGGCTGGGAGGGCTCGCTGGCCACCGTCGTCGAGGACGAGAAGGAGCGGGTCTTCGTCTCGCTGTACGACGTCTCGCCGATGGACGAGGAGGGCCTGGACCGCTGGGAGGGCGTCCAGCTCGGCATCTACCGCAAGACCAAGCTGCGCGCCCAGACCCTGGACGGCGACATCCAGGTCTGGACGTACGTGCTCAACGACTACGAGGGCGGCCTGCCCGCGGCCCGCTACCTCGGCCTGATCGCCGACGCCGCGGAGAGCGCCGGCGCCCCGCACGACTACGTCATGGACCTGCGCCGCCGCCCCTGCTAGGTCCACTCCTTCGGGCCCGCCACCGCTAGCCCGCCGCCCAGCCGCGCGCCGTCCGCGCCAGCACCCCGGCCACCTCCGCGCGGCGGGCCGGCTCGGTGCGCAGCGCGTTGCCCAGCTCGACGTGCAGCCACGGCACCGCCAGCCCGGCGGCGAACCGGCCCTCCACGTTGGTGGTGCCCCCGAGCTGCCCGCACTTCTCCCGCCAGGCCCGGCAGACCGCGAAGCCCGCCCGGTCAAGCCCGGCCGCCGTCGTGTCGGCGGCCGGCCCCGGCTGCCCGGCGCCGCTGGAGACCACCGCGTCCTGCCCGGGCAGGCTGCCCTCGTCGAAGCCGTGCACCTGGATGCCGGGCAGTCCGCGCCCGGTGAGCGCCTCCACCACCGCCGCGAAGACGGTGTCGGCCCGGTGGGCGACGTCCGAGGCGCCGTCCGGCCCGGCCCTGCGGTGCGCCCCGGCCAGCACCAGCACCCCGCCGGGCGCGGCCCGGAAGAGGTCCACCCCGAGCGCCTCGGTGCGCGCGTCCGACACCGGGTGCGGCACCTGCACCGACCAGCCGGCCCGGACCGAGAGGTCCAGGTAGACCCGGCCCCAGCCACGGCCGTCCGCCGCGGTGGCGTCGGCGATCTCGGCCACCCGCCGGCCGGTCGCCGCCTCGGTGAACTCGGTCAGCCGGTAGCCCACCCGCGCCAGAGCCCGGCCCGCCTGGTCGGGGTGGCCGTCCAGCGCGCCGAGCACGCCGTCGGCGATCGCCCGGCGCTGCCCGGCGTCCGGCACGGCGTACGGGCCGGACGGGCCGAAGCCCTCGGTGTACGCGTCCACCAGGGCCGCCAGGTCCACCGGGCCGGGCCCGGTCGGGCCGGTCGGGCCCGCGGGGGCGTCCCGCACCGCCGCGGGCGGGCCGGCCGTCCCGCGCGCGGCGAGGGTCAGCACGACCGCGAGCGCCGCGAGCACCAGCAGCACCGCCACCGGCAGCAGTGGTGTGCGTCGCGAACCCCGAGTCTCCATGGCCGTCGAACCTACCCTGCCGGCCACCGTGTCCATGATCCACACCGGGTGGACGAAAAGAGATCCCGAAGCGACATCCGACCGCAACCGAGACGTGACAACTTTTGCGATTCCTCTTCGTACGCTGATTCGGCTTGACCCATTCTTGATCAGCGCTTGACCGAGGAGGCCGGCGGAGCTTCCCGGGGGGGGGCGGGCCGCGCCGGGCCTTCGGAGGAGAACGAGGCCCCCGTGAGCACGGCACCCAACCCGCCGCGACAGCACCGCTATCGCCGCCGGGCCGACATGCCGCTGCTCGGAGGCATCCGGCCGCCCATCGTGCTGCTCCTGGTGCTGCTGCTCGCGGTCGCCGCGATCACCGCGCTCGCCGTCGGCGGACTGCGCGTCGACGACACCCCGCAGGCCGTCCGGGAGTCCCACCAGTACGCCGCCGAGGACACCGCGGCCTCGCTGCGCGCCGGACTCCACGAGAGCGCCACCGACCTGCGCCGCGCCGCGGCCCGGTACGACGCCGCGCCCGCCGAGCCCTCCGCCGTGCTGACCGCGCTCGGCCAGGCGTACCACAAGTGGCGCGGCACCGTCGTGGTCCGCCCCGACACCGGCCGGCTGCTCGCCGCCCGCGGCGAGACCGTTCCGCTGGCCGGCCTGGACCTCGGCAGGGTCACCGACACCGCGCCCGCCCCCGTGCTGGTGCCCTCGACGACCGGCACCCGGCTGCTCACCTTCGCGCTCGTCACCACCAAGGCCGACGGCCGGGCCCTGCTGGTCGCCTCCGACAACCTTCGGCTGCCCGGCATCGCGACCCGCAAGGAGCAGACCATCCAGGTCCTGGACGCCGCCGGCGCCGTCCTGGACACCACCGGCGCCGAGCTCGGCGCCGAGGCCGACCGCAAGCTCGTCTCCGGCGCCCGGGAGCGCGCCGCCCGCGAACGCCCCCTCCCCGGCGGGACGGCCTCCGGCAGCCTGGCCGGCAGCCCGGACGCCAAGGGCGTGCGCCGGGTGGCCGGCTACGCCGCCGTCGGCACCGCGGGCGGGCACGACCTCGCCACCCCGCTCGGCCTGACCGTGGTCTCCACCAGCACCGTCGACGGCAGGCCCGGCAGCCTGCGGCACCCCCTGCTCGGCCTGGCCGCCGCCGGCGCCCTGACCGCCCTGGCCCTGCTGCTCGCCTGGTACCTCGTCCGCAGCCTCCAGCGCCCGCTGCTGCGGCTGTTCCTGGAGTCCCGCCGGCTCACCCGCGGGGACCGCCTCGACCAGCCCGTCCACGGCCCCGCCCGCGGCGAGGCCGGCCGGATCACCCGCGCCCTGGAGGAGCTGCGCCTGCAGCTGCTCGACCCGGCCCGCCCGCCGGCCCCCGTCCGGCCCGACCGCCGCCGACCGGGCACCGCGCTGCCGCTGGCGCTGTGCGCCGTCCTGGTGCTCGGCTGGTCCGGCCCGCTGCTGCTGCTCGGCGGCAACGACCCGACCGTCCGGGTCCCCACCCAGGTGGTGGCCGGCCAGCGCGACCGCACCGACACCGCCGCCGACCGGGTCCGCCAGGCGCTCAACGAGGGCTACGCCGACCTGCGCTCGCTCGCCCCGGAACTCGCCGGTGCCTCCGTCGGCCAGGCCGACGCCCTGCTGCGCGCGACCCTGGCCGAGCACGACCGCTACCGCGCGCTGTACGTCCTCGGCGCGGGCGGCGAGCTCCTGGCCCACGTCGGCGAGCCGCCGCACCGCACCGGCCCGGAGGCGCTCGGCGCGAGCGGCGTGCTGCTGCTCAACAGCTCCGGGAAGGAGCCGCGGATCGCCGCCCGCGCCTCACTCGTTGCGGCGCCCGCGGACGCCGAGGCGGAGGGCGCCGCCGAGCCGGCGGGGCCGGTGCTGGTCGGCGAGTTCAAGACGGACTTCCTCAGCGCGCTGCTGGTCCGCCCCGGACTGGGCCGGGTCTGGCTGGTCGACGACCGGCAGCGGGTGCT
Organism: Kitasatospora sp. NPDC051702; assembly: GCF_040681575.1. Classification (NCBI taxonomy): domain Bacteria; kingdom Bacillati; phylum Actinomycetota; class Actinomycetes; order Kitasatosporales; family Streptomycetaceae; genus Kitasatospora; species Kitasatospora sp. NPDC051702. Next base: position 41,709 of record NZ_JBFAZB010000055.1, read on the forward strand.
GGCCGCCAACGCGGGCTACAGCTCCTTCGGCGACCTGCCCGAGGGCCGCGCCAAGGCCCTGCTGGCGGGCGCCGGGAAGTCGGCCGCCGCCGACGTGCTGCGCGGCGGCGGCGACCCGGCCCTGCTCGCCGCCGCCCCGCTCGGCGGCAACGGCAGCGTGGCCAAGCTCGGCTGGTCGGTGGTCACCGCCCACCCGGTGGCCTGGCTGCACCTGGACCAGAACCGGGCCGACCGGCGGGCCGTACTGGCCGGCATGCTCGGCCTGGCCGCGGCCGCGCTCTGCCTCGGCTGGCTGTTCATCGCCGTCGGCCTGCCGCTGCGCCGGCTGGCGGCGAGCGCCGAGGCGCTGGCCACCGGTGACCGCCGGACGGTGCTCTACCCCGTCCACCACGACGAGGTGGGCGCCGTCGCCCGGAGCCTGGAGCTGATCCGCCAGGAGCTGGCCCGCCCCCGCCGTACCGCCACCGCTCCCGCCCCCGCGCCCGCGTCCGCGTCCGCCCGCTGAGCCCCGCCCGAAGGACCTCCCGTGCTCTTCCTCTACGTCGTGCTGCTGGTCTGCTGCGCCGTGCTGCTGGTGGCCGGCATCGTCGAGCAGCGCCGGCACTTCGCCGCGCTGGAGCAGATCCCCGCCCGGGTGCTGGTCAACGGCATCCGCGGCAAGAGCTCGATCACCCGGCTCTGCGCGGGTGCGCTGCGCGGCGGCGGGCTGGTGACGGTCGCCAAGACCACCGGCACCGCCGCCCGGTTCATCCACCCGGACGCCACCGAGGAGCCGGTCTACCGCAAGTTCGGCATCGCGAACGTGGTGGAGCAGATCGGCATCGTCCGCCGCGCCGCCACCTACCGGCCGGACGCCCTGGTCATCGAGTGCATGGCCGTCATGCCGGCGCTCCAGGAGGTCAACCAGACCAAGCTGATCCGCTCCACCATCGGCGTGCTGTGCAACGTCCGCGAGGACCACCTCGCCGAGATGGGCCCGACCCTGGACGACGTCGCCCGCTCGTTGTCCCGCTCGATGCCGGTCGGCGGCGTCTGCGTCACCGCCGAGCAGGAGCGCGCGCACATCCTTCGCGAGGAGGCGGCCCGCCGGGACTGCCGGCTGATCGTGGTGGACCCGGAGTCGGTCACCGACGAGGAGCTGCGCGGCTTCAGCTGGTTCACCTTCAAGGAGAACGTCGCGATCGCCCTGGCCGTCGCCGAACTCCTCGGCGTGGAGCGGCGGACCGCGCTGCAGGGCATGTGGGCGGCCCCGCCGGACCCGGGCGTGCTCTCCGTCGAGCGCTACCGCACCGAGGACGGCAAGCGGCTGCGGTTCGCCAACGTCTTCGCCGCGAACGACCCCGAGTCGACGCTGATGAACGTCCGCCAGCTGGAGGACCTGGGCGCGATCCACCGCCCGCTGAACGTGGTGGTGAACTGCCGCCCGGACCGGGTCGAGCGCAACGGGCAGATGGGCCAGATCGTGCCCGACCTCGACCCGGACACGGTGTTCCTGATCGGCCACCCCACCAAGAGCGCCCGCGACGGCATCCCGGCCGGCTGGTCCGGCCGGGTGGTCGACCTCGGCGGCGACCGGCGCGACCCGGCGCAGCTCACCGCCGAGCTGCTGGCCGAACTCGGCCCGGACTCCTCGCTGGTGGCCGTCGGCAACATCCACGGCCAGGGCGAGCTGTTCCTGGAGGAGCTGGCCCGGCTCGCCCCCGACGAGGACCCGGACGCCCCGGACGCCCCCGAGTCCGCCTACCGGGAGCCCGAGCCGCTCTACCCCGAGCCGGACTACGGCGACCCGGGCTACCACCGGCCCTGGCCGTACGAGGCCGGCGCGTACGAGCCGGTCGCGTACGAGCCCCGGCCCTACGAGGCCCAGCCGTACGAGGCCCAGCCGTACGAGGCGGGCGCGTACCGGTCCGGGCCGCAGGCGTACCGCCCGCACCCGTACGAGCCCGGCCCCGCGGTGCCCGTCCACGTCCCCGAGCCGATCCCCGACTCCTGGTACGACCCCCTCCCCCGCACCACCGACCACGGAGACCAGCAGTGATCCCCACCGAGCTCACCCCCGAGATCGCCGCCATCGGCATCGCGCTCGGCCTGGTCTTCTCGCTCGTCTGCTACCTGACCACCAACCTGTCCCCCGGCGGCATGATCACCCCCGGCTGGCTGGCCCTCACGCTGGTCGAGGACCTCCAGCGGGTGGCCATCGTGATCGGCGTGACGGTGCTGACCTACCTCGCCACCCGGCTGGTCCAGAAGCTGGTGATCCTCTACGGCAAGCGGCTGTTCGCCGCCGTGGTGCTGATCGGCGTGCTGCTGCAGGCGACGGTGATGCTGGTGCTCCAGCGCGAGCTGCCGACCCTGTACGCCAACCAGACGCTCGGCTTCATCGTCCCCGGCCTGATCGCCTACCAGCTGGTCCGCCAGCCCCGGGCCGCCACCCTGATGGCCACCAGCACGGTGACCCTGGCCAACTACGTGGTGCTCACCGCCGGCGTCCTGCTCGGCGCCCTGCCCGGCACCTGATCCCGCACGCGCCGGACGCGCCGGAACCACCCGGAAGCCCGGCCCCCGGACCACCCGGACCCCAGGACCCCAGGAAGGAAGCGAGCGAGCTCCCGATGCCCGTCACCCGCAAGTCCCTGCTCAGCGGCGGCCTCGCCGTCACCCTGCTCGCCGCCAGCGGCTACCTCACCGTCCAGCTGCGCGACCGCGACCGGCAGCCGGCCGCGGGCGGCACCGCGCCGCTGATCACCACCACCGCCACCCCGGGCCCGGTCGGGGACACCGCCGCGGCGGCCGCCGGGTACCGCTACGAGCGCCTGACGGGGCCCGACCGGACCGTCGTCCGGGACGCCCGCGGCGGCGTGGTCGCCACCCTGACCGACAACGCCCGCACCGCCGTCCTGGCCGGCCCCAGCCGGACCTTCGCCGAACCGGGCACCACCGCGGCAACCGTGCTCTCCGACAACTGGGTGCGGCTGATGCCGCAGCCGTGGCGGCCGGGCGCGGAGCAGGAGGCCTGGTTCCGCACCTGGTTCCGGCAGTCGCTCGGCTCCACCGCGGACGACGTGCTGGCGGTGGCCGTCCAGTACCTGGCCGGCGCGGCGCCCGAGAAGGACGGCAAGGGCGTGCGGTTCAAGGGCGACGCCTCCTTCGGCCCGCTCAACCCCAACGGTTCGGTCGGCAACGACCTGCGCCTGGAACAGACCGACTTCCTCGACTACCTGGGTGTTCCGTACACGTTCGCGGACAAGGTCGCCAAGCAGCCCGACCGAGCCCGTTACGGCGCCTTCGACTGCTCCGGGTACGTCCGGATGGTCTACGGCTACCGGTCGGGTTATCCGCTGCTCTCCAAGGACGCGGCCGGCCCCGGCCTGCCCCGCACCGCCAACGGCCTGGCCCGGCTCGGCCCCGGCGTCCCGGTGCTGCCGCTGACCACCGCGCCGGGCTCCGACACCACCGTGCGGCCGGCCTCGATCGACCCGCTCCAGCCCGGTGACCTGGTCTTCTTCGAGATCGACGCCCGCACCGGCGCCCGGCTCGACCACACCGGCATCTACCTGGGCCTGGACACCGACGGCCACCCCCGGTACGTCTCCAGCCGGGAGGAGGCGGACGGCCCGACCTTCGGCGACAAGGGCGGCACGGCGCGGCTGGACGACAACGGCCTGTACGCGAAGGGACTGCGCAGCGCGAAACGGCTCTGACGAGCGGCCCGGCCCCCTGGAGGTACCGACGAGTGACATCACCCGAAAGGCCTCATCCAGCTGTGCTTTCGGGTCAACCGGGTAACGATCCGGCACGCCGCGCCCGATTTTCTACGCGCGTAGCCGATTCCCGTCTATCCTCGGACCCGTGAACGCAACCCCTCAGTCGGTCGTCTCCGCCGACCCCTACGCCGCCGCCCAGGCCGCCGCCGAGCGCCTCCGCGAGCTGACCGGTGCCGAGCGGCACGACGTCGCCCTGGTGATGGGCTCCGGCTGGGTGCCGGCCGCCGACGCCCTGGGCGAGACCGTGGCCGAGTTCCCGGTCACCGAGCTCCCGGGCTTCCCCGCCCCCGCCGTCGCCGGCCACGCCGGCAAGATCCGCTCGGTGAAGATCGGCGACAAGCGCGCCCTGATCTTCCTCGGCCGCAACCACTACTACGAGGGCCACGGCGTGGCCACCGTCGTCCACGGCGTGCGCACCGCCGCCGCGGCCGGCTGCGGCATCATCGTGCTGACCAACGGCTGCGGCGGCCTGCGCCAGGGCTGGGTGCCCGGCCAGCCGGTCCTGATCAGCGACCACATCAACCTGACGGCGGACTCCCCGATCGTCGGCGCCAACTTCGTCGACCTCACCGACCTCTACTCCAAGCGCCTGCGCGAGCTGTGCCACGAGGTCGACCCGACCCTCGACGAGGCCGTGTACGTGCAGTTCCGCGGCCCGCACTACGAGACCCCGGCCGAGGTCAACATGGCCCGGGTGATCGGCGGCGAGCTCGTCGGCATGTCCACCACCCTGGAGGCCATCGCCGCCCGCGAGGCCGGCTCCGAGGTGCTCGGCATCTCCCTGGTCACCAACCTGGCCGCCGGCATCACCGGCGAGCCGCTCAACCACGAAGAGGTGCTCGAGGCCGGCAAGGCCTCCGCCGAGCGCATGGGTGAGCTGCTGGCGAAGGTCCTCGAGCGGATCTGACGCCCACCGGGCGCACGACGCACGAGCGACGGGGCCCGTGGGCGGGCGTGATCCGCCGATCACACCCGCCCGCGGGCCCCGTCCGCATGCGCACCCCCTGATTGCGGAACCCTCCGGCAGACAACCGACGAACTCCCCGATGGAGAACGCAGCGATGACGCAGGCACCCACCACCGACCTCCTCGCCCGGGCCCGGACCTGGCTGGCCGAGGACCCCGACCCGCAGACCCGCGAGGAACTGACCGCCCTGCTGGCCCGGGCCGAGGGCCCGGACGCGGAGTCGGACAGCAAGACCGCCTGGGCCGAGCTCGCCGAGCGCTTCTCCGACCGGCTCCAGTTCGGCACCGCCGGCCTGCGCGGTGAACTCGGCGCCGGCCCCATGCGGATGAACCGCGCCGTGGTGATCCGGGCCGCCGCCGGCCTGGTCGCCCACGTCCGCAAGCAGGAGCTCGGCGACCTCGTCGTCATCGGCTACGACGCCCGCCACAAGTCCTACGACTTCGCCCGCGACACCGCCGCCGTCGTGGTCGGCGCCGGCCTGCGCGCCGCCCTGCTGCCCCACCCGCTGCCCACCCCGGTGCTCGCCTTCGCCATCCGCCACCTGGGCGCGGCCGCCGGCGTCACCGTCACCGCCAGCCACAACCCGCCGCAGGACAACGGCTACAAGGTCTACCTGGGCGACGGCTCCCAGATCGTCCCGCCGGCCGACGCCGGGATCGCCGCCGAGATCGACGCCATCGGCTCGCTCGCCGAGGTCCCGCTGGCCGAGGACGGCTGGGAGGTGCTCGGCGACGAGATCGTCGACGCCTACCTGGACCGGGCCGTCACCATCGTCGACCGGCACAGCCCGCGCGACCTCGACGTCGTCTACACCCCGATGCACGGCGTCGGCCGCGACACCCTGGTGGCCGCCTTCCGCCGGGCCGGCTTCCCGGCGCCCACCGTGGTCGCCGAGCAGGCCGAGCCCGACCCGGACTTCCCGACCGTGGCCTTCCCCAACCCGGAGGAGCCGGGGGCGATGGACCTCGCCTTCCGCACCGCCGCGTCGGTCGGCCCCGACATCGTGATCGCCAACGACCCGGACGCCGACCGCTGCGCGGTGGCCGTCCCGGTCAACGCCAACGCGGCCGGCAGCGGCAACGGCACCTCCGGCTGGCGGATGCTGCGCGGCGACGAGGTCGGCGCCCTGCTCGGCGCGGCCCTGGTCGCCAAGAAGGCCGAGGGCACCTTCGCCACCACCATCGTCTCGGCCACCCTGCTCGGCCGGATCGCCGAGGCCGCGGGCCTGGGCTACGCGGAGACCCTCACCGGCTTCAAGTGGATCTCCCGCGCCGAAGGCCTGCGCTACGGCTACGAGGAGGCCCTCGGCTACTGCGTCGACCCGCAGGGCGTCCGGGACAAGGACGGCATCACCGCCGCCCTGCTCGTCGCCGAGCTCGCCGCCACCCTCAAGCAGTCCGGCCGCACCCTGAGCGACCTGCTGGACGACCTGGCGCTGGAGCACGGCCTGCACGCCACCGACCAGCTGTCCGTCCGCGTCCAGGACCTCTCCCTGATCGCCGACGCCATGGGCCGCCTGCGCGAGCAGCCCCCGACCGTCCTGGCCGGGCTGGCCGTCACCCGCGCCGACGACCTCAGCGCGGGCTCCGCCGAGCTGCCGCCCACCGACGGCCTGCGCTACTACCTGGCCGGCGAGGGCGTCCGCTCCGCGCGCATCGTGGTCCGCCCCTCGGGCACCGAGCCCAAGCTCAAGTGCTACCTGGAGGTCGTCCTCCCGGTCGCCACCGCGGCCGACCTCGCCACCGCCCGCGCCCGCGCCGCCGAGCTCCTCGACGCGATCAAGCGCGACCTGGCCGAGGCCGCCGGCATCACCGCCTGACGCCCGGCCCCGCCCCGCACGAGTGCCTCCCGCCCCACCCGGGCCGGGAGGCACTCCCGCACCCGGCCCTCCCGGGACACCCGGCCCGGAACGCGCGAGGGGCCCGCCGAGCGGTCGGCGGGCCCCTCGTGGCGCGTCGTCGTCAGGCGGCGATCACCGCGATCAGCGCGACCAGGCCGACCACGGTGGGGGCGATGATCCACCAGCACCAGCGGACGCTGATCCCGCCGGCGGCCTCCGGGCGGGCGGCGTTGCGCTCGGCCATCTCCTGGAGGACGTTGGTGACCTGGTCGGACCAGGCCCGGGTCGGGTCCGGGGCGCCCTGCACGCCGGGGCCGGTGGTGGCCGGGCGGCCGAAGGCCAGGCCCATCCGGGAGACGTGCTCGGCGCCGCCGTTCTCCCGGGCCCGGTTGGCGCGCTTGCGCTGGCGCAGCGACACCGGCACCGCCCAGATCTGGAACTTCCGGCCCTCGGCCAGCAGCTCGACCGAGTACCCGGCGCGCAGTGCGTCGACCGAGGCCCACGGCGCGGTGATCGTCCGCCACGGGTTGCGCACGACCAGTCGCCGGTCGTTGGCGAGCACGGCCGGGCGCAGCGTGTAGGCGGCCACCGGGAACGCGAAGACCAGCGCCGCGGCGAGCGAGACGTACGGCGTCTTCCCGGTCCCGTTCAGCGCCGCGTCGCCGATCAGCCAGGCGGCCACGCCCAGCAGCAGCACGCCGGAGATCACACCGGGGACTGAGCGGTACACGCGGTCCGCGTACACGGTCTCCCCGTCGGGGGCGGCCGAGCCCTGGTGGGGCTTGCCGTCGGAATCGGTCATGCCGTCGATTCTGCCCCATGCCCCCCACGGTGAGGTCTCGGTCCGGCCACGAAAGGTGTGCCCCCTAGCGGTCGGCTACGCGCGTAGATATGCTGGTCTGGTGACTATGTCCACTGTTGCAGCCAATGCCCCCGGCGTTGCGGGCAGCGGCCTTCAGGACGTTGCGGCGTCCGAGGCCTCGCTCCGCCGCTTCCTGCACGGCCTGCCCGGCGTCGACCAGGTCGGCCTGGAGGCGCGTGCCGCCACCCTCGGTACCCGCTCGATCAAGACCACGGCGAAGGCGTACGCCATCGACCTCGCGATCTCGATGATCGACCTGACCACGCTGGAAGGCGCGGACACGGTCGGCAAGGTGCGCGCTCTGTGCGCCAAGGGCAGGACCCCCGACCCGACCGACCCGACCACCCCCCGCGTGGCCGCCATCTGCGTCTACCCGGACATGGTCGCCACCGCCAAGGACGCCCTCCGGGGCACCGACATCCAGGTCGCCTCGGTGGCCACCGCCTTCCCCGCCGGCCGCGCCGCCCTCCCGGTGAAGCTCGCCGACACCGCCGACGCGGTCGCCGCGGGCGCCGACGAGATCGACATGGTGATCGACCGCGGCGCCTTCCTCTCCGGCCGCTACCTCGACGTCTTCAACGAGATCGTCGCCGTCAAGGAGGCGTGCAAGCGCGCCGACGGCAGCTACGCCCACCTCAAGGTGATCTTCGAGACCGGCGAGCTGCAGACCTACGACAACGTGCGGCGCGTCTCCTGGCTGGCGATGCTGGCCGGCGCCGACTTCATCAAGACCTCCACCGGCAAGGTCGCCGTCAACGCGACCCCGCCGGTCACCCTGCTGATGCTGGAGGCGGTCCGCGACTTCCGCGCGCAGACCGGCGTCCAGGTCGGTGTGAAGCCCGCCGGTGGGATCAAGACCACCAAGGACGCCATGAAGTACCTGGTGATGGTCAACGAGACCCTCGGCGACGACTGGCTCTCCCCGCACTGGTTCCGCTTCGGCGCCTCCAGCCTGCTCAACGACCTGCTGATGCAGCGCCAGAAGCTCACCACCGGACGCTACTCCGGCCCCGACTACGTGACGGTGGACTGATCACCATGGCCAAGAAGAAGATCATCGAGGAGCCCGCGGCCAAGCCCGCCGGCGGCCTCTTCGCCTACGCCCCGGCGCCCGAGTCCCCCGCCGCCGCGGGTGACATCGCCACCTCGTACGGCCACTTCATCGGCGGCGAGTTCGTCGACTCCTCCGGCAGCGAGGCCCTGAAGACGGTCAACCCGGCGACGGAGCAGGTGCTCGCCGAGTTCGCCCAGGGCACCGACGAGGACGTCGACCGCGCCGTCGCCGCCGCCCGCGCGGCCTTCGCCGACTGGTCGGCGCTGCCGGGCAGCGAGCGCGCCAAGTACCTGTTCCGGATCGCCCGGATCATCCAGGAGCGCAGCCGCGAACTGGCCGTGCTCGAGTCGATCGACAACGGCAAGCCGATCCGCGAGACCCGCGACGTCGACCTGCCGCTGGTCGCCGCGCACTTCTTCTACTACGCGGGCTGGGCCGACAAGCTGGACTTCGCCGGCTTCGGCGCGGCCCCGAAGCCGCTCGGCGTGGCCGGCCAGGTCATCCCGTGGAACTTCCCGCTGCTGATGCTGGCGTGGAAGATCGCGCCCGCCCTGGCGACCGGCAACACCGTCGTCCTGAAGCCGGCCGAGACCACGCCGCTGACGGCCCTGCGCTTCGCCGAGATCTGCCGCCAGGCCGGTCTGCCCAAGGGCGTCGTCAACATCGTGACCGGCGACGGCCGCACCGGTGCCGCGCTCACCTCGCACCCGGACGTCAACAAGGTCGCGTTCACCGGCTCCACCCCGGTCGGCCGGGCGATCGCCAAGCAGCTGGCCGGCACCCGCAAGAAGCTGTCGCTGGAGCTGGGCGGCAAGGCCGCCAACATCGTCTTCGACGACGCGCCGCTCGACCAGGCGGTCGAGGGCATCGTCAACGGCATCTTCTTCAACCAGGGCCACGTCTGCTGCGCGGGCTCGCGCCTGCTGGTCCAGGAGTCGGTCCAGGACGAGCTGCTGGACGCCCTGAAGCGCCGGATGGCGACCCTGCGGGTCGGCGACCCGCTGGACAAGAACACCGACATCGGCGCCATCAACTCGGCCGAGCAGCTGGCCCGGATCACCGCGCTGACCGACGCCGGCGAGGCCGAGGGCGCCGAGCGCTGGTCGCCGGCCTGCGAGCTGCCGGGCACCGGCTTCTGGTTCAAGCCGACCCTGTTCACCGGCGTCAGCCAGGCCCACCGGATCGCCCAGGAGGAGATCTTCGGCCCGGTCCTGTCGGTGCTGACCTTCCGCACCCCCGAGGAGGCGGTCGCGAAGGCCAACAACACCCCGTACGGCCTCTCCGCCGGCATCTGGACGGAGAAGGGCTCGCGCATCCTCTGGATGGCGAACAAGCTCAAGGCCGGCGTGGTCTGGGCCAACACCTTCAACAAGTTCGACCCGACCTCGCCGTTCGGCGGCTACAAGGAGTCGGGCTACGGCCGCGAGGGTGGCCGCCACGGTCTGGAGGCCTACCTCGATGTCTGATGTCGCGACGCGTCTTGACGTCTTCAAGACCTACAAGCTGTACGTCGGCGGGAAGTTCCCGCGCTCCGAGAGCGGGCGGGTGTACGAGGTGACGGACTCGAAGGGCGAGTGGCTCGCCAACGCCCCGCTGGGCACCCGCAAGGACACCCGGGACGCCGTCCTGGCCGCCCGCGCGGCGGTCAAGGGCTGGGCCGGCACCACCGCGTACAACCGCGGCCAGGTGCTGTACCGGGTCGCCGAGATGCTGCAGGGCCGGCGCGAGCAGTTCGCCGCCGAGGTGGCGCTCGCCGAGGGCGTCGGCCCGAAGAAGGCCGCCGCCCTGGTGGACGCCGCGATCGACCGCTGGGTCTGGTACGCGGGCTGGACGGACAAGGTCGCCCAGATCGCGGGCGGCGCCAACCCCGTCGCCGGGCCGTTCTTCAACCTGTCGACCCCGGAGCCGACCGGCGTGGTCGGGATCGTCGCCCCGCAGGCCGGCTACGGGCACTCGCTGCTCGGCCTGGTGTCGGTGGTCGCCCCGGCGGTCGCCACCGGCAACACGGTCGTGGTCGCGGCCGCCGCGGACGCCCCGCTGCCGGCCCTGTCGCTGGGCGAGGTGCTCGCCACCTCGGACGTCCCGGGCGGCGTGGTCAACATCATCTCGGGCCGGACGGCGGACATCGCGCCCACCCTGGCCTCGCACCAGGACGTCAACGCGGTGGACCTCACCGGCGCGATCGCCGCCGACGGGCCCGGCGCGGCGAAGGCCCTGGAGGAGGCCGCCGCGGATACCCTGAAGCGGGTGGTCCGTCCGGAGCTGGACCCGTTCGCCCAGGACTGGACCAATGCGCCCGGTACGGACCGGCTACTCTCCTTCCTGGAGACGAAGACGGTCTGGCACCCGATGGGGATCTGACCCTCCCCGTCTCCACCGGGTGAACAACTCCACAAGCTGGCCGTCCCCCGTGCCCTCTCCCCCCCCAGGGCCCGGACGGTCATTGGACGGACCCGCGCCTCTCCCCCCCTGGCGCGGGTCCGTCGACTTTCGTCGCCGCGACGTCCGCCTTTCGGCGCTCCCCCGGGAGCCCGCCGCCGGGCGAGGATCGTGGCGGAGGAAGACGATCGAGGAGGGACGCCGTGGGAGAGTTCGTCGGCGAGCTGATGGCGCTGTTCGCGGACGGTTTCGTCCGCCGCCTGCACGTGGCCCGCACCCGGCGCCGGCTGGCCGCCGGCCGGACGGTACGGGTGCCCTGCTCGGCGCGGTCCGACCGCCCCGGCTGGCAGCCCGCCTACGTCAACGGCCGGCTGCGCATCACGCCCGGGGCCGCCACCGTGACCTTCGACACCCGCCCGGGCCGGATCGAGCTCCCCGCCGGCGGCACCTTCCACGACCCCGAGCCCGACGTGTGGCACGACCAGGACTGGGCCGCCACCGCCTACCGGCCGCCCGGCGACGGCACCCCGGTCTTCCTCCAGGTCGACAGCCGCTACCTGCCGGTGGTCCACGCCGCCCTCGCCGACCCGAACTCGCAGCAGCCGCAACAGAAGGTGTGACCCGACCGGTTTCGGCATCGGGCCCCGATGCGTCAGACTGGTGTCCCGTGAGTGACGCCCCGCTGAACCCTGTGCCGATGACCCGCGCCCGGGTCGTCCTGTTGTCCGGTCCCTCCGGTTCCGGGAAGTCCTCGCTCGCCGAGCGCAGCGGACTGCCGGTGCTCCAGCTTGACGACTTCTACAAGGACGGGGACGACCCCACCCTGCCGCTGCTGCCGGACGGCGCGGTCGACTGGGACTCCCCGCTCGCCTGGCACCGCGACCAGGCCGTCGCCGCGATCCGCAGCCTCCACGAGACCGGCCGGGTCGACGTCCCGGTGTACTCGATCCCGGACAACGGCCGGATCGGCACCCGCCCCCTGGACCTCGCCGGTGCCCCCGCGTTCATCGCCGAGGGCATCTTCGCCGCCGAGATCACCGCCGAGTGCGCCGCCGAGGGGCTCCTCGGGGACGCCCTGTGCCTGCGCAACGGCGCGCTCACCACGGCCTGGCGCCGGTTTCGCCGGGACGTCCGGGAGGGCCGCAAGTCGCTGCCGGTGCTGGTGCGCCGCGGCTGGCGGCTGATGCGCGCCGAGCGGTCCATCGTCGGACGGCAGGTCACCCTCGGCTCCTACCCGTGCGCGGGCCCGGAGGCCGAACGCCGGATCCGCGCGGCCGCGGGGCGGCGGGAGCTGTCCGCCGTCTGAACACCCGGGCGGGCCCGCCGCCCGGCGGCCCGGGCAGCGGAACGGGCCGGCGGCCCGGCAACGCGAACAGCAGAACGACGGGCCCGGTGCGTCTCCCCCGCACCGGGCCCGTCGCCTTCCCCGGACGGCCCGGGCCGCGTGGTCACCGCTCCCCCGAGCCGGCGTTCACGCACCTCGACCGTCCGCTACCCGTCCCCCGACGGGAGTCCCTCTCCTCGCGCGCCCCGCGTCAGGCGACCAGCTCGCCGAACGCCCGGACGGTGTCGCCCGACTTGTTCAGGTGCTCGTCCTCGCGCAGGCGGCGCAGCGCGCGCCAGATGCTGCTCTTGACCGTGCCGACGCTGATCGCCAGCACGTCGGCGATCTCCGGGTCGGTCTTGCCCTCGTAGTACCGCAGCACCAGCATGGTCCGCTGGTTCTCCGGCAGCTTCGCCAGCGCCTGCCAGAGCACGGTGCGCAGCTCGGTGCCGCCCATCGCGTCGGTGTCGCCGGCCGTCTCCGGCAGCTCCTCGGTCGGGTACTCGTTGACCTTGCGGCGCCGCCAGGCGGAGATGTGCAGGTTGGTCATGGTGCGGCGGAGGTAGCCCCCGACCGCGGCCTTGTCGGTGATCCGGCCCCAGGCCCGGTAGGTGCTGAAGAGCGCGCTCTGCAGCAGGTCCTCGGCCTCGTAGCGGTCACCGGTCAGGTGGTACGCCGTGGCGTACAGGGAGGCGCGGCGCTCGCGCACGTACGCGGTGAACTCCGTGATGTGGTCCTCCGCGACGGCCGGGTGCTCCCCCTGCGCGTCTCCCTGTCCCGCCTCGTCGGCGCGGGCCGGTGCGGGGTTCAGCCGCAGCAGCGTCGCACCGGCGGCCGCGCGTCCGGCCGACTCCCCCGAGCCGACCGTCCGCAGGCCGTTCCCTCCGGTACCCCGGTTCCCCCCGGTACCCCGGTTCCCCCCGGTACCCCCCAGGGCGTCCTTGCCCTCGACGCGGACGGGGAGGATCCCCCGCAGCGTGAGGGTGTTGGCGGAGTCGGCCGCGTTCCCCACCCGGCCGATCCCGTACAGCTCCCCCGTCCTGCCGCCGCCGCTCACCCGGCGGGCGACAGGGTTTCCACCGGTGCTGTGCGCGCACCCCCGTACGGTCACGGCACCGGAGTTCTCGTCGGTCCTGACCTCGTACCGGGTCCGGTGGGTGGACACTGACGAACGCGCGGTGCGGACAGCCGGGTTGGTCCGGGTCTGAAGCATGGCGTTCATGGTGCGCCCCCTGGGTCGGTACGAGCGGTTCCTGTTGCCGCCTTCCAGCCGGCCGGGTTGGCCCGCTGTCCTGCGGCGACATGGAAAATCCTGCCCGGCGGTTGTGATGGCGCTGTCCGCCGACTGTCACAGGGGTGTCACAGGGGCGGGCCTTTCGTCCCGGTCCGCCTCCCTCCGTACCGGACGCCGGTGGCGGTGGTTCCGGTTCCCGGGCGCCCGGGGGCCCGTCCGGGGGGTGATTCGACGCTTCCGGTGGGCCAAAATGGGGCCGTGCCTTTCCTCCTACTGATCGAGGACGACGACGCCATCCGGACCGGCCTCGAACTCGCCCTCACCCGCCAGGGCCACCGCGTGGCCACCGCCGCCTCCGGCGAGGACGGTCTGAGGCTCTTCAAGGAGCAGCGGCCCGACCTGATCGTGCTGGACGTGATGCTGCCCGGGATCGACGGCTTCGAGGTCTGCCGCCGGATCCGGCGCACCGACCAGCTGCCGATCATCCTGCTGACCGCACGCTCGGACGACATCGACGTGGTGGTCGGCCTGGAGTCCGGCGCGGACGACTACGTGGTCAAGCCGGTGCAGCCGCGGGTGCTGGACGCCCGGATCCGGGCGGTGCTGCGCCGCGGTGAGCGGGAGAGTTCCGACTCCTCCGCGTACGGCACCGTGGTGATCGACCGCGCGGCGATGACCGTCACCAAGGACGGCCAGGACCTCCAGCTCACCCCGACCGAACTGCGCCTGCTGCTGGAACTCAGCCGCCGGCCCGGCCAGGCGCTCTCCCGCCAGCAGCTGCTGCGGCTGGTCTGGGAGCACGACTACCTGGGCGACTCCCGGCTGGTGGACGCCTGCGTCCAGCGGCTCCGGGCGAAGGTCGAGGACGTGCCGTCCGCGCCGACGTTGATCCGCACCGTGCGCGGGGTGGGCTACCGGCTCGACCCGCCGGCCTGAGCGCCCGGTGCGGCCTCCCGCGCCCTCCCCCGCACCACCCCGGCATGAACTCCCGTACGACGACAGGCTCCCGTGACTGACCAACAGACGACGACCCGGCGCTTCGCCACCGGCCGGTGGCGCCGGCTGCGCTCCCTGCGGGTGCGGCTGATCGCGGTGTTCGCCGCGGTCGCGCTGCTCGCCGCCGTGTCGGCCTCCGGCATCGCCTACTGGCTGAACCGCGACGCGGTGCTCAAGCGCGCCCAGGACACCGCACTCAACGACTTCCGCGTCTCGCTCAGCCGCAACGTCTCCGAGCTGCCGCTGAACGCGAGCTGCCCGGACCTCGTCTCGCTCGCGACCAGCGTCGCCAGCTCCGGGCTGAGTTACGACGTCGTGGTGGTCGATCCGGCGCACCCGGAGTGCAGCGCCTCCTCCGACCCGGGGCGCTTCACGCTGGCCGACGTCCCGACCCCGCTGCAGTCCACCGTCGCCAAGCCCCGCGAGATCACCGACACCAACCCGTACCCGTACCACCTGTACTGGCAGCGGCAGAACCTGGACGGCCGGCCGTTCGTGATCGGCGGCACCAAGGTGGTGCCGACCGGCCCGACGGCGTACATGTTCAAGTCGTTGGAGAACGAGCGGGCCGACCTCAACACGCTGGGCTGGTCGCTGGCCATCGCCACCCTGCTGGCGCTGATCGGCTCGGCGCTGCTCGCCCAGGCCGCCTCGTCCACCGTGCTGCGGCCGGTCAAGCGGCTCGGGGACGCCGCCCGGCGGCTCGGCGAGGGCCACCTGGACACCCGGCTGGAGGTCGAGGGCTCCGACGAACTCGCCGACCTGGCGCGGACGTTCAACCGGGCCGCGGAGTCGCTGCACGAGCAGGTCGAGGAGCTGAGCGCGCGCGAGGCGCAGAGCCGGCGGTTCGTCGCCGACATGTCGCACGAGCTGCGCACCCCGCTCACCGCGATGACCGCCGTCACCGACATCCTGGAGGACGAGGCCGAGTCGCTGGACCCGATGATCGAGCCGGCCGTCCGGCTCGTGGTGAGCGAGACCCGCCGGCTGTCCGACCTGGTCGAGAACCTGATGGAGGTGACCCGCTTCGACGCGGGCACCGCCAGGCTGGTCGCCGACGAGGTGGACATCGCCGACCTCATCATGTCCTGCATCGACGGCCGGGCCTGGTACGACGCCGTCGAACTGGACGCCCCGCGCGGCATCCTGGCCGTGGTCGACCCGCGCCGGCTCGACGTGGTCTTCGCCAACCTGATCGGCAACGCCCTCAAGCACGGCGGCTCGCCGGTGCGGGTCAAGGTCCGCGAGAGCGGCGGCTCCGTCCGGGTCGAGGTCTCCGACAGCGGCCCGGGCATCCCGGAGGACGTGCTGCCGCACGTCTTCGACCGGTTCTACAAGGCGGACCGGGGACGGGCCCGCTCGGAGGGCAGTGGCCTGGGGCTGTCGATCGCGATGGCCAACGCGCAGATACACGGGGGGACGATCACCGCGGCGAACGGGGAGGTCGGGGCGGTGTTCACGCTGACGCTGCCGCTGGCTCCGCCGCCTCCGCCGTCCGCGGACGGCGCCGTCGACGGCGCCGTCGGCGACGCAGCCCAGAACAAGGACGCCTCGTGACCTCCCCCACCTCCCCGACCGGCAGCACCCCGACCGGCAGCACGCTGCGCCGCGCCTGCGGCGCCCTCCTCCTGCTCGCATTGGCCACCGGCTGCGGCATCCGGCCGACCGCCGTCCCGGTGGACGCGGGCGCCCCGGCCAGCCGGACGGCCTGCCCGACCGCGACCCCGCACGTACCCACCGCCCTGGCCACGCCGTCCCCCGCCTCGCCCACCCCGACCGCGGCGCGCGGCGCGGCCAAGTCCGGTGCCTCCCCGAGCCCGTCGCCGGTGGTGGTGACCCCGGGAAGCCCGCCGCCGGACAACGTGTTCAGCGCCGTCCCGACGGCTGCGCCCTGCCGTTAGGGCGGGTCCGGGGACCGCGCCGGGCGCGGTCCCGGCTCGGTTCCGGGAGCGGTCCGGGCTCGGTTCCGGGAGCGGTCCGGGCTCGGTTCCGGGAGCTGTTCCGGGCGCCGGGGGCGCGTCCTGGAATGTTCACGCCCGGGGTGGAACCACCGCGCCACCGGTCCACGTCCTTCCCCCCGTGCAGCGAGATGGCACCAGGACACGCGACCAGCGTTCCGGCGCGCGGACCGAGACCCGGCCGGCGGCGGCCGTCCACCGATCCCTCCGCTCGGCGGGTCTGGCGGGCCTGGCCTGCCACCTGGCGCTGGTGCTCTGGCTGGTGGTGCTGCGGCCGCTCCCGGTGGCCTGGGTGTACGACGCTAACCTGACGCCGCTGGCCTCGTTGCGCTCCTCCACCGCCTGGCAGGTGGCCGGCGAGTTCGTCCTGCTGGCCCCGCTCGGCGTGCTGCTGCCGCTGGCCGGCGGCCGGCTGCGGGCCCCCTGGCTGCCGTCCTTCCTGCGCACCACCGGCGTCTCCGCCCTGCTGGCGACCGGCCTGGAGTTCCTCTCCTCCTGGACGCCCGGGCACGTCCTCAACGTCGACCACATACTGTTCGCCGTGATCGGCGTGGCCGCCACCCACCTGGCGCTCGCCCCCGGTCTGCGGCGGCTGCTGCGCGAGCGGCGGCCGCGGGTGCGCGCACCCCAGGTGACCACCCTGGTCGGCCCGCCGGTGCCCGCCGTCACCGCCCCCGTCGCCCCGGTGCGGGCCCGGCCCCGCGCCTACGCCGAGCCGACCCCGCCGGCCCGCTGAGCCCCGCCCGCCGCCACCCGGCAGACCCGACCGCCGACCTCGACCAGGCCGTCCGGACGCGGGCCGGTCAGCAGCTGCGAACCCCGGCCCTGGGTGACGGTCAGCGCCCGCCCGAGGCGCGCGGTCAGCAGCAGGGCCGCGGCGCCGGTCGCCTCGTCCTCGTCGATCCCGTCGTCCCGCCCGGGGAAGGCCCTCGCACGGACGGTGCCGGCCGCCTCGTCCTGCCAGGCCCAGGCGTAGATCCACTCCCCCGGCGGCGGCACCTCCAGCGCCTCCACCTCGGCCGCCGAGCGGTACCGGCGCAGGGTCCGCGGCGGGGCCCACTCGGGGCGCGCCGCGATCCTGGTCAGCCCGCCGTCGTGCCGGGCCGCGACCTCCCCGGCCGGGGTGACCAGCCGGTCCGCGCCGAGCAGCCAGGCGGCGCCCACGCAGGGGTGGCCGGCGAACGGCAGGCGCAGGGTCGGGGTGTAGATGTCGACCTCCCCGCGCTCCGGGTCGTCGACGAACACCGTCTCGCTGAAGCCGAGCTGCCGCGCGAACGCCTGCCGCTCCGCCCGGCCCGGCAGCGCGGCGCCGTCCCGCACCACGCCGAGCTCGTTGCCGTACCCGCCGTCGGGACCGCAAAAGACCCGCAGCACCTCATACGCAGTCATTTCCCACCTCGTCAATTGCCGTTCCGGAGCAGCGCAACTACTCCGTGACGAAAACACGGCGACGGATGTCGGCCGCCTCCAGTACTGTGCGCTGTCGTCCCCAACGGCTCCGCCGTTTTCTCCGCTTCCCCGGGAATCCTTCTTGAACAACCTCGACTTCAGCGCCGAGCCGCTTTTCTCCTGGTACGTCGTCGCGCTGGCCTTCAGCGGCGTCGCCATGCTGGTCCTCGGAGCGCTCAACCTCGGCGGCGGCCTGAAAATCGGCTGGCGGATCCTCAACGTCCTCGTCGGTCTCGGATTCCTGGGGTACGCCTACTACCTCGCGTTCGTCTTCGAGGGCGGCCGGTACGAGATCTTCTTCAAGGCGTTCATCCTGCCGATCGCCCTGATCGTCCACTCGGTGAAGGCCATCGTCGAGCGCGGCAACGCCAAGGCCCAGCAGCCCGTCCCGCCGGGCGCGCCGTACGGCCCGCCGGCCGGCTTCGACCCGAACGCGCCCGCGCAGGCGCCGTACAACCCGAACGCCCCGCAGCCGGCGTACGCCCCGCAGCCCGGCCAGGGGGTCCCGCCGCAGGCCGCCGCGCCGTACGCCCCGCAGCCGGGCGCACCGGCTCCGCAGGCCGCGGCGTACGCCCCGTCGGCCCAGCCGGTGGCGGACAACCCGTACGCGCAGCCCGCGCCCCCGGCGCAGCCGCCGCACCCGGCCGGCTGATCCGCCGCCCGGACGCCGATACACCAGGCGGGGAGTTCACGGAGCTGCCGAACTCGCCCGCCGAGTTGTGCAACTACGCGAAGACTGACACCTGCACTCACAGCACGGCTC
>NZ_JBFAZB010000056.1:0-57725 GCF_040681575.1 Kitasatospora sp. NPDC051702
ACTACACCCACGCCGGACGCACCGAACTCGCCGCCCACCAACGGGCCGTCACCGACTGGGAACGCCGCCGCGGCTTCGAACGACTCTGAACCACGCGCGGCGGGGGCCGAGCCCCTGCCGCCGGCGGTGGCGGCGCTCACCCGTCCCGGGCAATTTCGGCCGCGTCCCGCGCCCGGTCGCACGCTCGAAGCCCCCGGTGTGGCAGGTATACGGCGGCGGCCCGGTCCGCGGACCGTGACGGGTCGCGGACGGGCCGACCGCCCGTCCGCGACCGAACGGAGCCACCCATGCGCCGACGCCAGGGCGTCCTGCTGACCGCAGCCCTGCTCTCCCAGCTCGCCGCCGGCCCGGCCCAGGCCGCCCCGGCCGGCCCGCCCGGCTGGGGGCCGGACCACCAGTGCGGCGTGGTCCGCAGCGGCGACACCCCGCTCGGCGGAGCCGAGGTGACGCTGTACCAGGCCGGCGACGAGGCGGGCGGACGGCCCCGGGTGCTGGCCCGGGCCCGCAGCGGGCAGGACGGCCGCTTCACCCTCGACTACCGCCGGCCCGCGGACCCGCGGGCCGTGCTCTACCTGCTGGCCGACCGGCAGCCCGGCCAGGAGCACCGGGGCGGGGCGTCCCCGGACGGGCCGGGCGGCGACTCCCCGGACGGGCCGGTCACGCTCGCCGCGGTGCTCGGCGGCGCCGCCGCACCGCCCGAAGTCGTCGTCAACGAGCGCACCACCGTCGCCGTCGCGTACGCCCTGGCCCGCTTCACCGGACCGGCCGGCATCGCCGGCACCTCCCCCGGGCTGCAGAACGCCGCCGCGATCGCGCACAACCTGGCCGACACCGGCACCGGCGACGTCGCACCCGTGCTCGCGACCCCGCCGAACGGCGACCGCACCTCGACCATGGCCGAGTTCAACACCCTCGCCAACCTGCTCGCCTCCTGCGTCACCGGCGACGCCTGCCGACAGCTGTTCGACCTCGCCCGGCCGCCCGGCGGCGAGCGGCCGCGGACCACCCTGCAGGCCGCGGTGGACCTCGCCCACGCCCCCGGCCACGACGTCGGCGCCCTCTTCGCGCTCGCCGCGACCACCCCGCGCTACCTGCCCGCGCTGCCCGCCGCCCCCGACGCCTGGACGGTGGCCCTGCGCTACGACGGCAACGGCCACGAGCTCGACGGCCCCGGCAACCTCGCCTTCGACGCCGACGGCAACGTCTGGGTCAGCAACAACTACCGGTTCGGCGCCGACCCGGCCGAATCGGTCTGCGGCGGACGCACCCTGCTCAAGTTCACCCCCACCGGCCAGGACGCCCCCGGCGCGCCCTACCGCGGCGGCGGGCTCTACGGCGCCGGGTTCGGCGTCACCGTCGACGCGCGCGGCGACGCCTGGGTCGGCAACTTCGGTTTCCAGGGCTCCGGCTGCCCCCTCGACCCCTCCCGCTTCTACCGCAGCGTCTCCCAGTTCGCCCCGGACGGCACCGCGCTCTCCCCGCGGGACGGCTGGCGGGGCGGCGGCATCGTCCAGCCCCAGGGCATGGCCGCCGACCGCTCCGGCACCGTCTGGGTCGCCAACTGCGGCGGCCGCAGCGTGACCCGCGTCCCGGACGGCGACGCGGCCCGCGCCCGGGAGATCCCGGTGCCGGGGCTGGTGAAGCCCTTCGGCGCGGCCGTCGACCCCGCCGGGCGGCTCTGGGTCTCGGGCAACGGCAGCGACAACGTGCAGGTCCTGGCCCCGGACGGCACCCCGGAGCGACTGGTCTCCGGCGGCGGCCTGAACCATCCGCTCGGCGTCGCCACGGACAGCCGGGGCAACGCCTGGGTGTCCAACAGCGGGGTGCTCCCCGTCCCCTGCGAGGACGCCACGGCGGCCGGCTTCGCGGACGCCGTCGCGGACGTCGTCGCGGGTGGGGCCGGCCCGCTCCCGGGCACCTCGGTCACCATGATCGGTGCCGACGGCCTTCCGGCAGCGCAGCCCTTCGACAACGGGGGCCTGTTCCTGCCCTGGGGCCTCGCCGTCGACGGGGACGACACGGTGTGGGTCGCCAACTTCGGCGGCCACCGCGTCGCCCGGCTGTGCGGCGTCAGGACGTCCGCCTGCCCGCCCGGCGTCGGCACCGGGCAGCCGATCTCCCCGGCCGACACCGGGTACACCAGCGACGGGCTGGAGCGGAACACCGGGGTCCAGATCGACCCCTCGGGCAACGTCTGGCTGGCCAACAACTGGCGCACCCTCCCGGTCCAGACGAACCCCGGCGGCCACGAACTCGTCGTCCTGGTCGGCGCCGCGGCCCCGGTCCGGACGCCGCTCCTGGGCGGGCCCGAGCGGCAGGGCTGACCCCGCGGCACGGCCGGGCCGGGCCGCGGGCGGCTCGGCGGCCGGGCCGGGCGGGCGCGCGGGAGGAGGCGGGCGTGCGGGGGGCGGGCGCGGGGCACGGCTCGGGCGACAGGGCCGACGGGGCGACTACCCGCCGGTACCGTTGCCCGGCCCCGCACCACGGGGAGACTCCGCCGGATCGGCGACCCGCAGAGCAGAGCCCCAGGAGCCGTCCATGCCGCCGCCCGTCCGCCGTACCCCGCCGACCGCCGCGCCCCCGGCCAAGCGCGCGGCGCTGCGCCGGCTGGGCGAGTGGTGCGCGCGCCACTCACTGATCGTCATCGTGCTGTGGATCGTGGCCCTGGCGGGCGTCCAGGCGGCCAACAAGACGGTCGGCGGAAGCTACTCGGACGACTTCTCGCTCCCCGGCACCCAGGCGCAGCAGGGCCGGGACGTCCTGCAGGCCCACGAGCCGGCCGCCGCCGGCACCAGCTCCCAGGTGGTCCTGCACGACGCCCAGCCGCTGACCGACTTCCCGAACCAGGTCGCGCAGACCGTCGGCGCCCTGCAGCAGCTGCCGCACGTGCTGTCCGTGCAGAGCCCGCTGCCCCCGGCCGGTCAGCCCGCCCCGCCCGGCGGCCCGCTGTCCGCCGACGGCCAGACCGGCTACATCACCGTCCGCTTCGACACCAACCCGACGCTGCTCGGGACGGAGTACCTGACCGGTGTGGACACCGCCGTGGCACCGCTGCGCGAGGCGGGCGTGCAGGTGGAGTACGGGGGCCCGCTCGGCGAACTGGCCCGCCCCGCCCCGGACGACCGCACCAGCGAGGCGATCGGCTTCGCCGTCGCGATCGTGGTGCTGCTGGTCGGCTTCGGCAGCCTCATCGCGGCCGGGCTCCCGCTGCTGACCGCGCTGTTCGCCGCTGTCGTCGGCCTCGGCGTGCTCGGGCTGATCGCCGCGCTGTCCACCTTCGCCACCGTCGCCCCCACCCTGGCGACGATGATCGGCATCGGCGTCGGCATCGACTACGCGCTCTTCCTGCTCACCCGGCACCGGCAGAACCTGATGGACGGCGTGGACCCGGTGGCCTCCGCCGGGCAGGCGGTGGCCACCAGCGGGCGGGCGGTGCTGGTCTCCGGCTGCACGGTGATCATCGCGCTCTCCGGGCTGTCCGTCTCGGGCATCTCCTTCATCGCCAAACTCGGTGCGGCCGCCGCCGTCACCGTGGTCTCGGCGGTGTTCGGCGCACTCACCCTGCTACCGGCCCTGATGGGGCTGATCGGCCGCCGGATGGACCGGTTCACGGTGCGCCGGCCGATCGCCGAGACCGGGGGCGCGGCGGGCGCGGAGGCCACCGGCACCTGGCACCGCTACGCCCGCCGCGTGGAGGCGAACCCGTGGCCGTACCTGATCTCCGGCGTGGCCGTCCTCGTGGTGCTGTCGATCCCGCTGTTCTCCATCCAGCTCGGTCACATCGACGACGGCGCCGACTCCACCAGCTTCACCGACCGGCGGGCCTACGACCTGATGTCCGCGGCCTTCGGCCCCGGGTCGAACGGGCCGCTCACCGTGGTCGTCGACCAGAGCGCCGTGCCCGCCGCGAACCGGCCCGCGGTGCAGACCGCCGTCCAGCAGTCGCTCACCGGCCTGGCCGACGTGGCCAGCGCCACCCCGCTGCAGACCAGCCCGGACGGCGCGGTGCTGTTCAACACCGTCATCCCGGCGGGCGCGCCGCAGGACCGCAGCACCACCGACCTGGTCAACCACCTGTCGGACACCGTGCTGCCCGACGCGGTGGCCGGCACCGGCGCCACCACCTACGTCACCGGGAACACCGCGGCGCAGGTGGACTTCCTGGACATCGTGTCCAGCCGGCTGCCGCTGATCATCGCCGTCGTGGTGGGCCTCGCCTTCCTGATCATCCTCGTCGTCTTCCGCGGCCTGCTCGTCGCCGTCAAGGCCGCGGTGCTCAACCTGCTCTCGATCGCGGCCTCGTACGGCGTCGTGGTGGCCGTCTTCCAGTGGGGCTGGGGAGGGCCGGCCCTCGGCGTCTCCGGGAAGGTGCCGATCGAGAGCTACGTGCCGATGATGATGTTCGCGATCGTCTTCGGCCTGAGCATGGACTACGAGATCTTCCTGCTCTCGCGCGTCCACGAGGCCTGGCTGCGCACCGGCCGCAGCCACGACGCGGTGGCCCACGCGCTGGAGATCACCGCGCGGGTGATCTCCTGCGCCGCCCTGATCATGGTGAGCGTCTTCGCCGCCTTCATCGTGAGCGACAACATCGTGATCAAGATGATGGGGCTCGGCCTCGCCGTCAGCGTCCTGGTGGACGCCACGGTCGTGCGCCTGCTGCTCGTCCCGGCGGTGATGACCCTGCTCGGCGCGGCCGCCTGGTGGACACCCCGGTTCCTCGACCGGATCCTCCCCCACATCGACACCGAGGGCGAGGGCGAGACGCCCTAGCCTTCCGTCGGTGCGGGGTCCTCGTAGACGCGCCGGATGCTGGAACCCAGCCGGCCGATGTCCGCCCCGTACACGTGGATGGAGACCGCCTTGCGGTCCCCGCCGTTGCTGACCCGGTGGATGTCGTGGGGCGGGGCGATGCCGACGACGTCGCCGGTGGCGTTCACCAGTTCCTCGGTCACCACCAGGCGGGTGCCGTCGCCGGCGGGCACCTCCCGGTAGCGGGTCTCCTGCTCGACGCCCTCGTACACCCCGGTGACGCACCAGGACACGTGGTCGTGGATCGCCGTCCGCTGCCCCGGGTACCAGACCAGCGCGACCACCGAGAAGGTGCCGTCCGGCTCCACGTGCAGGACGTGCTGGCGGTAGTGCGCCCGGTCCCCCTCGTGCTGGTCCGGGGTCAGCAGGTCGGGGTGGTCGAGGAAGGGGCGCAGGCGGTGTGCCACGGCCGCGGCCGTCCCGGCGGGCGAGGTACAGCTCCGCACGGCCGCTCGCACCGATTCGACCAGTCGCACGAGTCGGACGCTGACGGCGACGCTCTGGGTCGGGGTTGCAGTAGCCATGCGCATGACACCTCCTGGATGCGTGTGACGCCTGCGGCCGCCCCGCGGGACGACGCCGGGCGGCCGCCCGGTGGGGCCGGGCGCCGGTCCGCGCGCCGCCCGGAACCGCACGCCGCCCCACCGGCCGGTCGATGACGGCAGCCTAACCGAGTGGCGCAACCGGCCGCCGGGGCAGCCGAGTTGCAGTTGAACGGGCGAGTGGCGCAGCCACCCGCCCCGGCCGGTCACACCCGGGCCCGCTCCGGCCTCCCCTGCGCCCGGTCCCGTGTCAGATCCCGCGTCAGGCCCCGCGTCGGTTCCTGCTCCGGGTCCTGCCCCGGGGCCCGCACCGGGCCGGGTTCCAGGGCCGCGAGGAGGTGCAGCGCGCGCTCGTCCGGGCTGCCCGGCGCCGCCGTGTAGACGACCAGGAGGTGGTGCGCGGCGCCCGGCGCCCGGAAGGTCTCGTAGTCCAGCGTCACGTCCCCGACCACCGGATGCCGGAAGCGCTTGGGGCCGCAGGTCTTCTCGTGCACGTGGTGGCCGGCCCACAGGGTGCGGAACTCGGCACTGCCCAGCGAGAGTTCACCGATGAGGCGGACCAGCTCCGGATCGTGCGGCCGGCGCCCGGAGGCCATCCGCAGCACCCCGACGGTGGTCCGCGCGGCCTCCTCCCAGTCGAGGTGGACGGCCGGCGCCGCCGGGTCCAGGAAGATCCGGCGGGCCATGTTCCGCTCGCGCGGCGGCAGCCGGGGGAAGTCCGCGATCAGCGCGGCCGCCAGGGCGTTCCAGGCCAGCACGTCGTTGCGCTCGTTCATGATCAGGGCGGGGGTGGTCGGCATCGCCGCCACCACGCGGTGCAGCGCGGGACGCAGCACCTCCTCGCGTCCGACCGCCGCCGACCGCCCCCCACGGCGGCGGGGCGGACGGGCCAGGTCGTACAGGTGGGCGCGCTCGGCCGGGCCGAGCCGCAACGCGCGGCCGAGCGCGTCGAGGACCTCGTCGGACGGGCGCTCCGCGCGCCCCTGTTCCAGCCGGACGTAGTAGTCGGTGCTGAGGCCGACCAGTTCCGCGACCTCCTCGCGCCGCAGGCCGGGGACCCGGCGCCGGGCGGTCGGCGGCAGCCCGACGTCCTCGGGCGAGACCAGGGCCCGGCGGCTGCGCAGGTAGTCACCGAGGCTGTTGGTGAGGATGATCGGGTCGGGCATGCGTTCCAGTATGGGCGGGCGGGCCCGGGCCGCCGAGGCCGGAGGGTGGCCCTGCCACTCCCAGGGAACGCGGCTCCCTTCAACCGCCGGGCGGCGCCCGCGGACGATCGGCGCCATGACCGCTTCCCCGCACGCCGATGCCCCACCCCTGGACGCCCCGCACGCCGATGCCCTGCCCCCGGACGCCCCGCACCGCGCACACCCCCGCCCGGTGGACGCCACCGCGCCGGCCGCCGCACCCGCACCGCCCGGCTACTGGGCCACCGTCAGCGCGGTCGGCTGCTCCGCGCTGATGCTGCCGTTCTCGGTGACCGGGGCCGCCGTGGCCCTGCCCAGCATGACCGCCCACCTGGGCGCCTCGGTCAGCGCCGCCCAGTGGATGCTGAACGCCTTCAACATCACCTTCGCCGCACTGCCGCTGGCCGCCGGCGGCCTCGCCGACCGGATCGGCCGGCGCCGGGTGCTGCTGACGGGCATCGCGCTGGTCGGCGCCCTGTCGGCAGTGGTCGCGCTGGCGCCCTCGATGGCGGTGGCCGACGCGGCCCGGGCCGTCCAGGGGTGCGGGGCGGCGGCGGTGCTGGCCTCGGGGGCGGCGGTGCTGGCGAACGCCACGTCCGGGCGGCGCCGCCGGCTGGCCTTCGGCGTCCTGGGCACCGCCTTCGGGACGGGCCTGGCGATCGGCCCGATGGCCGCGGGCGCACTGGTGGAGGCGGCCGGCTGGCGGTCGGTCTTCCTGCTGGTGGCCGCGCTGGCCGTGCCCGCGTGGCTGTGCGCCACCCGGGCCCCGGAGTCCCGCGACCCCGGGCACCCCGGCGTCGACCTGCCGGGGCTGGGCTGCTTCACCGCCGGCCTCGGCGCCCTGTCGTTCGCGCTCGTCCGGGCCACCACGGCCGGCTGGACGGCCCCGGGCACCCTGCTGCCGCTCGCCGGCGCGCTCCTGCTGGTCGCGCTCTTCGTGGTGGTGGAGCAGCGCCGGGCCGGACGCGCCATGGTCGACGTCCGGCTGTTCCGTCGCCCCGCCTTCCTCGCCCTGATGTGCCAGCCGTTCACCGTCACGCTCGGCTTCGTGGTGCTGCTGGTGCACCTGCCGGCCTACCTCCAGGGCGTCGGCGGCCGGAGTGTCCTGACCAGCGCGCTGCTCCTGCTGCCGATGACGGCGCCCGTGCTGCTGCTGCCGCTGCCGGCGGCCCGCCTCGCCGCGGCCTGCTCCGTGCGGACGGTGCTGACCGCCGCCTCCGTGCTGATCGTGGTGGGCGCGCTGCTCCTGACGACCGTGCGGGCCGACGGGTCGTGGGCGGCGCTGGCCGTGCCGCTGCTGCCCTTCGGGGCCGGTGTCGGGCTGGCGTTCGGGGTGATGGACGACGCGGCCGTCGGCACCGTGCCGCCCGAGCAGGCCGGAGCGGCCGCGGGCGTCTTCAACACGATGCGCGTCACCGGCGAGTCGGTGGCCGTCTCCGGGGCCGCCGCACTGCTCAGCACGCTGACCGCCGCCCGGCTGGACGGCGCGGGCCTCTCCCCCGGGGACGCGGCGCGGGTGGCGGCCCTGGCGGTCCAGGGCCGGGTGCCGGCCGCGCACCACCCGGCCCTGACCGCCGGTCTCACCGGCGCCCTGCACACGCTCGGCGTGGTCCTGGCGGTGATGTCCGCCGTCGGCGCGGTCCTCACCCACCTGGCCCTGGCCCCGGGGGCGGCGGCAGGCACCGACGCCGAGGCCGAGGCTGACCGATGACCGATGACCGATGACCGGTCAGCCCTTGTACTGGGCGACGATCTTCGTGAACGCGTACGGGGACTGGCTGATGCCGCTGCAGGCGTCGGACCCGCCCCCGGAGCAGCCGCGGTCGCGGTTGACGGACCAGAAGGCGTAGCGGGCGATGTGGTGCTGGCGGGCGTAGCCCAGGATGGTCTGGAAGTCGCCGGTGGTGACGGTCTCGTCCGCCTCGTCGGTGACGCCGTTCATGGACGAGACGCCGATGTGCCGGTAGGCGGCGTCGTCGCCGTAGCCGTAGGCGGACTTCACCGCGGCCTTCAGGCCCTCCAGGGCGCTGACGCTGGCCTGGCCCATGCTTCCGCTGTGCCCGCCGAAGTCGAAGGGCATGATCACCCAGCCGTCGTTGGCGAGGCCGGCGGCGGCGCCCCGACGGATCAGGTCCTTGCCGTTGGCGTCCGGGCCGCTCGGGGTGGTGCCCATGGTGACGTAGGTGACCAGCCCGGGGTTCCTGGCCTTGACGGTCTTCAGGGCGTCGACGACCCGCTGGCGGACGGTGGCGTTGGAGAACTCGGTGTTCTCGATGTCGATGTCGAGCGCCTTGAGGTGGTAGGCGTCGACGACCTTCTGGTACGCCCCGGCGAGTGCGGCGGCGCTGCCGCACTTCTCGCCGAGCTTGTTGCCGCTCCAGCCGCCGACCGAGACGACCACGTCGCCGCCGGCCGCACGGATCGACGCGATGGCGGCCTCGTCGGAGCCGCCGCGCAGGGCCCGGCTGCCGTCCCACTTGGGGTTGCAGGTGCCGTCGGACAGCATGAAGGCCAGCGTGAACCACGTGACGCCGGTGGCCGCCATCACGTCGGTGGGCTTCTGCGGGTTGCCCCAGCCGAGGTACTCGTACGGGGCGGCGGCCATCGCGCCGGGCCCGGCGGCGGCGTGCGGGGTGCCCGCGGCCGCGGTGCCGACGGGGGCGAGGGCCAGGGCGGTCGGCGCCAGCGCGGCGGCGGCGAGGGCGGAGGTGAGTCGGCGCACGTCTACTCGATTCTCTGACCGGGTGGAGGGGAGGGCGCGCGACGCGGGTGGCCACCGGAGACGCGGAGTTCAGGATCCCCACGTGATGACCACCCGTCAATGGGTATGGTTAGGAAAGTTTCCCAACACTTCCCGGCGCCCGTGTCTCAGCCGCACGCCTGCGCGTGGACCGTCGGGTCCTCCTGCGCGAGACGGCGCAGGATCGCGGCGGCCCGCGGCTGCGGCGGGGTGCCGTCGTCCGGCAGCGTCCAGCGGAACTGCTGCGGCCTGCCGCTCCCCCGCGCCTCGTCCGAGGCCCCGTCCGCGCCGCCGCCCTCGCCCGAGGCCTCGCCCGGCCGGCGCCAGAAGGTCACCACGACGACGTCCGGGTCGTCGGCGTCGGTGCCGATCCAGCCGCGGCGGACACCCCAGCGGCCCAGCAGCCCGGGCGACTCGTCCAGTGCGGCGGTCACCAGCCGGGCCGTCCGCCGGGCCGGCCAGGACCAGGAGTCATCGGACTCCGCGCGGGCGACCTCCGCGTCGTAGGCGGCGGCGTCGAAGCGGCGGGCGGGCGGGCCGGGGTCGGGCTCCCCCGCGTCCCGGTCGTGCCACGGGCTCCGCCAGCCGTCCCACACCACCTCACCGCCGACCCGACGGATGGTCACGTAGAGCGCGCCGCAGCACCCCTCGGCGCAGGCCGCCTCGGCGAGCCGCACCTCGCGCGGCTCCGCCGCGGCCCGTAGCAATCCCCCTTCCAGCAGCGCCTCGGGCGGTTCGGCGGGGCCGCGGCCGAACAGCGCCGGGACGACCGGACGGCCGTCGATCAGGATCCGGGTCTCGACCGCCGCCCGCTCCGCCGGGTCGCCGGCCACCACCTCGACGCGCAGGGCGGGCCCGCGGCCGGGGCCGCCGTCCGGCCGCTCGAAGGGGCGCCGCCCGACGCGGCGGATCCAGGCCGCTCGCGGGCGCTGCTCCGCGTCCTGCGGGCGGGTGCCGACGGCGGCCCAGCGCGGCTGCGCCAGCAGCCGGCCCAACGACTCCAGCAACGCGGTGCGCGTCCCGGGCGGCCAGTCCAGCAGCACACCGGCGCCACTGCTCAGGTCCAGGGCGAGCGAGAGCAGCATCGCGGCGTTGTCGACGGTGGCCGGCAGCCGGGCCGCCGCGGTGACCACGCGGCGGTAGAGGCCGAGCACGCCCCGGCAGGCGAGCAGGTCCGCCGGGTCGTGGCGGGAGGAGGCCATCCGGACGAGCAGGGCGCCCGCCAGGGCGAGCAGGTCGGGGTCGATGGGGTGGCGGTCCATCAGCCCGGGCAGCCGGGAGGCCTCGACGATCCGCCGGGCGGTCGCGGCGGGGAGCTCGCGCGGCGGGTCCGGCAGGGCCAGGAGCGCCGCGCGGACGGCCGGGTCGTCCCCGGCCCGCAGAGCGCGCAGCAGCGGACGGAACAGGTCGCGACGGGCGCCGACGCCCAGGTGGACGAGCCCGGCGGTCGGGCGGTCGAGCAGGTCGAGGGCATCGACGGCCGGGCCGGTGAACTCCCGGAAGCGGCCGAGGACGGCGAGCTGCGGCACGTCCTCGGGCTCGCCGGTGCGGGCGAGCAGGACGAGGCCGACGGTGACGGCGAGCGTGGTCGTGCCCGTGCGGACCAGCCGCCGGGCCAGGGTCCGGGCCTCGGCCGACCGCCCGGCGGGGAGCGGAAGTTCGGCGACGACCTGCCGGATCAGGTACCGGTGGTGGTCCTGGAGCCCTGGACGCGCAAGGCGGCGGTGCAGGGCGGCCGGGCCGTCCGGGAGCGGGTGGAGGGCCTCCCGGAGGACGGCGAGCGCCTCGGCCCGGGGCAGTGGCTCCGCTCGACTCCCGGGCTCCGGGGGCCCACCGGACTCCGCGGGGCTCCCGGAACCCGCGGAGCTCGCGGCCCTCGCGGGCTGGAGGAAGCCCCCGCGCCGGGGCGGCAGGCCGTCCGGGGAGGCGGCCAGCACCTCCACGGCCAGGGCGTACAGTGCGGGTGCGGCGGGCGGGAGGGTGAGCGCGTGGCGCTCGTCCTGGGCGCTCACCGGGTGGTGTGGGACTCGATTCCGTGGGTCATGCGCGCAGACTGCCAGCCGGCCCACCCGCTGTCGAACGGTTTTCGCGGGCGCGCCCGCTCAGCACGTCACGTGTTGACCGTCGTGGTGCTCGTGGACCTCGACGGCCCCGGGCAGGGCGCCGGCCCGGGTGCGGATCCGGTCGCGTTCCCCGCCCGGGGTACCCGACCGGATCCGCACGAGCAGCCGGGTGTCGGCCACGCCGGTGCCGGCCATGCACAGGGTGAGCACCTGGGCGCCCGGGCCGATCTCGCCGGCCGCCCAGGTGGCGGCCTCGATGCCGCGGCTCACCGCCGGGCCGTCCGGGCCGATCACCACCACGTAGCCGTCGGCCTGGGTGACGTGGGGGCGCACCAGCGGGGCGACCGCCGGATAGACCCAGGTACCCGCCGCGAGTGCGGCCGCCGACCAGCCCAGCGCCGTCACCGCGCGACCGCGCACCATCGGGCGGGCGAGGTGGCGGGCGGCCAGCAGGACGACGAGCGCCGGGCCGAACATGCAGATCCAGGCGCCGGCGAGGAGACCGAGCCAGCCGAGCACCGCCAGGCCGAGGAGCATGCAGAGCAGGGTGACCAGCCCGGCGACGACCGCCGCCGCGCCGCAGGCGGTGCGGAACGCGATCCGGTCCCGGCGGAACGCCAGCGGCGCGGCCACCGGGAGCGCGGCGGCGAGCACCACCAGGCCCGCGACGGCCTCCCCGCCCCCGGCCAGGAGCAGGCAGGCCGGTGCGGCGCAGAGTGCCGCGGCTGCGGCGGCGAGCCATCGGGCCCGTTGCGGTACTGCTTGCCTGGCCATGGTCGATCCCCCCGAACGCCGGTATTGAACACGTTCAAACATAGCGTCCGGGGGCCACCCCGCCGACACCCGGGGGCGTCCACAGCCGTCCGGGCCCGACAGCCGCCCCCGGGGGCCGCCGACGCCCCGCGGCCGTCAGCCCCGACGGGCCTCGACGAGCCGGGTCGGGGCGGCGCCGAGCCACCAGACCGGGTCGGCGCCGCCGTCGGTGGTGCGGCCGTCCCGGTGGACGTAGTGGCGGACGTCGCGGCCCGGCTCCCGGAACTCGCCGGCCAGGGCACGCTCCAGCCACTCGGCACCGAACCGGAAGGCCTCCGCCGCCACCCCGCCGAGCGGGTGGAACTCGTCCTCGTAGACGCGCAGCTCCTTCGGCGCCCGGATCAGCTCGAAGTTCGCCAGGGCCTGGCCCAGCTCGGTCAGTTCGTCGAACTCGCCGATGCCGTACAGCACCGGGCAGGTGATGTCCGCGACCAGCTCGCCGAGCGGCATCCGGTGCGCGAGGTCCCGGTCGAAGGCCTCCTCGTCGGTGTACCCGGCCATGTACATGTAGTTGTTCTTGAAGGTCGGCTGGGCGCGCTCGAAGATGGTCGCGAAGTCGCCCGTGACGGCCTCGAAGGCGGCCAGCGCGGACAGCCGCCGGTCGGTGGCGGCGGCCCGCGAACCCCAGTAGCCGCTCATCGAGATGCCGAACATCCCGATCCGGCCCGCGTCCACCTCCGGCATCGCGGCCAGGTGGTCGAGGTAACGACCGATCGCCCGCTCGTAGTTGCCCAGGTCCACGGTGAGGCCGCCGGCCCGGCTCTCACCCTGGCCCGGCCCCTCGATGGACAGCGCGACCATCCCGCGGGAGGTGTAGTAGCGCTCGGCGGCCCAGATGTAGTCCTCCTTGATCATGTCCATCCCCGGGCCGAGGATGACCGCCGGCGCGTTCTCGACCCGCCCGGCCGGCAGGTGCAGCAGGGCGTGGATCCGCGACCCCTCGAAGTCCAGCTCCACGCGCCGCACCCGGCCGTCCCGCAGGGCGCCCAGGCGCTCCACGCAGTGGTTGGCGCGCTCGCGCATGGCGAGCTTGCGGGGGTCCTCCGCGTCGAAGAGCGAGTACTGGGCGCGCCCCCACATCACCGCGGCCCGCAGGTAGAGGTCGGCCGCGGTCTGCGCGAAGCCGCCCCGCTCGTGGTGGGCGGCGCGCTCCTCGGCCTGACCGGCCACGGTGGCCCAGGCCTTGGGCAGCATCGCGCCGCTGCGGACCAGCGCGAAGACCTTCGCGAAGTCGGTGTGGTCGTGGCCGAGCTGCTCCATCGTCCCGACGGCCTCGGGGTGCAGCGCGTCGAAGCCGCCCTGGGCGAGGGCGATGTCCAGGGCCCAGTTCTGGCCGGTCGATCGAATGGTCATGACGGTCCTCCTCCTGCGTGACGTGCTGCCGACCGGTCGACCCGGCCAACAGCTAAGTACTTAGTCATTAAGTACTTAGGTTAAGCTGCTGTCAAGCCGCCCACCCCACCGCCGAACCGACCCGGGAGAACCCGCATGACCGCCACGCCGCCGACACCCGACCGCGCCCGGGCGCTCGACCTCCTGGCCCGGGCCGCCTACCGCCTCAGCGCCGCCGACGCCCGGCTGCGCGGCCGCGCCACCCGCACCCCCGGCGCCCTCTCCCTCACCCACGCCCGCGCCCTGCGCACCCTCGCCGACCAGGGTCCGCTGACCATCGGTCAACTCGCGGCGGGCACCGAGACCACCGGCGCCGCCACCACACAGCTGGTCAACGGCCTGGTCGCGGCCGGCTACGTCACCCGCACCCGACCGCCCGAGGACAAGCGCTCCGTCGTGGTCACCCTCACCGACGCCGGGCGGGAGCGCCACCGACAGCGCCAGCAGGCGCTCACCGAGGCGCTGCACACCGACCTCGCCGACCACGACGCCGCAGCCCTCGAACGCGCCGCCGAGGTGCTGCACCGCCTCTCGGCCGTCTACGACCGGCTCTGACGCCGGCACGGCCCCGGGCGGCGCGGCTCCGGGCGGCGCAGCACCCCGGCGGCGCGACTCCGGGCGGAACAGCACCCCGGCGGCGCGGCGGGCCCCCTCAGCGGGCGCTGCCGAGGTTCCGGTCGCGCTCCGCGCCCACGAGCATCAGCGTGGTCTCCTCGACCCGGCGGAACCGGCCGTCCGGGGCGAACTCGCCGAAGAGGTAGACCTCCATGCGGACGGTGGAGCCGTCCTTCTTGGTGACCTCCACGGTGTGCCGGTCCGCGTAGCGGTCGCCCACCACCAGCTCGTCGTGCACCTCGACCGTGCCGCCGGCGACCACCGAGCGCAGGTGCGCGATGTGGTCGAGGAACTCGCGCCGGTCGGCCCACTCGCCGTCGGTGCGCTGGCGGTAGTCGGGGGCGAAGTGGCGGTCGGCGGCCTCGTCCAGGCTCAGGCCCGGGGTGAGGATCAGGTCGGTCAGGGCGGCGCGGATGTCGGTGCGGTTCATCGGGACTCCTGGGATGTACGGGACTGCCTCGCAGAATTTACGTGCCTTGAGCACGCTTCTCACGCTACCAGCAAAGCGTGCCCCGCGCACGCTATTCTGCTGGGGTGACGAACCAGCCACCCCACACCACCGGCGACGAGATCGCCGACGCCCTCGGACTGCTCCTGCGCCGCAGCAGCCGGGCCGGCCTCTACGCCCACCTCACCGACGGACTCGGCGAGTCCGTGGACGAGCTCACCTACCCCGTGCTCAGCGGCCTGGCCCGCACCGGCCCGTGCAGCGCGGCCGACCTCGGCCGCGAGGTCGGACTCGACCGCACCACCGTCACCCGCCGCGCCGACCGGCTGGAGCGGGGCGGCCTGCTGCGCCGCGAGTCCGACCCGGCCGACGGCCGCGCGACCCTGCTCGCCCTCACCGACCGAGGTCGGGAGGCCGTGCAGGTCGCCCGGCGGCGGCTCGCGGCCCGCATCGACGACTCGCTCGCCTCCTGGCCGCAGGCCGACGCCCGCGCCTTCGCCCACTGGCTGCAACGGTTCGTCGACGAGGGCCCGTTCACCGCCGCGGACACCCCGGAGCCGAGCACCCGGCAGCGGGCCGCCGGGGCGGACCCGTCGGCCCGGTGACACCCGCGCGGCCGGTTGTCGGTGCCGTCCGCCAGGATGTGCGCCCATGGACATCGACACCCTGCTGCACCAGCTCGCCGACGAACACGTCGCGTACTCCTGCGACCGCCCCGAGGAGTTCCACCACGCCGGAGACCTCACGGTCGTCTCCAACCTCGTCTTCAGCTCCCCGGACCCGTCGGAGTTCTCCGAGTGCTCCGGCGTGCCGGCCGGCCGGCACCCCGTCCACGTCGGCGTCGTCCGGACCCACGACACCGAGACCGGCCGGGAGACGCCGGCCGTCACACTGGTGCTCGTCCCGCTGGCCGCACCCGAGGTGATCGCCGAGGCCGAGTTCGAGGACGCCGTCGAGGACTACCAGCCGCTCGGCCCCGACCTCGGCTTCCTCTGGGACGCCACGGCGATGGACGCCTTCGCCCCCGGCCGCCCGCGGCCCGCCGGCCTCGCCGACCTCGACGCGCTGGTCGCCCGCGTCGAGGCCGGGCTCGCCACCCCCGACGGGGCCGGCCGCGCCCCCGCCTGGGTCGACCTCCCGATCGACGAGACCACGGGCGCCAACCTCCTCGCCTTCCCGGTCTCCGCCGAGGCCGCCCTCTGCCTCGAGGGCCGCGACGCCGACGGCACCCTCGTCGCCCTGCTCTTCACCGGCACGATGTGACCCCCGCTCCCCCGGCCCCCACCGGGCCGGGGGGGCTGAGCGGGGCCGGGGGGCTGCGGCGGGTTACGGGAGCTCGGCCTCGGCGGCGTCGACCCAGTCCGGCAGGGGTTCGCGGCGGGACAGCCAGTCCTGCGGGACGTCCGCCAGGCCGGTGCGGGCGGCGACCACGCCGCCGGTGATGGCGCAGGTGGTGTCCACGTCGCCGAGCCCCTCCGCGGTGGTCCAGAGTGCGTCGGTGAGGCTGTCCAGGTGGTGCGCGGCGGACCACAGGGCGAACGGCACCGTGTCGGCGGCCGTGATCCGCTGACCGTTGCCGAGCAGGTCGGACGCCCGCCACGGCTCCGTGCCGGCCGGGAGTCCGGCGGCCCGGCGCAGGCCCTCGTGGACCTCCCCGCGGGGTGTCCGGTCGGCCACCTCGGTGAGCAGTTCCGCACCGGCCGGAGCGGCGGCCCCGGAGCGGCCGCGGGCGGCGAGCGCGGCGGCCAGGGCGACCGCCGTCGCGCCGGCCGTCCCCTCCGGGTGCGCGTGGGTGACCTCGGCGGAGAGCACGGCCTGTTCCGCCGCCTCGTCCAGGTCCTCGTGGAACCAGGCCCCCAGCGGCGCCACGCGCATGGCGGCGCCGTTGCCGAGGCTGCCCTGCCCGTCGAACAGGTCCCGGGCCCGGGTGCGCCAGCTCCCGGCGTCCGCGGCCAGCTCGGGCAGCAGCAGGTGCATGCCGTGGCCGTAGCCGCGGTAGGCGTCGGCCTGGTAGGTGGCCCCGAAGGCGCGGGCCAGGCGCTCCTGGTGGACGGCGTCGAAGGCGGTGAGGATCCCGTAGACCGACAGCGCCATCGCGGTGTCGTCGGTCCAGTGCCAGGGGGACTCCTGCGGCACCCGCCGGGCCCGGATCTCCGGGATCGCCGTCTGCGCCGGCCGGAAGAGCGGGAACCAGCGCTCCCCGAATCCGTCCCCGAGGGCGAGGCCCTCCAGCGAGTCACGAGCAGCGGAGTGTGAGGTCATCCCGGCATCCTGCCAACGGGACCGGCGCCCGCGCACCCGGTTTACCGGGATGCTCCCGGGTGCGGGCGGGCGGGCGCCGGAGGGGCCGTCAGCGGGCCGCGGTCACATGTTGATCATGTGGCCGGCCAGGCCGTGGATGGCCTCCTTGACCGCCTCGCCGAGGGTGGGGTGCGCGTGGACGTTGCGGGCGACCTCGTGGACGGTGAGGTCCCACTGCTGGGCCAGCGTCAGCTCGGGCAGCAGCTCGGTGACCTCGGGGCCGATCAGGTGCGCGCCCAGCAGCTCGCCGTACTTCGCGTCGCTGATGACCTTGACGAAGCCGATCGGGTGGCCCAGGCCGTGGGCCTTGCCGTTGGCGGTGAACGGGAACTTGGCGACCTTGACGTCGTGGCCGAGCTCACGGGCCTGGGCCTCGGTGTACCCGAAGGAGGCGATCTGCGGCTGGCAGTAGGTGGCGCGCGGGATCATGGCGAAGTCGACCTCCATGGTCTCCGCCCCGCCGATGGTCTCGGCGGCGATCACGGCCATCGTCTCGGCGGCGTGCGCGAGCATCAGCTTGGCCGTCACGTCGCCGATCGCGAAGATGTGCCCGGCGCTGGTGCGGCCGCGGCCGTCGACGGCGATGGCACCGCGGTCGGTCAGCTTGACGCCGGTGTTCTCCAGGCCGTAGCCGTTGACCCGCGGCGCGAAGCCGATCGCCTGGAGCACCTTGTCGGCCTCCAGCACCTGCTGCTGACCGTCCTTGGTGACGGTGACCCGGACCTTGGCGTTCGGGTCACTGTCGTCGATCGACTCGACCCGGGTGGAGGTGAGCACCTCGATGCCGAGCTTGCGGTACTGCTTGGCCAGCTCGGTGGAGACCTCGACGTCCTCCAGCGGCACCACGCGGTCGAGGAACTCGACGATGGTGACCTTGACGCCGTAGTTGTGCAGCACGTACGCGAACTCGACGCCGATCGCGCCGGCGCCGGCGATGATGATGCTCTCCGGCAGCTGCTCGGTGAGGATCTGCTCCTCGTAGGTGACCACGCGCTCGCTCAGGCTGGTGCCGGAGAGCAGGCGGGTGGTGGCGCCGGCCGCGATGACGCAGTGGTCGAAGGTGACGACCTCGAAGCCGCCGCCGCTGAGCGCGACCTGCAGGGTGTGGTCGTCGACGAAGGTGCCCCAGCCGTCGTACTCGGTGATGCCGTTCTTC
Source organism: Kitasatospora sp. NPDC051702 (assembly GCF_040681575.1). Taxonomy (NCBI): domain Bacteria; kingdom Bacillati; phylum Actinomycetota; class Actinomycetes; order Kitasatosporales; family Streptomycetaceae; genus Kitasatospora; species Kitasatospora sp. NPDC051702. The sequence goes on from NZ_JBFAZB010000056.1 coordinate 18,067, forward strand.
TTCATCAGGTAGTGGACGCCCTTGACCCGGCCGTCGGCCACCGAGCGGCTGCGGCGGAACGCCTCGCCGAAGTCGAAGGTCACCTGGCCCTCGACCTTGATGCCGAAGGTCTTGGCCTCCTTGGTGAAGATGTGGGCGAGCTCGGCGTTGCGCAGCAGGGCCTTGGAGGGGATGCAGCCGACGTTCAGGCAGACGCCGCCCCAGTACTTGGCCTCGATGACGGCGGTCTTCAGGCCGAGCTGCGCGGAGCGGACGGCGGCGGTGTAGCCGCCGGGGCCGGCGCCGAGGACGACGACGTCGTAGTGCGTGCTCATGGTGCTGCTCCTCCGAGGGTCTCACGGTGTCGTGATCTAGGTCCCATGGTGTCAGGACCGGACTCGGCGCACCCCCCGGGTCTCGGCGGATGCGCCCCGCGCGGCACCGTACAGGCCCCGGGGCCGGATTGTCAGTGCCCTGCGCTACGGTGCACGCACCCGGGCCCGACCAGGGGCGCCGTGTCCGAGAGGAGGGGCCGATGAGCGTACGACGGGGCGGGTGGGCCCGCCGCCCGAGGACGGCAGCGGGCCCACCCGGGCGTCAGGCCGCCACCTCGTGGGCGTGGCCGCCGCTGATACCGGCGCCGCCCTGCCCCGCGGGGCGCTGCGGCGGGACGGGTCGGTCGAGCGAGGAGAGGTCCCAGGCGTAGGTGCCGACGGCCTGGGCGATCACGTCGATGTTGACGTCGAAGGCGTCCATGTCGATGTTGCCCAGGTTGTCGCAGGCCTTGTGGTAGCAGGCGTCGAAGGCGGTGCCCGCCGTGCCGCCGTAGCGCTCCTCCTGCTCGGCGGACTTCACGACCTCGGCGCCCGTGTCGGTGCCGCCGGCCGGGATGCCCGCGTCGATGAAGGGGCCGTAGTCGGAGCGGCCGCTGAAGGCGGTCGGCTCGTGCGGCAGGCGGCGGCCGTCCAGGTAGCCGGTGATGTCCCGCTCGATCTGCGCCGAGCCCGCGGGGCCCGCCGGGCCGCCGCTGCTGCCCGAGCCGTTGTAGACGAACTGCGCGTAGTTGGGGGAGGCGATCATGTCGAAGTTGAGGTAGAGCCGGATCTTCTTCCTGTCCGCGTCGGAGAGCGACTTCACGTACGCCTCCGAACCCTTCAGTCCGAACTCCTCGCCGGACCACCAGGCGAACCTGACCTTGTTCCGCACCGGGTGGACGCTCAGGTTGCGGGCGACCTCGAGGATGCCGGCCGAGCCGGAGCCGTTGTCGTTGATGCCGGGCCCCGCCGGGACGGAGTCCAGGTGCGCCCCGATCATGACGGTGTTCGCCTCGTCCCCGCCGCGGGTCTCGGCGAGCACGTTCCAGGTCTTGCGCGGCTCCATGAAGGTGCGGACGTCCAGGTTGACCCGGACCGGCCCCGCGGCGGCCTTCGCGGCCAGCGCCTCCCCGGCCGCCCGGGTGATCCCGCCGACCGGGATCCGCCCGGCCGCCGGATCGCCGAGGGTGCCGTTGAGGTCCCCGTCGGTGTTGTTGTAGATCACGGCGCCCACCGCACCGGCCGTGGCAGCCGCAGCCTGCTTGGCGGCGAAGCTGCACCCGCCGCGCAGGATCAGCGCGATCCGGCCGGTGAACGCGCCGGCCGGGTAGTCGGCGGGCGTGCAACCCGTCGCGGCGCCGACCGGGGCGACGGCCAACTCGGCCTCCAGCCCGGCCTCCGGGCCGCCGACGGAGTACGTCATGGCGATCAGCGGGACGTACTCTGCCTGCGGTGAGAGCACCGACAGCCGCTGCGAGCGCGCCTCGAAGAAGGTGTACTCGAACTCCTGCCGGGACACCTTGAGTCCGGCCCGCCGGGCCTGCTCGTAGACGTAGCGCGCGGAGGCCTCGTGCCCCGGCGAACCCGCCACCCGGGTACCGCCGTTGCGGTCGGCGAACCGCTGCAGCGCGGCCAGGTCGTCCCGCGCGGTCTCGGCGTCGGCGGCCTCGACCAGCCGGGCGGCCAGTCTCGCGCCGCGCTGCGCCGGATCCGGGTCGGCGGCCGCGCTGCCGGCACCGGCCAGCAGCAGGGGCGCGACCAGGGCGGTGACGGTCAGCGCGGCGCCCGCGCCGCGGGCGGCGGCGTGGGGGCGGCGGCCGGCGGTGCGCGGGCGCGGTATCGGCGCGGACTGGTCGATCGGGGTGTGCGGGAGGTGGGGCGGTGCGGTGAGACGACGGGCGCGCAGCTTCAAGGCGACTCCTTCCGACGATCCGTGAACCCCGATTTGACATGACCGGAACCACCTTGCCAAGCCCGCCACGCGACCGCGGGATGCGGGCGGCGGCGAACGCGGTGATGCTGGAGGAGTGGGGCCGACTGATCCGGGAGTGTGACCAGATGTCCATGATGGATAAGCTCAAGGGCCTGCTGAAGGGCCACGAGGACCAGGCCGAGAAGGCCGTCGACAAGGCGGGGGACGCCGTCGACGACCGTACTCAGGGCAGGTACAGCGGCCAGGTCGACGCTGCTCAGGAACAGGCGAAGAACCAGTTCCGCGACCAGCCGCCGCAGCAGCAGTAGCCCGCCCCGCTGCGGGTCCGCGGCCCCGGTCCGCCCGGAAGAACCGGCCGGACCGGGGCCGGGGCGTTCCGGCCGGACCGGTCAGCCGGTCAGGCGCCCCCCGACCCCGCGGAAGGCTCCTCCTCCGGCTCCGCGTCCGCCGACTCCGGCACCGCCTCCGCCGACTCCGCGTCCACCGCGCCGCAGCTCTCACAGCGCCCGGGCCCGGGCCGGTCGCGCAACCGCCCGCACTCCGGGCAGACCCGGTCCAGCCAGCAGGCCGGTTCGCCGCCTTCGTCCATGGCCCCGATTCTGCCGGGGCACCGCGCCGACCGCGAGTAGACAGTGTCTACCGGGCCTGGTAGACACTGTCCATGAACGATCCGGACACGGACCTGCGCGCCCGCCTGGTGGCGGCCGGCGTCGAACTGGTCTCCACCGAGGGCGTCCACGCCCTCGGTCTGCGCGAGATCGCCCGCCGGGCCGGCGTCTCGCACGGCGCGCCGCGCCGCCACTTCCCCACCCACCGGGAACTGCTCTCCGCCGTCGCCCGGCAGGGCTTCGGCCGCCTCACCGACGCCATGGCGGGCGCCGACGCACTGGCCGCAGCCACCGGCGCGGACCCCCGCGACCGGCTCGTCGCGCTGGCCCGCGCCTACCTCGGCTACGCGGCCGCCAATCCCGGCATGTTCGAGCTGATGTTCCGCCACGACCTGCTGGAGGGCAGCGGAACCGAGCTCCGCCACACCACCCTGCCGATGTTCCGCACCGTCGCCCGGCTGGTCGGCGAGGTGCGCCAGGACCAGGCCGAGCCCGCTCCGGCCGCGGCCGCGCTCTGGGCGAACCTGCACGGACTCGCCCAGCTGCGCACCTGGGGCAGCCTGCGGCTGGTCACCGGCGGCGACGACCTCGAGCCGCTGCTGCGGGCCACCCTCGACGCGCACCTCGGCGCGCCGGCGGACGATCACCGGCCGGCGCTCAGGCCGTAGGCCACCCTCACGGGCCCCTGCGCCCGGATCACGCACCGGCCGAGCAGCCGCGGCGGCAGGCGCAGGCCCGTTGCGTCGTGGCGCCCGGGCACCGGCACCCGGGCGTCGGCTCCCGGACGCCCGGGCCGCGGAGCACGTCCGGCGCACGGGCTGACGGACCGCCGGCAGGCCGTACGGGGGCAGTCGGTCGGCGGATCACGGGGCCCCGGCGGGGAGTTCACCCGCCGGCACCGGCACCTCAGGCCCTACCGCCGCCGACGTCGCCGCCGTCGCCGCCGTCACCGCGGACGACCCGGACGACCCGGACGGCGACGGCGGGCGCCGGGTGAGGAGCAGCAGCAGCGCCAGCTGCACCACCGCGCCGACGGCCGGGCCGACCCACACCCCGGTCACCCCCAGCGGCCCGGCCAGGCCCACGGAGGCGGCGAGCTGCGCCCCGAGGCCGATCAGCACCGAGAGCGCCAGGGCCCGGCCGGCCCCCGCCGCCTGGTGCAGGCCGCCGAGGGCGACCACCAGGGCGTACGGGAGCAGGTAGCACGCGGCCATCCGCAGGAAGCCGACGGACTGCGCGGCCACCGCGGGGTCGTCGGTGAACAGCGCGGTCAGCGGGGCGGCGAGCACCACGGACAGCACCGCGGCGAGCGCACCCAGCAGCGCGGCGAGACGCACGGTGGCGCGCCGCAGCGGGCGCAGCTCGGCCGTCAGCCCGGCACCGACGAGGCGGGCGGCCTCGATGGCGGCGGCCTGGCGCAGCGCGTAGAAGGACATCGTGACGACCAGCAGGACGCGGTAGCCGATGCCGTACCCGGCGACCGCGGCGACGCCGAAGCCCGCCACCAGGGCGAGTTGGGCCGTTCCGACGGCCATCCGGGTGGTGAAGTCCAGGCCGAGCGGGGCCCCGGCGCGGACGATCCGGCCGGCTGCCGCGCGGACTCCCCCGTCGGGTGCGGCCGTCCGCGGCCGCAGTCGCCAGGTGACGGCGAGGGCGACGGCCCGGGCGGCGGTCAGGGCCAGGGCGGCGCCGGTGACGCCGAGGGCGGGCAGCGGGCCGGGGCCGAGGACGAGCAACGGGTCGAGGAGGAGCAGCAGGGCGTTGGAGAGCAGGGCGATCCGCATCGGGGTGCGGGTGTCCCCGGCGCCCTTGAAGAGCTCGTCGGCGACGCGCTGGCCGCAGAACAGCACGAAGGCCGGGAGGGCGACGGTGAAGTAGTCGACGGCGAGCGCGGCCGCCTCGCCGTCCAGGAAGGCGCCGGCGAGGCGATCGCGCAGCAGGAAGCCCGGGACGGCGATCAGGAGGCCGCCCGCGGCGCAGAGCCGCCAGGCCGCGTGGGTGGTGCGGGCGGCGTCCTCGCGGTCGCCGGCGCCGAGGGCCCGGGCGAGCCGCACGCTGGTGCCGGAGCCGACCACCAGGACGAGCCCGAGCAGCAGGTTCTCGACCGTGCCGGCCAGGGTGACGGCGGCGACGGCGGCCCCGCCGAGCCCGGCCACCCAGTAGGCGCCGATCACCGAGGCGATCACCCCGGACAGCAGTTCGGCGTAGACCGGTCCGGCCAGTGCGGTCAGTCGCGACAGGTGTTCGCGCATGGTGCTCCCCCGTTCCGCCACCCGCGCGGGCGGCCGTCGTCTCGCACGGCCGCCTCGACCGTCGGCGGCGCGATGCCTCGAATAGAGATACCTCTAATCGATCCACCTCGACAAGAGGTAACATGAGCGCGCCACCGGCGCACTCCGACGAAAGGGCTTCGATCGTGCTGACCCTCGCGATCCTCGGCTTCCTGTACGAGCAGCCGCTGCACGGCTACGAACTCAAGTCCCGGATCACCGCCCTGACCGGGCACGTCCGGCCGGTCAGCGACGGCGCCCTCTACCCCGCCATCACCCGCCTGGAGAAGGCCGGCCAGCTGCGCCGCCGCACCGAACCGGGCACCGGGGCCGCACCGCGCCAGACGCTGGAGCTCACCGAGGAGGGCCGGGCCGAGCTGCGCCGGCGAGTGGCCGACCCGGAGCAGGTGGAGATCTCCGACCAGATCCGGTTCTTCGCCCTCGCCGCCTTCCTGCACCACCTCGCGGACCCGCGGCGACAGGCCGCGGTGCTCCGGCGCCGGCTGGCCTTCCTGGACGCTCCGAGCAGCTTCTTCCAGGACGGGGACGGCCGGCCCGTCACCGCCGAACGCGAACCGAACCCGTTCCGGCGCGGCGTGCTGCTGGTGGCCAGGGCGTCCACCGCGGCCGAGCGGTCGTGGCTGGTGGAGACCATCGCGGAGCTCGACGGCCGGGGCTGAGGGCGGCCGCCCGGAGGCCCCCGGCGGGGTCGGCGGCGCGGGCGCGGCGACGACCCGGGCCGGGCGGCGTCGAACAGCAGCGCGAGCAGCGGAAGGAGTGCGCTTCACCCCCTCTTCCGGGAGGCCCCGGCGTGGCTATGATGATCCGCCTCACGTCCACGGCGTCCCCCTCCGCGGCGTGCCCCTGCCACCGCGCCCCGCCCGTCCCCCTGGAGGCCGCCGTGCCCACCGCCGAGACCGCAGCCGCCCGCCCCGCGCCGCTGACCCGGGACGACATCCCCGGTTGGTTCTTCCGTCTCGACCGGGCCGCCTTCGGGCACCTGCTGGCCGCCCAGACCGCGGCCGGCACGACCGGCGACCTGCTCGAACTCGGCAGCTACCTCGGCCGCAGCGCCGTGCTGCTCGGCGACCACCTGCGGCCCGGCGAGCGGCTGACCGTCTGCGACCTGTTCGACTCCGAGGCGGGCGACGCGGACAACGCCGCCGAGATGACGATGTCCTACCGCAGGACCCTCACCCGCAGTGCCTTCGAGGCCAACTACCTCGCCTTCCACGCCGAGCTGCCGGAGATCGTGCAGGCGCCCACCTCGGTGCTGGCCGACGGCCGGATCCCGGCCGGCAGCTGCCGGTTCGTCCACATCGACGCCTCCCACCTGTACGAACACGTCGCCGGGGACATCGCGGTGGCCAGGGCGGCACTGACCGAGCACGGCGTCGTCGCGCTCGACGACTACCGCTCCGAGCACACCCCCGGCGTCTCCGCGGCGGTCTGGGAGGCGGTCTTCACCGGCGGCCTGCGCCCGGTGCTGCTCACCCCGATGAAGTTCTACGGCACCTGGGGCGACGCCGAGGCCGTCCGGCAGGTCCTGCTGGAGCGCGACTGGCGGGCCGAGGGCTACACCGTGGACGACGACACCATCGCCGGGCAGCGGGTGCTGCGGCTCAACTACCAGGTCAAGGCGCCCGTCCAGCAGTCCGCCCCGCGCCGGCTCGCACTGGACCTGCTGCCGCCGGTCGCCACCCGGGCGACCCGCCGGGTGCTCCGGACGCTGCGCGAGCGCCGCGCCGCACCGCCGGTGCCCGCTTCCTGACACCCCCGGACGGGCGGACGGCCCCGGTGGCGCACCTGCGCCCCGGGGCCTCGTGCTGTCCGCGCACCCACCCCTCCGGGGACTCCGCCCCGCCGTGGAGCGTCTGCTGAACGACCATCACCCGCCGGCCCGGCCGAGGTGGCGTCAGATCTTCTTCATAGTACGGCTAGCGGTACATACCGTCAGCCGTACTATGATGCCGCCATGAATCATCGCGCTCTGCAGGAGCCGACGACGCTCCTGCTCACCGCCCTCGCCGACGCGCCGCGCCACGGCTACGCGCTGATCGCCGAGGTCTCGGAGATCTCCGGCGGCCGCGTCAGACTCCGGGCGGGCACCCTCTACGGGGCCCTCGACCGGCTGCTCGCCGACGGTCTGATCCGGATCGAGCAGGAGGAGGTCGTCGAGGGCCGGCTGCGCCGCACCTTCGCGCTGACCGCCGACGGCCGCGAACTCCTCGCCACCGAGGCCGAGCGCCTCCAGTCCACCGCCCGGGAGGCCAAGCGCCGCCTGGGCCTCCAGTTCCGCCCCGCCGGAGGCCTCGCATGACCGATCGCCAGCCCACCCGCACCGCCCGGGCCCTGGACTGGGCCGCCTCGCTCTACCCGGACTCCTACGGCCGCGAGCGGGCCCGCGAGGTCGCGGAGACCGCCGCGCTCGCCGCCGAGGAGGCCGGGCCCTGGGGCCGGCTCCGCCAGGTCGCCGACGTGGCGGCCCACGGGCTGCGGGTCGGTGCCGGCCTCAGCTCGGACCGCCCGCTCGGCCGCGCGCTCGGCCTGGTCGCGCCCTGGGCGGCCACCCTGGCGGGGGTGCAGGCCCTGCTCGCCACACTGGCGACCGCCCGCCGGAGCGCCCTGTGGCCGGGCGAGGAGCCCTTCGCCCCGCCGACCCTGCCGCTCGTGCTGGTCACCCTGGCCCTGCTGGCACCGGTCGCCCTGACCGCCGGGGCCGCACTGCTCGGCCGCTGGGCGGGGGCACGGGCCTTCGCCCTGGCGGCCCTCGCGAGCGCCGCCGCCCTCGGCGCCGCCGCCTCCGCCACCTCGCTGCACGACCTCACCGGCCTGCAGCCGGGCTCGCTGCCCGGGCGGAGCACCCTGCTCGCCACCTCGCTCGCCATGCTGCTGGTGCGGATCTGCCCGCCGGACCGCGCACCCGGGCGGCGGGCCCCGCTCGTGGTGCTCGCCCTCGGCACCGCGCTCCCCGGCGCGGCCTCCTGGGCGTACGGACTGACCTTCGGCGACGGCTACACGACCCCGACCGATCCCTTCTGGCTCGTCGCCCCGATGCTGGCGGCCGTCGTGCTCGCCGTGGAGCCGCTGTCGACCTCCGAGCGGCTGTGCGCCGCCGTTCCGCTGCTCGCCGTCCCGGTGCTCAGCTCCCCCTACGACACCCGCAACCCGCTCCTGACGGCGGTGTACCTGCTCGGGCCCGCCCTGCTGGCCTACCTGGCCGCCGCCGCGGCACGGACGGCGGTGCGGCGCTTCCGGGCACCGGTCGCGCGCGGCTGACCGGACCGGCCGGGGCCCGGCTCCCCCGGGGGCGGTGGCGTGGATCCCCCACGCCGCCGCCCCTTTCCCATGCCCAGTCATATCTTCACGAATTCCATCACTCCAACGAGGGAATCTCCTTTAAAGATTTGCCCACAGAACATTAAAGGGCGCATAGTGATGGCACCTCAGTTTGGTCTAGAGAAGGCCAAGTTCAGGCAAAGTCACCGATCGCGAGGAGAAGGCCATGTTCCACGGAACCACGGCGTCGGGCCACGGGCAGCGGCTCCGCGAGGAGATCGCCGGCCCCGGGGCCACGCCCCTCATCGGCGTCTACGACATGTACTCGGCCTCCATCGCGGCCGAGCACTACGACGGCATGTTCGTCTCCGGATTCGGCTTCGCCGCGTCCTACTACGGCCTGCCCGACATCGGCTTCATCGCCTGGCCGGACATGGTCGCCTTCGTCGAACGGCTGCGCGGCGCCTTCCCCCGGCACCACCTCCTGGTCGACATCGACGACGGCTACGTCGATCCCGAGGTGGCCTGCCACGTGGTGCGCCGGCTCGAACGCATCGGCGCCTCGGGCGTCATCCTGGAGGACCAGAAGCGGCCGCGGCGCTGCGGCCACGCCGACGGCAAGCAGGTCCTCCCGCTGGAGGAGTACCTGGAGAAGCTGGAGCTCGTCCTCGCCAACCGGACGGACCTCGTGGTGGTCGCCCGCACCGACGCCACCGAGGAGGAGGACATCCTGCGCCGCGCCCGGGCCCTGGCCGCCACCGACGCCGACGTCGTCCTGGTCGACGGGGTGCGCAGCGAGGAGTGGATCCGGCGGATCCGGCGCGTCGTCGGGGGCAAGCCGCTGCTCTTCAACCAGATCGCGGGCGGCAAGTCCCCCCGGCTGTCGCTCTCCGAACTCACCGAGCTGGGGGTGGACGTCGCCATCTACAGCACCCCCTGCCTGTTCGCCGCCCACCAGGCGATGGACGAGGCGCTGGCCGGGCTGAAGGTCGCCGACGGGCGGCTGCCGGCGGCCGCCGGCCAGAGCCGGCAGATCGGCGTGCGCGAGTCCACCGAACTGCTGGAGCGGAACATCGCGGCCTCCCGTCCGCTCGCGGGGGTGACGGCGTGACGGCCGGGCAGCGCGGCCCCGCCCCGCCCTGGGCCGCAGCACTGCCGGTGCTCGCCGCCCTGGGGTGGGCGGTGAGCGGGTCGGCACCCGCCGAGCGGGCCGCCCCCGCGCCGGTGGCCGGCAGCGCGCTGATCACCCTCGTCGACAACAGCCACGCCGACTCCTGGGTGGAGATCGACCGCACGGCCGACGTCCAGCAGGGCAGCGGCTCCGCGGGCAGCGACCAGGACGGCCCCGGCTCCCTGGTGGGCGGGCTGCTGGGGGTCGTCCCGAACGGCGGCGTGCCCGGAGGCGGCCGGTGACGGACCGCACCGCCGATCGCGGCCGGTGGCACCGGCTCCTGCCCCGCCGGCTCGACCCGTACACGGCGGCGCTGGCCGGGGTGGTCGGCCTGGCCGCCCTCTTCCCGGCGACGGGCGGCCGGGCCCGGGCGGCGGAGACGGCCTGCGACCTCGCGGTGGCCCTGCTGTTCTTCCTCTACGGCGCCCGCCTGTCCACCCGGGAGACACTGGCCGGCCTGCGCCGGCTGCGCCTGCACGGCCTGGTGCTCACCGCCACCTTCGTCCTCTTCCCGCTGCTCGGGCTGGCCACCGCTCTGCTCACACCCGTCCCGCTGACCGGGCAGTTTCAGACCGGCGTGCTGTTCCTCTGCCTGGTCCCGTCGACGGTGCAGTCCTCGGTCGCGCTCACCGGCGCGGCGGGCGGGGACGTCCCGGCGGCGATCTGCGCGGGCACCTACTCCAGTCTGGCCGGGCTGCTGGTGACCCCGCTGCTGGCGGCCTGGCTGCTGGACGCCCACGGCGCGCTCTCCGCCGACGGGCTGGTCCGGATCGGGCTCCAGCTGCTCGCCCCGTTCCTGCTCGGGCAGGTGCTGCGGCCCTGCCTGGGCGCGTTCCTGGCCCGGCACAGACGGGTGCTGACCCCGGTGGACCGCGGCTCGATCCTGCTCGTCGTCTACACGGCGTTCAGCGCGGCCACGGCCCGGGGCAGCTGGGGCCTGGCCGGGCCGGGCGCCCTGCTGGGCCTGCTCGCGGTGCTGCTCGCCCTGCTCGCCGCCGCGCTGGCCGCCACCGCCCTGGGCGCCCGGCTGCTCCGGCTGGACCGGGCGGCCACCATCGCCGCGGTGCTCTGCGGCTCGCAGAAGAGCCTGGCGAACGGCCTGCCGATGGCCACCGTCCTGTTCGGCCCCGAGGCCGGGGTACTGGCGCTGCCCCTGATGGCCTACCACCAGCTCCAGCTGGTCACCGGCACGGTGCTCGCCGGCCGCTGGGCCCGGGCGCCGGCCGCCCCGGCCACCGGGCCGGCGGCGCCAGGCCGGCGGGTGCCGGCCGCCCTCACCGGTCCGGGCGGGCCTCCGCCACCGGGGTGAGCCCCGGTGGCGCACCACCCGGGGGTGCGCCACCGACGGTGCCGCGACAGGGCTCCGCGGGCTACCGGACGTAGTAGGCGCGGTTGTGGGCGGCGACGGGCGCGGACTGGTACGTCCAGACGCCTGCGGCGGGCGCGTCGGCGATCAGGTGGGCGAGGTCGCGGGCGGCCTCCTCGGCGGGGTTGCCCACGTCGAGGCGGACGCGGTCGGCCGCGCGGCCGTCCAACGCGTGGTAGCGGTAGGGCTGGTGGACGTTGAGCGGCCCGGCGAGCAGCCGGCCCTCCTCGTCGGTGCCGTAGCCGGTGATCGGGGTGTTGTTGACGGACTCGGGGGTGAGCCCGCCCAGGTCCACGTCCAGGGCGAGGAGTTGCTCGTCGTGGCGGCGCAGCCCGTCCGGTCCGAGCTCGGCGCGGCGGCAGGAGACGGACCAACGCTCCTGCACGGCCGCCGCGTTGAGCGAGGGCAGGGTGGTCTCGAACCAGCCGGGGTGCTTGGGCTCGGCGTAGAGGCGGCGCCCGGCGTCGATGGCGAGCGGGTTGTCGCAGAGGACGTGGAGCCGGGCGATGCCGAGCAGCTTGGTCTGGTCGTGGCCACGGGCGTAGCCGCCGTAGTCGAGCTCGGGCAGCCGGTCCTCGGCGAACGCCGGGTGGGCGACCAGGTTGATCTCCAGCTCCTCGGTGACGCCGCCGCCGTTCGGGTACTGGGCGAAGTACAGCTGGTAGTTGAGCGACACGCAGGCCCGGCCGTCGAAGACGGCGACGGTCAGCCCGGGGTGGCGCTTGCGGAGCAGCTCGCGCGCCCGCTCGGGTGCGACCAGGTAGTCGACGCCGATGTTGTGCAGCGCGCCGTAGTGGAACGGCAGGTGGTACGGCTCGGGAACGGGCGGGAGCGGCAGGCCGGTCATGGCGTCTCCGTGAGATCGGACGGGTGGAGGTCGGACGGGTGGGGGTCGGACGGGCGTGGCCCCGGCAGGTGGCGGTCGGCCGGGCCGGGCACGGACGGGCCCGACGGCGACGGGTCCGGCCCGGCCGGACGGGCCGCGGTGGTCACGGGCAGCGGGCGGCGCAGCTCCTGCAGGTCCCGGTCCATCCGCTCGGCGCTGCGCAGGGCGAGTGCGGCCATGGTGAGGGAGGGGTTGGAGGTGCCGAGCGAGGGCATCGAGCCGCACCCGACGGCGTACAGGTTCGGGTGGTCCCAGCAGCGCTGCCACTGGTCGACGACCGAGGTGGCCGGCGAGTCGCCCATGAGGTGGGTGCCGCCCGCGTGGCCCGCGCCGCGGTAGCCGTAGGCGACGCCCCGGTGCTCCACCCGCCCCGGCCAGCCGGGCCCCGCCGGGTAGGCGGTGTGGTCCTCGGCGCCGAGCAGCGCGAACAGCTGGTCCGACACCGCGCGGGCCGAGGCCAGGCCCTCCCGGACGTACTCGTCGAGGTCGTAGCGGACGGCGGGGGCCGGCAGCCCGAGCCGGTCCCGGCGGTCCGGGTCGAGGGTGACCCGGTTGGCCGGGTCGGCGGGCTGCTCCAGCTCGAACTGGAGGGAGAACTGACGGCCGAGCCGGTCGCCGAGGCGTTCGCGCAGTTCCTCGCCCCGCAGTCCGGCGGCCAGCAGCGCTGCGGTCTCCGCCTGCGGCGTGCCGCCGGCCCAGGACCAGCCCCAGTTGCCGATCTCGATCCGGAACGGCGCCCGGCGGGCCCGGACCGGTCCGAACCGGAAGGCCTCCAGTCCGCTGGTCGAGCCGGGCCCACGGTAGGGGCCGACCGGGCGGGGCATCAGCCCCCAGGTGAGCAGCGCCGGGTGGTCCATCAGGTTGCGGCCCACCTGGTCGCTGCGGCCGGTCAGGCCGGACAGGAGCAGCAGCCGGGCGTTCTCGACGGCGTGCGCGGCGAGGACGACCAGGTCCGCGTCCACCCGGTGGACGGTGCCGCCGGCCAGGTAGGTCACGCCGGTGGCGCGCCCGGTGGCCGGGTCGACCAGCACCCGGCTCACCACGGCGTCGGTGCGCAGCTCGACGCCGGCCGCCCAGCGGGCCTGGGTCCGCAGGGGCGTGTACTTGGCCCCGCTCGGGCAGACCGGCACGCAGCTGGCGCTGCCCGCGCAGGGCGGCCCGACGGCGTCGCCGGGGCGGGTGGGCAGGCCGTTGCGGGCGTGCGGGGTGAGCGTGACGGCGAGCCGGGAGGGGCCCGGCCCGGCCGGGTCGCGCACCGTCCGGCCGTCGAGGGCCCGGGCGAGCAGCCGGTCCAGGTGGCTGGCCGGGATCGCCCGCATGGGGAAGGCGTAGTCCTCCGGGATGGGCAGTCCGACGGCGCTGCGCTGCTGCGCCGCGTCGGCGGCCACGCCGAGTTCGTGTTCGGCGGCGCGGTAGTACGGCTCCAGGTCGTGGTAGCCGATCGGCCAGTTGCGGCCGCGCCCGAGGTCGCCGGTGCGGAAGTCCTCGGGGTGCATGCGCGGGGTGAGCCCGGTCCAGAGCAGCCCGGTGCCGCCGTTGGCGCGCAGGTAGCCGCTGGCGTAGGGCTGCGGTCCGTACTGGCGGAGGTGTCCGGTGGCGGTGAAGCCGCCGCCGGGGAGCCCGGCGAGGTCGGTGACGTCGGGCGAGGGGGCGTCGGGGCTGTGCGGGTACGGCGAGGTGGGCGGGCCGCCGCCGGCCGCGCGGTGGGCGGCGGCGGTCTCGGCGGGGGTGGGGGCGACCGGTCCGGCCTCCAGGACGAGGACGCGCCGGCCGTGGGCCCCGAGGCGGTGGGCGACCAGGGTGCCGGCGAAGCCCGCGCCGACCACGACGGCGTCCCAGCGGGCGGTCACCGGGCACCGCTCCCGCGGGGCGGTTCGGCCCAGCTGCCGTGGCCGGGGGCGGCGGAGCCGGGCGGGGCGGCGTGGAAGGTCCGCCAGACCAGGCCCTGGTCGTGGGCGTGGACGGAGGAGGGCTGTTCGCCCGGCCAGGCGCCGACGTACCAGAGGTGGACCAGCGCGTGGTCGTCGCGGACCCGGTGGGCCAGGACGGTGCGGTGGTGCTCGTGGGCGACGCCGGTGGCGCGCAGCTCGGGTTCGTCGAAGCCGGTCAGTTCGGCGCAGACGCGCAGGAACTCGTCGAAGTCGGCGAGGTGGTCGGAGGCCCCGGGCTCGGTGGGGCGGTCCGGGGCTGGGTGGTCGTCCGGCACGGTCAAGCGGGCACCCCCACGGGCGTCGACGGATGGCCAAGACATGACAGGCACCGTGACGGACCGCCGGGCGGCGCGTCACGTTCCTCGGCGTGATCCTGCCGCCCACAGGTGCGGACGGGGATGCGTTGCCCGAATCTGCCCGGACTTGGCCGCCGCCCGACCGATCGGGTACGGAGCGCGCCCGGTCGGCGCCGCGTTCGGCGCGGCCGGGCGGAGCGCCCCGGTGGAGGGTCAGGCCGGCTGCGGCCCGTCGAGCGCACGGACCGCGGCCAGGACGTCCAGGCCCAGCTCCGGGTCCGCGTCCGGCGGCAGGCTGACGGAGAGCCGGGTCACCAGCCCGCCGTAGCGGCGGGTCAGCTCGCGGGCGACCTCCTCCACCGGGCCCGACACCGCGAAGGTGTCGAACACCTCGTCGTCGATCAGCGCCGCCATCTCCGCCCAGCGGCCGCGCACCGAGTGGGTGTGCAGCTCCTCCTGGAGCCCCTCCCACCCGTACCGGGCGAGCACCGGGCGGTAGGCCGGGGTCGAGGCGTAGAAGGCCAGCCGCTCCCGCACCCCGGCCCGGTTGGCGGCCAGCTCCTCCTCCGTGCGGCCGGTGGCGGTCAGCACGTTGCCGGTGATCTCGAACGGCCGGTCCGTCCACGGCTCGCCGTCCGCCTCCGCCCGCGCCCGGGCCTCCGTCAGCCCGGGCAGCACCTGCTCCGACAGGTAGGCGGGAGAGGAGAACGGGTGGCTCAGGAACCCGTCGGCCACCGCCCCGGCGGTGCGGGTCATCAGCGGGCCGACCCCGGCCAGCAGGATCCGCGGCACCCCCGCCGGGACCGGGTCGGGCGAGAAGACCGGCGACATCATCGTGTGGGTGTAGAACTCGCCCCGGAAGCGCAGCCGTTCACCGGTCTGCCAGCTGTGCCAGATCGCCCGGACGGCGTGGACGTACTCGCGCATCCGGCCCGCCGGACGGTCCCAGGGCATCCCGAAACGCTTCTCGATGTGCGGCCTGACCTGCGAACCCAGCCCGATGACGGCCCGTCCGCCGGAGGCCGCGTGCAGGCCCCACGCCTGGTAGGCGAGCGTCATCGGGGTGCGGGCGAAGGCCACCGCGATGCCCGTGGCCAGCTCGATCGACCGGGTGCGGTCGGCCGCCCGGGCCAGCTGCAGGAACGGGTCGTAGGCGGTCTCGGCGACCACCAGCCGGTCCATGCCGCGCTGTTCGGCCCGCTCGGCCGCGTCGAGGATCCCCGCCGGGTGCCCGGAGGCGGTGGCGTCGAGTCGGAGGGCGGGCGGTCGGTGCATGGCGGTGCTCCTGGTCGCGGGCTGCGGCGGTACCCGGGTAGCCTCCCACGCCGGCGTCCGGGAACACGGCCGCAGCCCGCTCTTCAACGCTTGAAGAACTCCACCTCCGCGAGGGCGATCGGGCCGCCCTCCGGGCCGGCCGCTTCACGGACGACCAGCGTCACCTTCACCACGTCGCTCACCCCGGTCAGCACCGTCTGCGGGCCCGGCTTGTCGTTCAGGGTCACCTTCTGCTCGTGCACCTTCCCGTCCGAGCTGGTCGCCCGGAGGTCCAGGCCGATCGGCCGCGCCGTCTTCTGGAACTCCTGCGGCTCGGTGGAGGACCCGCCGTGCACGATGACGTCGACCAGCCGGAACGGCTTGGCGAAGGTGAAGCTGATCGAGTCCCCCGTGCGCGGCGCGGCCCAGTAGCTGTTGCTGAGGCCGTCCACGGCCTGGGCGGCGGGGTGCCCGCCGGCGGCGGCGCTCGCCTCGACCCCGGTCGGGGTGATCGCCTTGGCGTCGCGCAGCTTGTCCAGCACGTCCTCGTACGCGTTGCGGCCCGCCGGGTAGAGCAGGACCCCGGCGACCACCAGCGCCGCCACCACCAGCACCGCGATCATCCGGCGCAGGGCGGTGCCGGAGCCGCCGATCCGCACCCGACGGCGGAACGGCCAACGGGTCCGCCACCAGGGCAGCGCGGGAGCGGCCTCGGCGACGGTCAGCGGCGCGGCGCAGCGCCGGCAGAACCGGCGGTCGGGCCGGTTGGGCGTCTGGCACCGCGGGCAGGGCGGGCCGACCTGGGCCTCCTCGGCCGTGGACGGCCGGACCACCGGACGCGGCGCGACCGGTTTGGCGGGCTGCACGGCCACCGGGTCCGCCTCGGGCTGCCGGACGGCCTCGGGGCGCGGTTGCACCGGGCCCGGCTGGACCGGCGCCGGGTCGGCGGCGCGCGCGGCCCCGAGGGTGCGGCCGGTCCGGGAGGTGCGCCCGGTTCCGGCGGTGTCCGCCTCCGCGGTGCCCGTCCCGGGCGCCCCCGTGCCGGCGCTGTCAGGGGGGCCGGCGGCCCCGGTGCTCCCGGCGTCCGCGGCGCGCTCCGTCCGGGAGGTGCGGCCCGTCCGGAAGGTGCGGCCGGTCCGGGAGGTCCGCCCCGTCTCGGCGGTGCCGCTCCCGGCGGCGCCCGTCCCGGGCGTCTCGGGGCCCGCGGTGCTCGGGGCGGCGGGGGCACCGACGCTACCGGCGCCGGGAGTCACGGCCTCGGCGCTCCCCGAAGCGGGGGTCCCCGAAGCGGGCGTCCCCAAATCGGTGCTCCCGGCCGTGGCGCTCCCGGCCGCGGGGAATCCGCTCCGGGAGGTCCGCCCCGTCGTCGCCGACGTGCCCGTCCCGGCCGTGCCCGTCCCGGCGGCGTCCAGCGCCGCCCCGGCCGCCGCCTCGGCGGCCGCGGTGACGGCCGCGTCCAGGCCACCGGTGGCCCCGGTGCCGGACGTGCGCCCCGTGCGGACGCTGCGCACCGTGTCGAGGGTGCGCCGGAGGCCGCGGGTGCGCCCGGTGGCACGGGCGCTCGCCGGACCGGTGGCCGGTGTGTCGGTGGCCGGCGTGTCGTCAGACGTCGCCGGAGCCGGCGGTTCGGGGGCGGCGGCCCGGACCGGCTGCGCGGCGGGCGCACCGGCGGCCGGCGCCCCGGCCGCGGACGCGCGGACGCCCGCCTCGCGGGCCGGAGGCTCCGCGGCGGCCCCCACCGCCCGCGACGGCGACGACGACGGCGCCGCTGCCTCACCGCCACCCGCGGGCCCACCACCGGCCGGGGCCGGGGCCGACGGCGGGGCCGACGACGGCCTCCCCGCGGACCACCCCAGGTAGGCCCCGCAGTTGCCGCAGAAGTCGTCCCCGTCCTCGTTGGCCACTCCGCACTCGGGACACGTACGCATCGCTCAGCTCTCCTCCGTCCCGGGTGGACCGGGCAACACCTGCACCCGGCAGGTGAGATGGACCGGGCAGGACGCCCGGACGACGGCCAGCACCTGTTCCTCGTCCAGCTGCGGGGTGCGCTCCGGCCAGACGCGCACCAGCAGTTCCCCGGACGGCGCCGGCGGCAGGGCCGCGTCCGCGTCGGTGGACCAGGCCGCTCCGCCGCCGTCCACGACCTGCGCACCGGCACCGAGGACCAGCCGCAGCCGTTCCTGGAGCCCGCGCCGGGTGCCGCGCCACCGGTGCAGTTCGAGCGCGCGGCCGACGACGGCGCGCCGGACCTCCTCCGGCCAGGCCGGGTCGGTGTCCACCGCGACCCAGCCGGCCAGCCAGTCGAGGAAGTCGGCCGGGGCCAGCCGCGCCTGGAAGTAGGCGGGCAGGTTCTCCAGGGTGGCGAACACCGGGGCGAGGACGGTGTCCAGCCCCGCGGTGAACCGCTGGGCGAGGTCGTCCTCGGCGTACATCGAGGGCAGCAGCCCGCCGATCGGGTGGGGGCTGCGCAGCCCCGGCAGGGCGGCCCGGCTCACCGCGGACCGTCCCCGGCCAGCGGGCCCACCACGACCTGGTGCTGGTGCGAGAAGACGAGGGCGTCGGGGGCGACGTCGACCCGCTCGGCGGGCGCGCCCCGGCGCCCGGTGATCGGGTCCGCCGGGAAGAGGCGCAGCTCGTCGACCGCGGCGACGCCGGGCACCTGCTGCAGCACCGCGAACATCTCCCCGTACTGCACGGACCGGCCGAACGGCCAGCCCGACCCGTCCGCCCCGCCGCGCAGCGGGTTGAGGTACCGGAACAGCGCGGTGAGCGCCGCCTCGCGGACCCGGTCCGCGTCCGGGGCGTCGGTCGCCAGCCGGGCCACCACCGTCACCCCCTGGTAGGAGGGCGGCTGGACGAGCAGCCGGGTGCCGACCAGCCGCCGCTCGTCGAGGGCGGTGGCGATCGCGGCCAGCATCGGCTCCCCGGGGATCAGCTGCTCGAAGCGCAGCCGGTCGCCCTCGTCGGCGACCGCGTCGGGGACCACGAGCACCCGTACGGCGCCCGCCTCCCCGGCGACGGCCGGCACGCAGCGGATCCGGGCCGCGGAGGGCGCGGCCTGGCGGGCGATCAGCTCGTAGTCCCCCGCGGTGACGGCCCGTTCCTGCAGCCGCAGCACGTGCGGGGCCCGCTGCTTGGCGTTCTCCACCGTCTCGCCGTCGACCCCGCCCCGGGCCGCCTCGCGGTTGTCCACACTGGCCACGTACGGAACGGAGCTGCGCAGCACGGTGATGGTGCTCCGGGCGACGTTGCCGGCCGTCCCCCCGCCGGTGCGGTAGTGCGGCACCCGCAGCTGGGCGCCCTTGGGCGGCACCGCGCCGAAGGAGCGCAGGGTGCCGTCGGGTTCCCGGACGGCGGGCGGGAAGGCGAACTCGCCCGTGGTGGCGTCGATGACCACGTGCCGGTCGGTCGGCGCGGAGTCGCCGAAGTGCTCGACGGCCCTCCAGCGCTCCCAGCCCTCGCCGGCCGACACCTCGACCACCGGGGCCCCGTCGTCGAGCAGGACGGGCGGCCGGGCGAGCCGGAACCGCTGGCCGGCGACGCCCTCCGAGGCGCCGAGCGGCGCGTCGACGACGCTCTGCGCGTGGACGACGGTCGCGGTGCCGCCGACGGTGAACACCTCGGCCCGGCGGATCGTCGGGGACTCCGCGTAGAACGGCTGGCCCGGCTCGGGCGCCGTCACCCGGCAGCGCAGCCAGCCCGCCCGGCGCCCGGCGACCACCGAGGCGGTGTGCCCGGCGGGCACGAACACCACGACCTCACCGGGGCGGTTGAGGCCGCCGGTGGTGTCGGTGCCGGTCTCGCAGGCGGTCCACCGCGCGCCGTCCCACACCTCCCAGGCCAGCGGCGGCTGCCGGGGGTCGACGCCGACGCCCTCGACCCGGCTGTCGAGCCGGACCACGAGGATGCAGCGGGGCACGACCGTCGGCAGGGCGAACAGCATGGCGTCCCCGACCTCGGGGCGCGGCTGGAAGCAGGGCACGTCCACGCCGTCGGCGAGCCGGGTGGTGCCGTCGCTCTGCTCCCCGGCGGCGGAGACGGTGACCAGCCGGTCGAGGGAGCTCGGCACCACCGGCAGGTCCTCGACGGTGGAGAAGACCACCGCCTCCTCGGTCTCGGTGCGCTGCGTGGAGACCTCGGTGCCGGCACGCAGCAGGACGGTCTCGGGCTGCGGGGCCGACAGCCAGAAGTCGACCTCGGCGGTCGCCGCGGACGGCGGGAAGAGCCGCACCCCCAGCAGGTCGAGGAAGGCGGAGTAGTTCTTCTCGGGCACCCGGTTCAGCCGGTAGAGCAGCTGGTCGACCATGTACGCGAAGGTCTCGATCAGCGTGACCCCGGGGTCGGACACGTTGTGGTCGGTCCACTCCGGGGCGCGCTGCTGCACGAACCGCTTGGCCTCGTCGACGAGCTGCTGGAAGCGGCGGTCGTCCAGGTTCGGGGAGGGCAGTGGCATCAGAGCGCTCCCCCGCTCAGGGCGCCGGAGGTCTCCGGGGCGTCCGGGGAGGCCGGGATCGTGTAGAAGGGGAAGACCAGGTTGCGGCGGTCGTTGGTGGACCGCACGGTGTAGTGGACGTCGATGTAGAGCGTGCCGTCGTCCACGGTGTCGAAGGCGATCACGACGTCGTCGACCTCGATCCTGGGTTCCCAGCGCTCCAGGGCGATGCGCACCTCGCGGGCGATCCGCCCGGCGGTGCTGCCGTCGCTCGGCGCGAACACGTACTCGTGGATGCCGCAGCCGAACTCCGGGCGCATCGGCCGCTCCCCGGGGGCGGTGCCGAGGATGAGCCGGATGGCCTCCTCGATCTCCCGGTCCCGGTCCACCATGCCGATCCCGCCCGTGGCGTTGACCCGGAGCGGGAAGGCCCAGCCCCGGCCGATGAAGTTGGCGGTCATGCGACGCCCCCGATCAGTACGGTGAACGCGCCGGTCAGGATCCGCGCGCCACAGGCCGTCTTGTCCCCCATCCGGGCCGCCGGGAGCCCGCCGATCAGCACCTCGCCCCTGGCCACCGCCCCGAGGTCGGGCAGCACGACGTTGGCGGGCCCGAGTTCGACGTGCGGGACGCAGGCGTGCAGGCTGCCGGCGACGGCGGCCGGTCGGCCGCCGATCAGCACGGTCTCCACCGCGAGGGCGCCTGGGGGCGGGGTGGTGAGGGCACCGCCGTGGTCGGTGGTGTCGCCCGTCCGGGCTGCGGGTGGCATGTGCGGTCTCCCATCGGATGGTGTGCGGGGCCGGGGCGGTCTTCGGGGCCGGCCCGCCCCGGGTGTGCGACCCGCATCGACGCGGGTTCGGTCGGTGCGGGCCGGGTGGACGTCAACCCTCCCAGTGGGAAGCATGTCTGACGTCACGTCAATCACTTGTCGGTTCAGTTGATGCGCACCAGCGCCGCCTTGAGCACCGCGAGCGCGCCGCCGTCCACGGTGACCTCGGTCCGGCCGGTGACGTTCACCGACGCCCCCCGCAGGTTCACGGCCCCGGTGCCGGCGTCGATGGTGACGCCGGAGGAGGACAGCCGGACGGAGCTCGCCGCCGCGCCGGCCGCGCCGAAGACCGTCAGCACGATCTCGCCGCGCTGCTCGTCCAGCTTGACCTCCAGCTTGCGGTCCCCGCTGGCCAGCCGGACGCCGGACGGCCCGCCGGGGACGTCCAGCAGTTCCATCCGGTGGCCCGAACGGGACACCAGCGAACGGCGGTTGACCTTCCCCGAGGCCGGGTCGACCAGCGGGACGTCGTGCCGCGACGGCTTGTCGACGCCGTTGTACAGGCCCCCCAACACGTACGGGCTGTCCAGGGAGCCCTGCTCGAAGCCGACCAGCACCTCGTCGTTGACCTCCGGGCTGAACACGCCGCCGCCGCCCTGGCCGCCCCACTGGACGGTGCGCACCCAGTCCGAGACGTAGGTGTCGTCCAGCCACGGGAACTTCAGCCGGACCCAGCCGCGTTGCGCACCGCCCGGCTCCCGGACGTCGGTGACCACGGCGATCGCCAGGCCCGGAATCCGCGGCCCGCGCGGCGGCGCGGCGCCCCCGGCGGCCAGCCCGGCCAGCGAGCGGTCCGGCGCCGCGCTCACCACGACGGTGGTCCGGTACCCGCGGTACGGCTCCAGCAGGTGGCGCACGGCCGTCGCGGTGTAGCGGCCGGAGAAGGCCGCGCCGACGTTGCCCAGGGCGACGGGCGTGCCCGCCCGCAGCCTCGGGTTGCCCTCCGCCACCGCCTCCAGCTCGCCGAACCCGGCGGCCACCGAGGCCGCGATCGACCCGGCCGCGGCCGCGGTCTCCGCCTGGGTGCGGTACGGCGTGTCGGCGACGGTCATCCGGCTCTTGCCCGGGAAGGCCGCGCCCACCGTGGACGGGCTCAGCCCGGGGCGCACCGTCTCGCCGTTCACCGACGGCTCGGTGGCGACCAGGGCCTTCTTGGTGGTCACGTTCCAGCCGCGCACCTCGACCGCGTCCGCCCCGCCGCCGCCCGTCAGCACGCCGCGCAGCTCCAGCAGGTTGCGGCCGTACTCCAGCACCAGCGGGTTCTGCGGGGCGGGCGTCGAGGGCGCGGGCGCCTTGGAGGCCGGCTCGGGCTTCACGAACTCCAGCAGCCCGGCGTCGTCCACCCGCACCTGCGCGCCGCTCTCCTGCGCCAGGTACTGCAGGAACTCCCAGTCGGAGACGTTCGCCTGCGAGAGCTGCTGGTGGACGACGGGGAACGCGTCGACCCGGCCGCAGCCCAGCCCCGCGCCCGCCGCCACCTGGCGGACGATGTCCGCCGTCGTCATGGTGCGGAAGGCCTTCACCCGGCGGCCTCGCATCAGCCGGTGGGTGACCGCGGAGGCCCGCACCACGGTGAACGAGCCCGTGGCGTCCACGTCCAGCTCCAGTGCCGTCACCTCCCCGGTGAACAGCCGCTCCTGCGCGTGGTCCTGGACGGTCACCACCGAGACCTTCAGCTTGGTGCCGATGGTGATGCCGGTCTCGGCGAGGAAGCCGTGGTACGCGTCGCGGAACACCAGGACGGCCGTGTCGGGCAGGCCGACGCTCTCCTCGATGTCGCAGGAGACCAGCTGCGCCGCCCACGCCGCCGGGAGCGGGCCCGGTGCCTCGACGATCGGGTCGGCGGCGAAGGAACGGCCGCCGCGCGCCTCGGGGGTGGTCACGGCCGACCACCCCGCGCCCGGTCGTCGACGGCCGGAACGATCAGCTCCGTGCCGGGGACGAGCACCATCGGGTCGTCCAGGTCGTTGGCCTCGGCGATGGTCCGCCACGCCGTCGCGTCGCCGTACTCGCGCCAGGCGAGCAGCGGCAGGCTGTCCCCCGCGATCACCCGGTGGGTGCTGCGGGCCTCCATCGAGCCCGACGTCGGGTTCTGGCCCGCCGGGTCGACGCTGGCCTCGTCGATGGTGAGCGAGCAGGTCGCCCGCAGCGGCTTGCCGTCCACGTCGAACAGCGAGTAGGTGACGGACAGGGCGCTCAGCACCCCGTTGAACGAGGTCGTCCTCGACGTCCCCCAGTCCAGCCGGATCCACGGGCTCGACGGCGTCTTGCGCGCCAGGCTGCTCGGGGTCGGCACGCAGGCCGTCATCAGCTGCTCCACCGCCCGTTCCACGGAGTTGTCGTGCGTCGCGGTGGCGTCGAGGAACACCTCCAGGGAGAGCGAGCGCGGCCCGCTGCCGACGAACTCGGGCAGCGCGGACTGGCCGGCCGTCCGGGACGGCGTGCGGCGCCACTCGGTGGACTTGCTCAGCACGAGGCTCGCCGGGTTGAACTGCAGCCGGAGCCGCACGAGCACGCCGCCCGGCTGGGCGCCGACGGTCGACGGGGGCTCCATGATGGTCACCTGGGCCCGGGTCACGCTCGCGGGGACCGAGGACATCCCGCACCTCCTTCCGTTGGTCGTCTGGTCGTCTGGTCGTCTGCTGGTCTGTGGCGGTTCGGTGGTCGGCGGCGGTCCGGTCGCCCGGTGGTCCGTGGCGGTCCGGCGGTCCGGTCGCCGGTGGGACCGACCGGCCGGGTGGGGGCCGGCCCGGTCAGGACGGGCGCAGGCCCGCGTGGGCGATCTCCAGGGTCTCCACGGCGGCCTGCGAGTTCGACGGGTCGAAGGACGGGCCCTGCCAGCTCACCGGGACGATGCCCAGCACCTGCCAGCTGACGATCCGGCTCAGGTCGGGGCGCAGCGCCACGATCTCGCCGTCCTTGGGCTCGACCCGGCGCACCGTCTCGTCCAGCCAGCGCGCGATCTTGAGGGTGTCCGCGGTGACCGCCCGGGTGAGCGTGATGTTCGACCACGTGATGCGCCCCGGCAGCTGCCAGGAGAAGCCGTTGTTGCCGCCCTCGGCGTACTGGTGGATCTCCACCTGTGCGCCCAGGCCCGAGCAGGTCGTGAACTCCCCCAGGTCGTTGCCGCCGATCGTGAGTCTGAAGAACACGCTCGTCGCGAAGATGTTGTCGGTCATGTCCCGCCTCCGTCGCCTGCCCGCCGATGTCCGCCCCGCGCCCTCACCGGCGACCGTCGTACGGCCGCCCGGCGCGTTCCCTTCCCCTGCGCAGTTCGGCGCGCAGCAGCCGTCCGACGGGCTCGATCAGACGCCGGGCCAGCTCGTCGAGGTGGTCCGCCCCGAAGGCGCCCCCGGCCTGCGCCCCGCTGCCCTCCTGGGCACCGGCGGCCGCGCCCGGGTGCGGCAGCCCCGGCCCGCCCGGCACCGCGGAGCGGGACACCACGGGGCTGCCGGCCGGAACGGCCGTCATCGGCACCCCGGTCAGGCCCGCGTGCTCGGCCACCCGTTGCAGCACCCGCGCGGTGTCCGCCGCCACCCCGGGCTGCGACCCCGCGGCCGGCCCGGGAGCGCCGCTCGCGCCGCCCCGGACCGGTGCCCGCCACACCACCTGACGGGGCGCCGACGCGGCGCCCGTACCGGGCAACCCCGGCAGCGACCGGCCCCCGGCGCCGGGTGACGACGGGGCCAGCGGGGACAGCGACGGCACCGGCGGTGCGGCGGGCTGGGCGGCGGGGCCGGCGATCGGCAGCCGCTGGACGGCCGCCCGGTCCGCCACGTCCCTCGGCGGGGCCGGGCGCACCACGGGCACGGGCACCGCGCCACGTGGCGCGGACCGCCGCGAACCGGCGGACGAAGCAGATGAGGCGGACGAAGCCACGGAGGCTGCGGCGGAGCCGGCGACGGCCCCGGCACCACCGGGCGGTGGAACGAACGGCGACGCGCCGCCCCCGGAGGGCGCGGGCGACGCGCCCGGGCCCGAGGGGGCCGGAACGCCCGAAGCGGACCGCTGCACGCTCGGCAGCGGCCCGGCGGCCGGCGTACCGTGCCCGGCCGCACCGACGGGCCGGGCGGCAGCCCGGGGAACGGAGACCCGGTCGGCCGCCGGGCCGACGAGGCCGGTCGGGGAGCCCGCGGCCACGGGTGCGGACGGGCCCGCCGCGCCGCCCCCGGGCACGGCCCGCCGGACGTCCGTCGCGGTCCCGTCCGTTCCGGCGGCGGGAGCGGACCTCCGCCGCCCCCACCAGACACGACCGACCGCCGCGACGGCCGTCGCGGGCGCCGCGCCGGGCCGGACCGCCGCGTCCGACGGCGTCGGGCTCACCCTGCGCTGCAGTCGCCCGGACGCGGGCGCGGTCGACGCCGGCACGGTGGACGTACCGGCGACGGCTCGCGCCTCCGCGGTGCCACCGGCGCGCGACGGCGACCGGTGCGCACTGGAGTCGGATCCACCCGTCGACAGCGGCAGCCGGTCGTCCGCCGGAACGCCGGGGCGGCCATCGGGCACGGCGGCCCGTACAGGCGAAGCCGTCGGACCGGCACCGCCGGACCGGGCCCGCCGCGCGGCGGCCCGGCCGCCGGGGACAGCTGACCGCTGCACCGGCGACGGTCCCGTCCCCGAGGTCGTGGTGCCGGGCCCACCGGACGGACCGGACGGGGCCGACGAAGCCGTCGAGCCCGCCCCGGGATGCCCGGCGCCCGGGTTCCCCGCCCGGTCGGACCGGCCCTGCGCCGCCGAGCGGCCGCGCGGCAGCGGACCGGCCCCGTCGGACCCGGAGCGCTGCACGGGCGCTCGCCCGTCAGCGGCCGCGCGGGCCGACGAAGCCGGGCGGGCGGAAGACTCGCCGCGCTCCCCACCGGTTCGGGGGGCACGCAGGACGGCCGCGGCCCGGCTGCGCCAGGTCGCGGGGGCGGCCGGTGGCCCGGCCGGCTCACCGGCCGGTGGCGCGCCCGCTTCGACGGCGCGTGCCGCCGGCTCCTGGCGCCAGGAGGCCCGTACCACGGGCGGAGCGGCCGGCGCCGGGGCCGAGCCTGACGCGGAGGCACCGAACACGGGAGCTGCCGCCGCGGACGCCGCGAGCGTCGAGGTCATGGCACGCGCGCCGAGCAGGCCCCGCGTCCGGTGGCCGGGCGCGGTCGCCGCCGCGCCGCCGATCGGTGCCCGCGCCACGACGAGCGGCACTCCGCCGCCCGTGGCCGTCACGACCGGCCGGGTGCCCGGGGCTGGGCGGGCGACGGCGCCCGAGGGCGCGGAGCCACCCTGCGCGCCTCGACCGACACCCGGACCGGCACCCGAGCCGGTACCGGGGGCGTCCGGGGCGGCGTGCTGCCCGGAGCCGGGCCCAGGGCCGGGGCCGGCGCTGCCGAGTGCGCGCTGCACCGCGGTAGTGCCCGGGCCGGTCGCCGCTCGGTGCTGCTCCGACCGCGTGGACCCGGAAGCCTCCGCCCCGCCGCTCCCTGCGGAGGCCGCAGGCCTGGCCGCGGCCGCGCCCCCGCTCCCGGATCCGGGAGCGGCAGGCGACGCCGTGCGGCGCGGCGCGGGGGCAGCGGTGCCGCCCTCCGGCGTCGGGGCCGTGGACCGCCGGGCCGGGCTGCGCCGGCCGCCGGGCCCGGGCACGCCGGCCGTCGGCGGGAGCCCGGCCAGCGGTGCGCCCAGCCCGCCACGGGCCCGGGCGGCGGACGCGCCGGGGGTGGCGGAGGTCGAGGAGTCGGTGCGCCGCACGCCGGGGTTCACCGTGGACGGCGCCGCGGCGGGGCCGCCGCTGCGGGCGGCGCGCTGCACGGGGGCGGCCTCGGCGCGCGCGGGCGCGGAGGTGGGCGGCGCGGCGCCACCGGCCGGATCCGCCCCCGGGGCCGCCGGGGCGGGCGCGGCCACGATCGGCATCGGCGCGGCCGCGGGGCCTGCCGCGCCCTCGGTGGCGGGCTGCGGCGAGGCGCTCGCGGGCAGGGCGGTCAGCGGCGCCCCCAGGACGGGACGGCGCGCGGCGGCGCGCTGCACCGGGCCGCCGGGGCCCGCGGTCGAGGCGGTGGCCGCCGGGCCGGCGGGCCGGGTCTCGGTCGGCTCGGGCCGACCGGCGGGCATGCTCGGGGTCGGTGCGGAGGCCGGGGAGCCACTCGTCGGCACCGG
This sequence comes from Kitasatospora sp. NPDC051702, assembly GCF_040681575.1. Lineage (NCBI taxonomy): Bacteria > Bacillati > Actinomycetota > Actinomycetes > Kitasatosporales > Streptomycetaceae > Kitasatospora > Kitasatospora sp. NPDC051702. The sequence continues at coordinate 44,741 of NZ_JBFAZB010000056.1, forward strand.
GTCCGCGGACATCGCGGCGGCGGGTCCGGCCGTCGGTGCGGCGACCCGTTCCGCCGCGGGCGGCGGGAGCACGGTGACGGCGCGCAGCGGCAGGGTGCGCGGGCGCGTCGCCGCGGTCAGCGGCCGCGTCACGCGGCGCAGCACGACCGGGCCGGCGGGCGCGGTCCGGGCCTGCGCACCGGACGACGGCACGGCGGCGGACGACGGCACGGCGGCAGTCGACGACGCGGGGGCGGACGACGACGCACCACCGGACGACGGCGCACCGCCGGGCGAGGCCACGCCACCGGACGAAGCCACGGGGGCGGAGCCGGAAGCAGCCGCCCGGTCGGCAGGCCGCGCCGGGGCGGCGGCCCGGGTCTGCGCCGCGGTGACCCGCGCGGGCAGGCGGCGTCGGGCGGGCACGGCCCGCTGCACCTGCCGGACCGCACCGAGCTGCCCGGGCACCTCCTCCGGCGCGTCGGCGCCGTCCGAGCCGGGCGCCCGCGGCGGCGCCGCGTACGGCAGGGCAGGCCCGTCCGTCCCGGCGGAGGCCGTCGGGACGGACGGCCGGGCGACCGCCCGCAGGATGCCGGCCGGGGCGGCGGGGAGCAGCGCGTGCCCGAGCGTGCCGGACAGCGAGGGGTTCTGCCAGGAGGCGAGCCGGCCCCGGAACCGCAGGCCGTCGCTGACCCCGGTGGCCGGCTCCGCGAGGGTGCGGGCCAGTGGCCCGACGTCACGCCAACCGCCGTCCGGAGCCGGTGCGTTGCCCGACGCCGGGCCGTCGACGGCCGGTGCGCCCGCCGGAGCGGGCGCCGGTGCCTCGGCCGGCGCGGTGCCGGCGGCCCGGCGCGCGAACCTGTCCCGGAACCCCATGCCGTTCACCCGCCTTCGTTGACGCGGGTGTTGATCCGCGCGATCTCCGCCACCCACGCCCGGCGCTCGTGGTGGGTCAGGTCGAGAACGGACTCCCGCTCCCAGTGGAAGTGGTAGGCGATGTACGCGACCTCCTCGTACAGCCGGGCGGTCGCGTACGTCACCATTCCCCCAGGCGCCCACCAGCGAGGTCGACCTCGAAGCCGCCCTCGCAGTGCGGGCAGGTCACCGCGGCGCGGGTGTGGCCCTCGCTGTTGATCCGCTGGTAGAAGTCCTGGAGGAACGCGACGTCGGTGGCGTACATGCGCTCGACCACGCCGGCGTGCACGTCGGTGACGGTGCCGAGCCGGGTGATCACGTGGCTCAGCAGCACCACGCTCAGGTACGCCGGGTTCTCCTTGACGCGCTGGTCGATCTGGGGCATGAGCTCGTCCCGCGCGGTCGCCAGGCGCATGGCACCGTGGCGGTGCACGGTGCCCTCGTCGTCGACGTACCCGCGCGGGAGCTCGAACTCGAACTCCGTCTGCAGCCCGTGGTCCTGCGGGCTCCGGCCGCGCTGCGGCGCGGCGGCCTGCGGGGCCGGGGCCGCCGCAGGCGCCGGGGCCTTCTCCAAGAGCTCGTCGAGGCCGATCCGTCTCCTCATTCGACGGAGATCTCCTCGAACACGATGGTCACCTTCTCGGTCGCGGCGCTCGACTCGCCGGCGGTGAGCGTGGGGCCCTCCCAGCGGCTGGCCCAGGCGTTCATCAGCTGGATGCGGCGCAGGGTGGCGCCGGTGGTGTCCTTGACCTCGATGGTGAGGTTCTGGCGCGCGGTGTTGATCGCGCCGTTGTTGAGGGTCTCCTTGATCCAGGTGGTGAACGCCCCGCTCTTGTCGAGACCGCGGGTGATCGTCACCTCCCCCGGCAGCCGGGCACCCGGCTGCTTGCGGACGATCAGCTTGCCCTGCTGGGTCACCTGCTTGTACTCGACGACGTCCTGGTCGACGGTGAGGTTGCTGATCTCCTTGACGGACTCGACGTTGTAGCCGCCGAGCTGGACGCCGAAGATGTGTGTGGAGAGCGGATCGCCTTCAGCCATGACTTCCTGTCACCTTCCGGTGTGTTGCGGACCTGCTGGACCTGCTGGACGTGCTGGACCTACTGGACCTGCGTGGAGCCGGACCGGCGCGGGCCGGCCCGGTGCGACCGGACGGGCCCGGCGTCCGTGCCGGGCCCCTCCGGTCCGCCGGACGGACCGGTCACTCGTTGACGAGGCTCGTGCTGTCGGAGAACTGCGACAGCCGGAACACCACGAACTCGGCGGGCTTCACCGGCGCGACCCCGATCTCACAGATCACCTGGCCGAGGTCGATGGACTCCGGGGGGTTGTTCTCGCGGTCGCACTTCACGTAGAAGGCCTCCGCGGCGGTCTGCCCGAACAGCGCCCCGCGCCGCCACTCCTCGGTGAGGAACGCGGTGATGTTGCGGCGGATGCTGGACCACAGCCGGTCGTCGTTGGGCTCGAAGACCACCCACTGGGTGCCCAGGAGGATCGACTCCTCCAGGTAGTTGAAGAGCCGCCGCACGTTGAGGTAGCGCCACGCCGGGTCCGAGGACAGGGTGCGGGCGCCCCAGATCCGGATGCCGCGTCCGGGGAACGCCCGCACGCAGTTGACGCCGATCGGGTTCAGCAGGTCCTGCTCGCCCTTGCTGAGGCGGATCTCCAGGTCGACGGCGCCGCGGATGACCTCGTTGGCGGGCGCCTTGTGGACGCCGCGCTCGGCGTCGCTGCGCGCCCAGACCCCGGCGACGTGGCCGCTCGGGGGGACCATCGCGTTGCGCCCGGTCGCCGGGTCGAACACCTTGATCCACGGGTAGTACAGCGTGGCGTAGCGGGAGTCGAAGCCCGCCTCGTCGTTGCGCCAGGTGCGCACCTGCTGGGCGTTCAGGCCGGGCGGCGGGTCGAGGACGGCGATCCGGTCGCCCATCTGCTCGCAGTGCGACATGACCGCCAGCTGGACGGTCCGCACGCCCTCCGCGTCGATCTCGCCGCGCTGGTAGGAGCTCATCAGGTCGGGGACGGCGACCATGGTGATCTCGTCGATCGACTCCAGCCCGGCGAACCCGGTGCGGGCCGAGGCGTCCCCGACGTACTCGGCCGGGTCGACGCGGGTGCCGGCGGGCGCGATCGGGCCGGTCGCGGGGGCCGCGGCGAGCGCCAGGGTCTGGCGCTCCGGGCGGCTGGGCGCGGTGCCGGGCTGCTCGCTGACCGCGATGAGCTTCGACTCGCGCAGCTGGGTGACGACGTAGCCCTTGGTGCTCTTGCGGGTGGAGACCTCGAAGGTCTCCGCCACCTCGGCACCCTTGCGGACGACCAGCTTGAAGCGGTCGTCGGGGACGTTCTCGCCCTCGGCGTCGGCGATCTCGACGGAGACGTCGCCGCCGGCGGCGGGCAGCACCGAGTACAGGAAGCCGGCCACCGGGGTGGGCGCGGGCGCCTGGCGGACGGGCGCGGGCCGGCCGGTGGCCGCGCCGTCGGCGGGCCGTCCGACCCGGACGACGTAGACGGCGCCGCCGCCGTTGGCGAAGAACCCGTAGACGGCGTGGGGCAGGTAGGTGCCCTCGGTGAAACCACCGAACTGCTGGACGTACTGGTCCCAGTTCGTCACCAGGGTGGGTTCGTGGAAGGGTCCGGTCTCGGCGAAGCCGACCAGGGCGGCGACGGCCGTGCCGACTCCCTCGATCGGCCGGGCACCGGACTGGACCTCCTCCACGTACACGCCCGGGGTGAGGTACGACGGCATGCTCGCTCCTTCTGGTGGCCGATCAGTCGCCACCGAGTCTCGCCGCCGGACCGCCCCCGGGGACATGTCCGCAGGTCCCGGACCAGGGGCAACGTCACTGCCCCGGCGGGCACCCCGGGGCGCCCGGGCGGGCCGCGCCGGGCGGCGCGGGGTGTCCGTCCGGAGCCCGACCGGCCGGCCGCCCGGCGGGCCTCAGCCCCGCCCGGTGCCCCCGAGCGCGCCCGTCCACGGCCCGAACTCGCTCTCCAGGACGAGGCGGCCGAGCTTGCGGTACTCCCGTACCACCGCGGTCACCAGCTGCGCCATGTCCAGCGGCCGGCCGGCCTCGGCGGCCAGGTAGGCCGCGGTGACGGCGCAGGCCCGGATGGACCCGCCGGCGAGCTCGAAGTGCCGTGCGCAGTAGGCGAGGTCGAGGTCCTCACCGCGCGGGATCCACGGGCCCAGGCAGCGTTCCCACAGGGCGTGCCGCTGTTCCTCGTCCGGCACCGGGAAGTCGGCGATGACGTCCAGCCGGCGGGTGAACGCCTCGTCGAGGTTGGCGCGCAGATTGGTCGTCAGCACGGCGATCCCGTCGAAGGACTCCATCCGCTGCAGCAGGTACGCGGACTCCAGGTTGGCGTGCCGGTCGTGGGCGTCCTTGACCTGCGAGCGCTTCCCGAAGATCGCGTCCGCCTCGTCGAACAGCAGCACGCCGTTGACCTGGGAGGCCTCGGTGAAGATGCGTTCCAGGTTCTTCTCCGTCTCGCCGACGTACTTGTCGACGACGGTGGACAGGTCCACCACGTAGAGCTCCATGCCCAGGTCCGCGGCGACCACCTCGGCCGACATCGTCTTGCCGGTGCCCGACTCCCCCGCGAACAGGGCGATCACCCCGCGGCCGCGGCCGCCGCCGGGGCGCATCCGCCACTGACCGAGCACCTGGTCGCGGTGCCGGGCCCGCAGGGCGAGCTCGCGCAGCTGCCGCTCGGTGGGCTCGGGCAGCACGAGGTCCTCCCAGCCGACCGCGGGTTCGACGCGGCGGGCCAGCCGGGCGAGTCCGGCCCCGTTCTGCCCCCGCACGGCGGCCCGCAGGTCGTCGGCGGTGACGGCGCGGCCCTCGGCGGCGGCCGTCCTGGTGGCGACCCCGGCGGCCCTGGCCACCTGTTCGCCGTCCAGCTGGTACGCGGCTACCGCAGCGGTCAGCTCGTCGTCCGGCCCGGGCCCGGCCGGGCCGCCCGCCTCGGCCAGCGCCTGCGCCCAGCGCTCGGCGCGCTGTTCCGGGTCCAGCGGCGGGACGGCGACGACGACCGGGCTGTCCCCGGCCCAGGCCGGGTCCCACGGCCGGGTGCCGTGCACCAGCAGGGGGACGCCGGCCAGGTGCCCGCAGAGCAGCCGCACCAGGGCGGCGCGTTCCGGGCGTTCGGGTTCGAGCCGTTCCAGCGGGCCGAGCACCACGCCGCCGCCGGTCAGCCGGGCCTCCCTGGCCAGGGCCCGCACGGTCGGCTCCGCGGGGCGGGCGGCGAGCACGGCGGTGTCGACGACCAGGGCCGGGCGGCCGAGGGCGGCCAGGGCGTCGACGGCGAGCTGCCCGGCGTTGCCGCCGCGGTCGAGCAGGTGCACCGGGGCGGTGCCGTCCGCCGCGGCGGCGCGCACCCGGCGGGACGGTTCGGCGGCCGGGCCGCCGCCGGGCCGGCCGAACCGGACCAGCCCGGCCAGCGCGGCGTCGGGTTCGTCCACGCCCAGCAGGTGCGCCGTCACCCGGTCGGGGACGCGCAGCCCCCGGGAGAGCAGCGGGCGTTCCGGCTCGGTGAGCTCCAGGAGCCCTCCGGCGATCAGCGGTGCGCGCGCGGTGAACCGGAAACGGCCGGGTCCGGCGCCGGGCAGGCCGCACAGTTCGAGCGCGAGCCCGATGGTCGGCCGGCGCAGCGTCAGGTCGTCGTTGAGGTAGCCGTACAGCCGCTCGAAGCGGGTGTCCAGGTCGGGGGCGAGCGCCACCAGCAGGAGTTCGAGGTCGACGGGGAGCAGCCCGAAGGCCTCGGCGAACCGGGCGAGCCGGGAGCCGGGCGGCGGCTGGGGCGGGTCGCCGAGTACGGCGCCGGCCCGGCCGTCGGCGGCGGGCGCCGCGAGGGTCCGCTCGGCCCCCTCCGGGGTGAGGTACTGGCCGCGGTACGGGTCGTCCGGGTCCGGGTCGACGGCGCGGCGGTCGCGGACGGCGGCCCTGACCCGCTCCTCGACGCCGCGCAGGCGCTCCCACAGGGGGTCGGGGCCGGCCGCGGTCGCGCTCGCGGCCGGCGCTTCGAGGTCGACGGTCACCGCGCGGCACCGCCTCGTCGGCGGCGGCCGGGCGGCAGTCGGCGCTCGCGGGGAGCGGCGAAGCCGTCGGGGCCCGGGTCGGTGCCGCCCTCGTAGCGCAGCCGGCGGCCGGGGTCGGCGGTGGCGCCACCCGATCCGTCGGTCGCGTCGGGCCCGTCGGTCGGGCCGGTGGGCGCGGTCGCGCTGCCCGGGCCCGCGGCGGCGTCCGCGCCGTCCGGGGCCCCCTGCGCCGTCCGGTCGGTAGCGCGCACCACGAGTCCCTCGGTGACCGGCGGACCGGCGGCGGTGCGCGGGCCGGACAGCGGGGCGAGCACCCGGAGGTCGACGGACGGCTTCAGCTCCCCGCCGAGGCCGGACCACACGTCGGACACCGAGGGCATGCCGTCCCGGCCCCCGCCCGTCTCCAGCCCGACGACGAGCCCGAGTTCGGCGAGCGTGCCGGTGAGCAGCCGGGCGGGCAGCGCGTCGGCCGCGGTCAGGCAGCGGAGCACTTCGGAGAGCAGCCGGTGCTCGTCCTGGGGCCGGTTGGTCCAGGCGGTCACCAGGTAGGCGAGCTCGTACCAGCGGGGTGCGCCGCGCCGGGCGACGACCATGCCGTCGGCGTCGTACTCCTCGGTGGTGCCGCTCTGACGGCGGGCCACGTCCTCGCGGATGCCGTAGAGGAACACGCTGACGGTGGGCGCGTTGCGCCGGGCGGCCCAGTCCCGGGTGGGCGAGTCGAAGACCAGCTCGATCCCGCGGTCCTGCAGTCCGCTCTCGGTGAGCAGCAGCCGCAGCGCCTCGTCGACTTCGTGGATCACCGGCGCTGCACCTCCCCGGGCGGGCCGATGGTGCCGGTCACGACCAGGAAGGGGGTGGTGACCGGGGAGAACCCGGGGCCGGCGGCGGTGATGGTCCGCGGACCGGTCTCGTCCTTCGGGAGGATGAGCAGCTGGCCCGCGAAGGTGCCGTCGGCGCGCGGCAGGGTGGGCGCGGCGGCGGCGGTGATGCCGGGCGTCCAGGTGAGCGTCACCGGCGTGCCCGGCGGGAAGTCCTGGCCGCGGACGGAGGTCACGAAGCCGGGCTTGCCGATCGGCGGGACGGCGGTGATGCGCGGCTGGAGGATGCGCAGCGGGGTGCTCGCCACGTGGTCGCCGGGGGCGGCGTCGCTGCCGGTGGTGGTCAGCGTGGCGGTGACGGCGGTCTGCACGGCCGCGTCGGGGGCGAGCACCACCTGGACGGTGGCGGTGCCGCCCGCGGGCAGGTCGGCCAGCTCGCAGGTGTCGCCGGTGCAGCCGGGCGGCAGCGGTCCGGCGGCCGGGACGACGGCGGGCAGTCCGAGCCGCAGGCGCAGTCCGGTGGCGGGGGCCTGGCCGGTGTTGCGCACGGTGTAGGTGACGGTGACGCGGCCTCCGACGTAGCCGGGGTTGGGCTGGGCGCCGACGGTGACCGACGGTCCGGCCTTGGGCGCGGGCGGCGCCGGGGGTTCGGCGGGCGGCGGGGCGGGAGCCGGCGGGGCGGGCTGCGGCGTGGTGGTGGAGGGCGTCGGGGCGGGTGTCGGGGTGGGCGTCGGGGTGGGTGTCGGGGTGGGTGTCGGCGACGGGGTCGTCGGTGTCGGCGAGGGGGTCGGCGGCGCGGCCTGCACGGGCACGACCGTCTGTGCCGCGTTGTCCCCCGGGTTCGGGTCGACCACCGTGCCGGTGGCCCACCAGCCGATCTTCTGGTCGCCGGCCTGGGTGCCGACGATGGTGGCGGTCACCCGGACGACGGCGCCGGGAGCCAGCGTGCCGAACTCGCAGCGGAGCGCCCCGGCCGTGCAGCTGCCGGCCGTGGTCCGCAGTCCGTCGAGCCGGACGCCCGCCGGGACGGAGACCGTGAGCACGGTGCCCGGCGAGGGCGCCGGCCCGCGGTTGGTCACCGTCAGCTCGACGGTGGTGCGTCCGCCGAACGGCACCGGCGGCGTCCCGGCGGGCGCGGTGACCGCCAGGTCGACGGACTGCTGGACGCTCGGCTCCTTCTGCCGCCCGGGCAGCCGGTCGTTGAGCGGGGTGAGCCGGCCCGTCGCGAAGTCGTAGATCGACAGCCCTTCCGGCGAGTTGGCCGGCTGGGCCCGGCGGGAGGTCAGCACCAGCTGCGCGCCGTTCGCCGTCCAGGCGACGTCGCGGGGCTGGAAGGGGCCGCCGGCGGAGGGGTCGGGCAGGGGGCGCCGGCAGGCGTTGCGGTCGAGTCCGGCGGGCAGCACCACGGTGCAGTCGGCGCCGGTCGTCGAGGTGACGAGGACTCCGCCGCCCTGGCCGGCCCCGCCGTTGCCGCCCTTGCGGTTGAAGGCGATCCGCCGGCCGTCCGGTGCGAAGGCCGGGCTGTCGTCGATGACGGCGCAGTCGCCCGGGCAGGCCGCGCGGCTGAGGTCGGTGGGCCGGTCGAGGGCGTCGGCGGGCACGGTCCACACGTGCTTGTTGCCGGCGTTGCCGTTGACCACCTCGGTCCTGGTGTAGGCGATCAGCTTGCCGTCCGGGGACCAGGTGGGCTGGGCCAGCGAGGCGGCCGGCTGGCCGCCGGTCGGTTCGACGGTGCCGACGACCGCGCCGGTGGACACCTGGGCGACCAGGATCCGGCCGGGTCCGGAGGCCGGCCCGACGCCGCCGGGGGAGGTGCGGGTGAAGGCGATCAGCCGGCCGTCCGGGGAGAGCGCCGGGTCGGTGTCCCAGTCCTTGGGGCCGCGCCCGGCGAGGTTCAGCGGCTTCGGGTCGGAGCCGTCGGCGCCGGTGAGCCAGATGCGCTGGACGCGGCCGGCGGGGGTGTCCTCGAAGCGGGTGACCACGATCTTCCGGCCGTCCGGGGTGTAGCTCTGCCGCTCGAACCACGGGTCGAAGCCGGGGTGGGGGTTGAACAGCGGGTCGGCGGCGGGATCGGTCTCGGTGTCGGCCGCCGGGTCCTCCCGGAGCACGCCGACGCCGAGGTCGCGCGGGTCGGCACCGTCGGGGCGGATGTCCTCCAGGTCGGCCAGGTTCGGGGCGCCGGCGCTGTTCTGGTCCACGACGGGCCCGCCGTCCTTCGGGCCGCCCAGCCAGGTCGGGGTCCGGACGGCGCGGTCCTCGGCGAGCACCAGCTCGGACGGCGTGCAGGAGCAGGTCGGGGCGCGGTACACGTTCTCGTACGCGGTCGGGCCGTCCTTGGGCCGGTCGGGGCTCAGGAAGAGCACGCCCGTGCCGTCGGGCAGCCAGCCGGGCGACCGGGTGCGCCAGTCGGAACCGGTGCCGGGGAAGAACGCCCGGTCGTCGGTGCCGGTGGGCGAGATGACCCGCAGGCGCGGTCCGGTCTGGCCGCCCTGGTCCCAGGTGTAGACGATCTGGTCGCGCAGGGTGGGGGCGTCCACCGGGTTCCAGGCCGGTTCGACGGCACTGCCGGTGGTCACCCCGGTGATCCGCCGTGACGCGCCGCCGGCCATCGGCATGACGAAGATCTGCAGGTGCTCCGGGTCGGCGTCGCAGGTGTACGCGACCCAGGTGCCGTCGGGCGAGACGGTCGGGTGGGTCTCGTTGGAGGTGGTCTCGGCGAGCCGCCGCAGCCCGGAGCCGTCGGTGTTGACGACCCAGATGTCGCGCTGGGGCTTGCCGTCGCGTCCGCCGGGCCCGAGCGCGTCGAAGACCACGGCCTTGCCGTCCGGGGTGAGCGCGGGGTGGGCGGTGTCCATGCCGGTGGTCAGCCGGCGCACCTCGCCGGAGCCCTCGCGGACGTACACCTGGGGCAGCGTGCCGTCGCGCAGGCTGGTGAAGGCGATCCGGTCGCCGCGCGCGGAGGGTTCGGTGTCGAAGTGGCGCGGGCCGGGCCCGAACAGCGGGGCGCTGGTCGCCGCGCCGGTCACCCGGGCCAGGCTGCGGTGGCCGGTGCCCACGAAGACGATCCGCCCGGTGGCCGAGTCGTCGCCGGCGGCCACCGGCGCCGTGCCGCCGGCCGGGCCGTCGGGGTTCGCGGTGCCGAGCGTCACCACGGCCACGGCCAGGGACAACAGCATCGCGGCGGCGGCTCGCGCCGACCGCCGCAGGGGGCGGGGGGTGCCGGTGGCGCGGATCACGCTCAACCTCACAGACCGAGAAGGGCGGTACGCCCGGCAGTCTCTCCGGCCCGGGCGCGCGGGCGACAGGCCCGGGGCACCCGAGCCGGGGGTAGCGCGCGGTGCCCGTGAGGGCAATCCGGCCCGGCTCCGGGGCAGGTGCCCCGGAGCCGGGTGCCGGCTTCCGACCGGCTCGGATCGGCTCGGATCGCTCCGATCCGGACCCGGATCGGACCGGATCGTGGCGGATCAGATCAGGCCGTGGCGCATCGCGTACCCGACGGCGTGGGCCCGGTTGCGCAGCCCCAGCCTGGTGGTGATCTCGTGCAGCACGTTCTTGACGGTGCGTTCGGAGTACGAGGTGTGCGCCGCTATCTCGCTGGTGTCGAAGCCGTCCGCGACCAGCTTCAGCATCTCCGCCTCGCGGGCGGTGAGGGTGGACAGGGTCAGGCCGCGCGGGTCGAGCATGGTGCGCTGGAGACTGCCGACCCGGTCGAGCAGTTTGCCGAGGAGGTCACCGGGCATGACTCCCTCGCCGTTGGCCAGGGCGGTGATGAGGTGGACGAGGCGGTCCTGGTCGGCGTCCGAGCGGCGCAGCACGGCACCGACCCCGCACTCGATGATGGTCTGCAGGCCGCCGGCCTCGAAGTGACCCACCACCAGGCCGGTCCGGCTCGACGTGTTGAGCCGGAGCCTGCGCAGCCGGTCGGCCACGGCGTCGTTCAGCCCGTCGACGACCATCAGCGAGACCTGGGCGCCGGGCGCCTCGGCCTCCGTCAGCAGCTCCACCTCGGGCCGTTGCCGCAACTGCTGGACGACGCCGGTGTGCAGGATGATGTCCTCCGCGTACACCGCCACCCGCACCCGACCCGGCTTGACGCGCACGGCGGCGGACTCGGCGGCTCCGCGGGGCCGGACCTGGGCGTACTTCGGCGCCACTGCGGTCTCGTGGACGGTGGTTTCGATCGGTGTCATCACCGGTTCCGTTCTGCTACTGCGATGTCGACTGGATGTGGGGGGAGGACGGCCGGGCGCCACCGCGTCGTGGCGGCGGCCGTCGGTACTGCCGGGGTCTGGGGGGTGCCGCCGGGGCGGGCGGCGGGGGTGCCGGGCAGGGCCGGGCTGTTCGCTCGGGCAAGGCGCGTGCCCGCGGCTTGCCCGCGGGGCTCTCTCGCCGGGGCGGTCCGCGGCCCTACCGTCGCGGCATGACCGCATCCGCCGAACTCGGCCTGCCTGCGCTGACGGTGTCGCCCGGCGCCGTGGCCACGACCACACTGACGGTACGCAACGAGACGGACATCGTTGAGGCGTACTCGTTGGAGGTGGTCGGGCCGTGCGCCGCGTGGGCGACGGTCGAGCCGGCCCGCCTCTCGCTCTTCCCGGGGACCTCGGAGACGGTGACCGTCCGGCTCGCACCGGCCCGCTCCCCCGAGGTCCGGGCGGGCGAGTTCCCGCTCGGGGTGCGGGTGCTGCCCGCCGAGCGCCCCGAACTCGTGACCGTCCCCGAGACCACCGTCACCGTGGAGCCCTTCCACGAGCTGCACACCGAGCTGGCGCCGCGGCGCCGGCGCGGCTGGCTCCGGGCGCGCTACCGCACCTCGGTGCGCAACCTCGGGAACGTCGCCGTCCCGGTGGTGTTCACGCCCGCCCAGCCCGGTGAGGACCTGCGGTTCGGCTTCACCCCCGAGAAGCTGCGGCTGGAGCCGGGCGAGTCCGCCGAGGTCCGCCTGAAGGTGCGCGCCCGCAAGCTGATCTGGTTCGGCAAGCCGACCAGCTGGCCGTTCGAGGTCGCGGTCGCCGAGGAGGACGGTACCGAGAAGCCCGGCGGAGTGCCCGCGGCCGAGCGGCGGAACGTGCTGGAGGGCGAGTTCGTCCAGCACGCCCTCCTGCCGAAGTGGCTGCTGGCGCTGCTCGCGGCCCTGATCGCCCTGCTGCTGGCCTGGCTGGCCCTGGTGCGGCCGGCGGTTCGCAGTTCCGCGAAGCAGGCCGCGACCGAGGCCGTCGAGCAGAAGGCCGCGGCCTTCACCCCGCCGCCGGCCGCACCGCCCGCCGTCCCCACCCCGCCCGCTCCGGGCGGCGGCGGCGCGACGCCGAGCGGCCAGGCCAAGCCCGGCGGCGGTTCGGGCGGCGGCGGTGGTGGCGCGGGCGGTGGTTCCGGTCTGGCCGTCCCCGGCACCGAGCAGCAGAGCTCCGCCACCGTGGACCTGACGACCAACAGCGGTGGATCCGCGGTGGGCAGCTACAAGGTGCCGCACGGCAAGGTCTTCCGGATCACGGACCTGGTCGCCGCCAACTTCCAGGGCGACCAGGGGCTGCTGACCATCAAGTTCGGCGAACAGACGATCACGACGATCGCCATGGAGACGTTCCGAAACCAGGACTATCACTGGGTGACTCCCATCGAGGTCCCCGAGGACCAGACCGTGACGGCAAGCGTGGTCTGCCAGCAGCCGGGTACTCCCGCGTCCGGGAAGCAGGCTTCCCAGTGCCACGAACTCCTCAACGTCAGCGGGCAGTTGAGCGACATCAAGCGCTGAAGCGGCACACCTCTTTCACGGCTCATTCACACCATGCACCTGACAACGGGGCGCGGCTTCCACGGCGGGTTTCAGAAGTCGTTTCTAACACCAACCAGGCCCCGACGGGACACAGGGTGACGCTCGTGACACTCTCGCGAATAGCGGAACCGCCCGAATCCCACCGGATCCGAGCCGGTTCCTACCCGAACGGGCAACGACGACAGCCCTTTCGAACAGGCGAACCTGCCCTTTCGGAACCCGCCTGACGGGACGTTCGACCCCACCCGCCGTTCGCTTGTTGAACGTTCCCGCAGCGTGCAGACCGAACGTTCGGCTCCCCACGCCCCGTCAACCGCCCACGGGGGCAAGGAGTCCACCCGAAACGGCGCCGCGCCCCGTCCGAGGACGGGGCCCCCCGCTCGGGGCCCCGCCTCACCGCTCCCGCCACCGCCTCCGTCAGGGCTCGCGGAAGTGCAGCACGAAACGGGCGCTGCTGCCGTC